>JAGADH010000179.1 GCA_017613715.1 Desulfovibrio sp. | reverse complement strand
TTCGCGAATGACGTTGGCTGTCCAGTCTTCAGGTACATCAACGCTAAATTTACCACTCTTTGAGTCAAAAACATGTCTTTCTGCCATAGCTTGCCCGCACAGCAGAAGAGAAAATAGCGCCATACAAAGAATGATTTTTTTCATCGTTCTAATCCAAAATCTTTTAGTGGTTTTATTGTTTAAGTAATGTGGTATTCGCAATTAATAGGTTAACCACGCCTAGTTTTTATATAATATTGCTTGTAAAATATATTATTAATAGATACCATTTAATTTTTGAATGATAGAACCTGTGTGACTGGTATATATTGTTATTAATTTGTTGAATTGCTTTTACTTAATGACTTATGCTTTTAAAATGCGATTGAGCTAAACAACATTTTTATAATGAAATAATACGATGAACTAAAAGCATAAAAATATTTTCTAGTAAATATTGCCTGATTTGTCTATTGTTGCTTGTAATCTTATTAATTTTCTAATAATTAACTTCTGGCAAAAATTTGGCCATAATCTATGCTATTAGATGAGATACTTTTTATGAATTGCAATTTGGCCGGGGTATTTCGCATAGATGCCACCATAAACATGTAAAGAATGGAGAAGTTGACTCTTTTTGCGCTCTACAATTCCTTCAAAAATAATTTTTCTTGCTTGGTTAAAAACTTTAATATTTTTATCCATATCAAACATATCATCATTTATATTAATGTATAAAATATCGTAATCAGATTTTTTTACAGTTATGGAATTATTTGCATAATCGAAATCAACAATTGCTTCCATTCCTCGTTGCGCTTTATTGATATCAACTTCTAACTGGTACATGTGGCATCGTAAAACTTCTTCCTGACGCCAGATGACATGATTTGGGTAAAGATTGCGTGTAAATTTGCTTATCCAACTAAGAGCAGCATCATCCTCATGATCCATCCAATGACCTTTTCCTTGGACAATATGTCCAGAAAAAAGATACCCTTGATCATTGCTTCGCTTTCTTAATTGAGCAAGTTCCTGGATGCGTTGAGCACATTCCTCATTGCGATGATAGGCAGAATCGTTTTCTCCCACCCATATCATGAACGGTAGATTATATAGGTTGACCAGTGAAACGTCTCCAGGATGGCCTGCCATCATAGATGCTGCCGCAAAAGCATCCGGCATACGCGTTGCAAGCCGCCAAACTCCGTCCCCTCCGGCCGAATAGCCTAAAAGATAAATACGATTAAGGTCAATGGTATACTTAGAGTAATAAAAAACTTTAATAAATTCTTCTATAATTCTATCAATTGGTTCTTTAAACCACATATCCCAATCATTCCAAGGAGCTCGTGGTGCAATATATATGCCGAAAGGAATGTTGTAGAGGTCGATCTGGTTTTGCCATTGCTGATCGTTCTCTTCTTTTGTTGTTTTGCCGCCACCATGCAGTGAAATATAAATAGGATAGCCTTTTTCTTTTGTGGCATTTCCAACGACTTTGTAATTAAAATAAACAGCAGGAGCACCACCAACACAAATGGTTTTGTTTTTTAAAAATTCAGCATACATATCAAGAGTTTCTTTGTGCATATACCTATTTTGAAATATATCATTTATAACGTCATTGTATTTATCTTTGGCAAAAACATCAGATTCTTCTGCGTACGCAATTTGGGTGCTAGCTATTAAGAAATATATTATAATATATAATATTTTTAACATTGTTTGCCTGCGATTTAATTTTATTAATGATGATCGCGAATGTACTAATGTATAAAAATGCGTTAGCTAATTTCTGATAGAAAATACCTAATTGGCTGAATTTAATTGATTTAATGTAATATAAAATGATTCTTTTTGGAAACGTTAAATAAGCATTTTTTATAAATATTCTAAAGTTTCTTTATTTTAATATGATATACTTGCTTTGCTTTCAATAGTGAATAATCATGTCTTCACCCCGGATGCACCAGGGTGTCTAGCGTTTTACTCTTCAGTTGATTCAGTTATATAAGTATATCTTTAAAGTAAATTCAGTGGGGCTTTTCAATCTATTAATTTTTCTGCTTTTGAGACTTTGATTGGCTCTTGGAACAGTTGTCTTTGTTATCATATTCAAGCTTATAAAGAGGAGCGTATCCATGCTCAATGACAAAACTGCAAGATACATCTGATAGTTCTATTTTAATAGTTTTGTTGCTTTCTATCTCTAAGCTTTTCTGATAAGGAGTAAGGTCAGCGTAGGGTATTTTATCAACATAGACAGCGTGTGGGTAAATTTTTATATTATTATTTGAGTCGTTTGTAAATTTTATATATGCAACTAAATCCATATCTTCCGATTTTTTAAGATAATTTCTTGCTTCTTCTGATAACATAAAGTTTACATAGTCGTCTTTATCTTTTATTATTGAAATGCCTTTTGCTGTTGCTTTGTCTTTAGAAATATCGCCAACAGTAATTGGTACATTATATAATGCAAAAGTATTTAAGCCCTTGTCTTTGCATTCCATTAATTTTGCATCTTCAAATAGTTCAGAAACAGTTTCGTTTGCTTGGAGTAGATCTGATGAAGGATTGTTATTATCATCTTGGCATTTTGAGACTTCAACTTTTATGATTGAATTAATTTTATTTTGTTTATCCAAAAGTTGCGAAAGTTTTATCTGTGAGTAACTCTCTAAATTACAGCCAGCAAGAGAAATGTATATAAATGCAAAAAAACAAAGATTAATGATTTTTTTCATAGTATTCTCCAGAAATGATTTATAGGCTTTGAAAGGAGTCGAGAGAAAAAGATGTTTGCAAAAAAACAAGGAGTTATGATCAATAAAAGCCTAGATGCATACTCCTTTGATCTTGAGTCAGCGATTCACAAGGGAACCAATGCTCAATAGTTGCTTACTCAACGTTATCAAGAGTTGGTATGTTCCTCTGAATCTTAAGGATAAGTGTTGACGATCTGAGCTTCTTCTGCCAGGCCTGCGTTGTTTATGGGGATACGAACCTCAAGAGCATTTGATGTCACCACAAGAAGTTCCGTTCTCTCCATGCGTCGGCTTTTTGGCTGTTCTTTCCTGGCCTGGAACAGCCGATCTGCCGGGATCTGGCATTAAAATTGTTATTGTGAAGTGCGTTGGAGATGAAATGAAGAAACCCTCTTCTTGGCTACAGCACGGGCTGCCTGAATTGACTTGCCTACCGAGCCTTCTGGAATTCGACGGAAAAGAGCGAAGACGATTGTGATCCTGACGCTCCTTGCTTAACACAAATTCTGTTTCTGAAGGCCAGGGCCGACATGTTCTACAACTTCTGGGAGCAGATCAGGATTATAATGCCTGCAAAAGAGCGTCGAGCCCTGCCGCGCAGCATTAACGAGTTAGGCCAGAGTATAGACGAGGAAGAGGTCGGGTTGAAGAGAGACCATTTTGCAGCAGAAGCTAGGAAGAGAGGTGGAATGTCAGCAAGATCACGATGAGGAGCCCGACCTCACAGAACGGCGCGCTGCGACCGCAGGTTACTATGTCGATCCCGGCAGATGGCGGACGCTGAGCTGCAATTATCTTGGTCTTCGCCGGCATAGCCGCAAAAGCTGTTTGACGACGCCTGAACACTCTGCTCTCGGTCAGTAGAACGTTGCAGAAAAATTCAAACGGGGGGACATACCCTTCCCTCGTCCATCCTGCCTTTTAAATAAAGCAGAACCTTTTTCGCATGCACCGCATACATTTTCACGTCCTATTTTAGAATAGGAGCGGCCAGCCTGCAAGAGGGGCAGTGGCATGGTGAAAGCTTTCCTCCTGAAGGGGCGGAACAAGTTCAAAGGCAAGAAGCATGGTCTATTCCCTGGGTGGTCACGTTAACGGATGCCCATAACAGAGTCCGATTAGGATTTTTTCTGTGGAGCGACTTGGACGTTATCTCTGACGGATCTTCATTCTGACATATTGTGACGAGCCTCCGGCAATCCTGGTACGTATTTCCAGCCGTTATCCAGCACTAGCCGGCACGGCGCAACTTATTTCGGTTTTCACCTGAGAATTAACGTTGACCAACGTGAGAAATGCGATTGATTTGTTGACGGAATTTAGTTTTGTTGACCATCCCTTTTGGATCTTGACTTTCGGTGCTGGGATGGTGTTTGGAAAGAAAAAAGCACTTACCAGGAAATCCTGTAAGTGCTTGATTTTATTGGTCGGAGCGAAAGGATTTGAACCTTCGCCCCCCTGCTTCACAGGCACCGGCTCCTGCAAGGGCTCGGTATCAATGGCCATGGAAGGCAGAAGATTGCCAGTGAGTTCAGATAGACGGTAAGCACCTACAAGGATTGCCATGCGCGGTTTCCGTCTGTGTTGAAGAATTGTAGAACTCGCTGATATCCGTACGCCATACAGCGTCGACATGATCGGCAAGGACTGCAAGGTGACCGACAGAGTCGCGTGCTGGTGCACGGTACGTCATCAGTACATCAAGACGCCGCACATTATCTGTGGCGGTTTTGAGGAGGACGACGAGCCGCAGCTGGAAGACTTTCTTGAAGACGGCGAGTAGCCGGAAGCGGAAAGCCGGAAGGACGCCTGACGCGGAAGCAACGCCCATAACAGCAGCGAGCAGATTGTCATGGTAACAACCTGCACGCTGTTTATGTTTAACTCATTGTTAGTTAACCATTTACATGATATTAAAAATTGATATTATTTCTCTATGAAGAGCAAGCATGCCAGCACTCTTTCACAAGTTTTTGCCCATCCCGTATCCGGCGGCATACGCTGGTCGGATATCTAAGCACTGCTAGCGGAGCTTGGAGCGGAGATCACCGAGCGGGAAGGCTCGCGCGTCTGCATTTTTCTTTTTAACGAAGTCCGCGTGTTTCACCGGCCGCATCCTGGACCTGACATGGACAAGGGCGCGGTGGCGAGCCTACGCAAGTGGCTGGAACAGCATGGAGTCACGCCATGAAGAACGTCATGGAATTCGACGGCGGCTACAAGGCCGTCATCGCCTACGACCCGGAAATCGAGATGTTCCGTGGGGAGTTCGCGGAGCTGAACGGCGGCGCGGACTTCTACGCGGCCGACCTTGAAGGGCTTCGCAGGGAAGGCGCCGAATCACTGCGCATATTTCTTGAGGAATGCGAGCGGCACGGCGTCAGCCCGCGCAAGGAGCGCAAGGGAAACTTCGCCTTGCGGCTCGACCCCGAGATCTACCGGCAGGCAAGCATCGCGGCCGCAGCTCGGGGAGTCTCTCTGAATTCGTTCATCTCCGACGCCGTCCTGCAGGCTGTCGCCGCATCGGTTTGAGACGAAGATGGAGAGGAGCAGGCCTCCTTCCCGACCCCCGACGACATCCTGAAGGAATTGTACCTTGCGCCGCTCGGCATGAGCGCTGCCGCATTCGCGTCGCACATCGGCGTGTCGCAAAAGATGGTTTCCCTATTTTGAACGGCCGCGTCGCCATTTCCGGGACATGGCCCTGCGGCTTTCTTGCGCCTTGGGCACGACCTCGGATCTCTGGCTCAAGCAAATGCGCGATTGTGGCATACCCGGCAAGGGCGCGGGGGCTGGGCGGACGTCAGACCCGTGCAGGCCGTGCAGACTGTATAAAAAGTCTCAGAAGCGATTGTTTCCGAGATCTTCTCTAGGCTTTTGCCGCCCGCCTCAGGCGAATGTGCGACGTGTTCCAACGCCCAATGGGAATGGCTCAAGCACTCGTGCACTCAGCATCACTGTGTCGCAAAAAAAAGCACTTACCAGGAAATCCTGTAAGTGCTTGATTTTATTGGTCGGAGCGAAAGGATTTGAACCTTCGACCCCCTGCTCCCAAAGCAGGTGCGCTACCAAGCTGCGCCACGCTCCGAAATCTTGATAAACGTAAAAATATCTAATTGAGGCTTTTTACGTGAGCGCTCGGCAGCTGTCAAGAATACTCGCCTTGTGTACTCTCGAAATCGAACTTGAGAGCTGCTGGAAAAAAGTGTAGATTAGTCGCTCATTTCTTCTATTGTCAGCCTTGAGGTGCAGTGATGCTTGATGCGATACGTTCTAATACACAATCTTTTCTTGTGAAATTAGCCTTTGGAGTTATAATTTTGGTCTTTGTCTTCTGGGGTATCGGAAGTTTTACGGAGACCGATTCCAGCCGAGTGATGGCTCAAGTCAATGGCGAAGCCATTCTTGAACCTCAATTTTATAAGCGTTATCAGCGGATTGAGCAACAATTGATGAGCCAGGGCACTTCGCATCAGCAGCTGAAGGCTCAGCACCTCGGCCGCTTGGTTTTGCAAAATATGATTGCCCGTTTACTTGTGCTTCAGGAGGCAAAACGTCTTGGGCTCAGTATCAGTCCTCTTGAATTACGTCGTGCCATTGAGCAGAATCCACTTTTTTTGAACGATAAAGGACAACTCGATAAAGCATCCTACGAGCGTGGTCTTAATGCTCTGCGTATTTCAACTGTCGACTTTGAGCAACAAATGCGTGAAGAGTTGTTGTATGACAAAATGCTTGAGCTCGTTTCGTCTACCGTTTGGGTAGATCCAGCTCTCGCTCACAGGCGTTTTCAATTTATGTTTGAAAAGCGCATCCTCGACTACATTTTTGTGCCTGCGGACGATTTTCTGAATCAAGCCGTTGTGAATGAAGATGAAGTAAAAAAGTTTTATGATGAGCATACTGTGAATTTTACGATTCCTAAGAAGGCACAAATTACTTCAATTTGCCTATCGCCTGATAAGCTCGTTGATCCCAAAACTATTTCGCTGGAAGCTGCTCAAAAATGGTATGCGGCGAATCTGACAAAATATACCCAAAAAGAGGCTGTCCGCGCTGCCCATATTCTTGTGCCGCTGAACGAAAATGCCACTGACGAAGAACGTAGCAAGGCTTTATCAAAAATTCGTGAAATCCAGACGGAGCTCTCCAAAGGGAAATCTTTTGCAGAGCTGGCAGATGCCTATAATCAGCCTAATGCCGCAGGTCCTGGCGGAGATCTTGGCTGGATAGAGCGCGGAGTTACTGTTCCGCCCTTTGAAGAAGCAGCTTTCAGTCAGGACGCAGGTGTTGTTTCAAAAGATCCTGTCTCTACACAGTTTGGTCTCCATCTGATTTTGGTTCATGAGAAACGTCCTGAAAAAGTCTCTTCTTTTGATGAAGTGAAAGAAGAGCTTTTGAAAAGCATGGCCAAGGAAGAAGGCCGTGATAAAGTGAGTGAAGTAGGGGAGAATCTTCTTGAGGAGACCTTACTCGGAAAGGATCTTGATGCTGCTGCTGCGCGCTACGGGCTAAAGGCTGAGAAGAGTGCTCTGCTCAGCGCCGATGAATTTGTGCAAAAAATGCATTTCACTCCTGCCGATGCAGCTTTGATCCTTTCTGGCACGCCAGTGGATACTTTACTACAGGCAGGAGATGATGTCCTGGTTGTGCGTGTGGACAGCATTGAAAAGGAATCGCTCAAACCCTTTGAAACGGTCAAGGCTGAAATAGAAAAGACACTGCGCGAGCAAAAAGCTCAGGAAGCTGCTATGACAAAGGCTTCGGAGCTGCGCAAGGAATTGAAGAATGGCCCTGTCTCTCAGGAAGAAAAAGCACAGCGGCATATGGAAAGTACGAAAGCTGTTGAGCGTTCAGGACCTGTTGAACCTTTTGTGGAGAATCAGGATCTTTCGCGCGCTTGTTTTGATGCCAAAGCCGGTGAATGGCTTGCTCAGGTCTTTGCTCTTAAAAAGATTGATGGCACTCGCGGGGCAGGTATTTTTCATGTCCAGGCAATTCAGCAGGCATCAGAGGAAGACTGGGAGCGAATTCAGAGCATTATGGAGAACGGTGCGGCTCGTGAGGCTGGTGACAGTATACGTTCGCTTTTTATCGAGCAGCTGCTGAAGCGAGCTAAGATCACAGATGTCCACTTTGAAAAAGCCGACAGACTTGACGGTTAATCGCATCCTTCCTTTACAGTTTTGTGAGGTCAGCTATGTGCGGAATTATCGGCTACTGCGGTCACAGACCTGCTGTTCCCATTGTGCTTGAAGGGCTGGAACACCTCGAATACCGGGGCTACGATTCTGCCGGCGTGGGCTATGTCCTGAACAGTGAATTGCAGGTTGTGCGTGCCAAGGGCAAATTGAAAAATTTATCTGAGAAATTTCAGCAAGAACGTAATGCCCTTACTGTGACGTGCGCCATTGGCCATACCCGCTGGGCAACGCACGGTGTTCCTGAAGAGCGCAATGCGCATCCCCATCTGAGCAATTCCAAACGCCTGGCCATTGTTCATAATGGCATCATTGAAAATTATCTCGAGATCAGAGAGGAACTTCTTCAGAAAAGCTATCGTTTTGCGTCGGATACCGACAGTGAAGTCCTCGTTAATCTCATTGAAGATAGGCTGGCTGAAGAACACGACCTTCTACATGCTCTTTCAGCAGCTTTGCAGCTGGCGCATGGTGCATATGCCATTTGTCTTCTTGACAGGGATGATCCGAATAAACTCTATGCTGCCAGATTGTCAGCTCCGCTCATCTTTGGCAGGGGGATAGGAGAAAATTTCATTGCCTCGGACATTCCCGCTTTTCTTGCCTATACGCGTGATGTGATTTTTCTCGAGGACGGAGACATTCTTGTTGCTGATAGCCAAAATTATACCCTTTGGAGAAGTTCAGATCTGAACGAGATCCAAAGACCGGCTCAGCAGATTCAATGGAACATGCAGGCAGCACAGAAAGGTGGCTACAGGCACTTTATGCTTAAAGAAATATTTGAGCAGCCCAAAGTCATCAGTGATGCTCTCTCTGGCCGACTTGACGATGGTCGCGTGCTTTTGCCCGAACTCGATGCCTTGCCTGTTCCTAAACGTCTTCATATCATTGCCTGCGGTACATCCTTTCATGCAGGACTTTGGGGACAGCATCTCATTGAAGACTGGGCGAGAATTCCTGTACAGGTCGAAATTGCCTCAGAGTTTCGCTATAAAGAACGTCTTTTGCTCGATCCTGAGCAGGATATGGTCCTGGTTATCAGTCAGAGTGGTGAGACAGCCGATACCCTTGCCGCCTTGCGTATGGCCAAAGAACTGCATGTGCCTACGCTAGGTCTTTGCAATGTACTGGGTTCATCCATGGCCAGAGAGGCTGGTGCTGTACTGTATACTCAGGCAGGCCCTGAGATAAGCGTAGCATCAACCAAGGCCATGACAAGTCAGATGATTATGCTGGCTTGCCTTGCTCTCTACTATGGTCGGCGTTCGTTAACGCTGGCTGACGATGACATTCGGCGTCATCTTGAACGCTTGCAGCGTCTTCCTTTGATGCTTGAGACGGCTTTGCCAGAAATGCATAGTATGGCACGCCAGCTTGCACGTAAGTACGCACAAGCGAAAAGTTTTTTTTATCTTGGTCGAGGTCATTGTTTTTCTCTGGCTCTCGAAGGAGCTCTCAAACTCAAAGAACTCTCGTATATCCATGCTGAAGGCTATGCAGCTGGTGAAATGAAGCATGGTCCAATCGCACTGATAGATCCCTCTTTTCCGACGTTTGTGCTTGCGCCGCGTGATGATCTGTATGAAAAAATCAAGTCAAATATTGTGGAAATTCAATCTCGTCAGGGGCAGATTATTGTTTTAACCAATGCAGAAAGTGATTTGCATAGCGTGGATATTTGGAGAATACCGGCACTACAGGGGCCACTTACGGCCTTTTTACTTTTGCCCTGCCTGCAGCTTTTTAGCTATGAGATGGCTGATTATCTAGGAAAAGATGTTGATCAGCCGCGGAATCTGGCTAAAAGCGTGACCGTGGAATAGCAAAAAGGGAAGGCCAAGCCTTCCCTTTCAGAATACCTTAGGGACGTCAGTTTTGCGTCCCTTTTTTTGCGTCTTTATTGTCGGATGATGAGCAGGGTGGTAAGCGTATTGCGCAGAACACGTTCAGTACAGGAACCTAGCAACATATCGGTTACGCAGTCTCTACCATCGCTGAACATGACAATGACATCGACTTTTTCACGTTCGGCAACTTTGACAATGATATTGGCGGGAGCACCACGATCTACAAGCTTTGTGCAGTGGATATCGCTCTTTTTGATGATGGTTTCGTATTCCGTAAAGATTGTCTGTACGGCATCGTCTGCTTCCTGCTGCAGCAAATGCCTGTCCTTTCCGCCGATCATTTCAGGTACGGGATCAAGGACGTGAAGAAGGATAATTTCTTCAGGGGAAAGCTGCGTAGCGGCCTCTATGGCTTTCAGCGACCTTTCTTTGGTCTTACTACTGATCGGTAAAAGAACTTTTTTGAACATGGCGTATGCTCCCTGCGTGCTGTCGTTTCAGCATTTACTCTTGAACAGGCATGATGTTTGAGCCGGTTGATGGATGAGAGCCAGAATAGCTTTTTTTACGCTTAAATTTTTTTCAAGGCAAGACGTATGCTGCTCTGGCGTTTGATTAGCGTATCTGTGTCAGGGCGATATTGTTTCTTTCAACCTGTTGTGCAAGCTCTGGTAGGAGATCCTTGAGAGCATTCAGATCTCTTGCTTTGCCGGCCTGTTCCACACAGCGTGCGATACGTGCAAGGATTCGAAAACTGAAGGCATCGCATTCGGCAGCTATGCGGCCAGCTGCTTCGGCTACGCGCATGCTTTGCGATGCAGCAAGAGCACGTTTGGCGTCTTCGACGGCGATATTCAATCGGCGTACGAGATCAAGAAGTGCCGGATCCGGGGCAATGCCCGTTTTATCGTTTGCCGTACTTTTTTGTTCAGACAGAGAAACAAAGGTTCCATTGAGATCGTCTGTTTCAACAGCTCCTTCAATGAAATCGAGCACATTTGTTTTGCCTTCAGATTCTTCAGCGTCATGGCGAAGGTTTTTCTCTGAAGCCTTTCGCTCTTCTTTTTCCGCCTCAACCAGAACGGGAATGCGTTCTCCTTCCCAGTCGGCTGCCCAGTTACTTTTATGGGGAACTGAGTGGTCATCACCTGCAGCATGAGCATTCTCTGTCTGAGTTTGCGTCTCGCGAAGAGAAGCCGCCTTAGCAACAGGCCTAGGTTCACCAACCCATTCGTCGGCAGGAAGCCAGGAATCGGAACGCTTCTGGCTATCAAGGTCCTTGCTTGGCATCTCAGGCTTTGAGGAGCTCTCGGCATGCTTAGCAACATGGGTAGGTTCACCGACCCATTCGTCGGCAGGAAGCCAGGGATCGGAACGTTTCTGGCTATC
>JAGADH010000178.1 GCA_017613715.1 Desulfovibrio sp. | reverse complement strand
GCTACGGGTACTTCCTCGCGTTTGATGCTCTGAGCATTGTAGAGACTGGCCAGTCTGAGGAAATAGATGGCCTGTTCCACGCCCTTGAGATCACAGCCGGGAATATCGAGTTTTCTGGGTTTACCGGTGCCTGTGCCCATGAAGATGGCGTCAAAGCCCTGGTCAAAGAGATCGTCGATGGTCAGGTCAATGCCCACGGTGGTATTGCAGTGAAAGACTGCACCCAAGGCCTTGATGCGGTCTATCTCATGCCGGACAACCTCCTTGGGCAGACGGTATTCGGGAATGCCGAACATCAGTACACCACCGGGCTCGGGCTCCATCTCAAAGATTTCCACCTGAAAACCCTGTCTGGCCATGTCACCGGCAATGGTCAGGCCTGCGGGACCAGAGCCGATCACCGCGATGCGCCCACGATTTTTCTGCACGAGCCCTTCGTGATGGAGGCCCATTTGTGCATCAAAATCCGCCACAAAGCGTTCAAGTTTGCCGATATTCATGGCCTGACCCTTTTTGCCGAGAATGCAGTGGCCTTCGCACTGGCGTTCATGGGCACAGACGCGTCCGCAGACAGCCGGCAGATTGCTGCGGGTATTGATGATCTGGATGGCATTGCCCAGATTGCCCTGGGCCAATTGATGGATCCAGTCGGGAATTTCGTTATTGATGGGACAGCCTGTGCGGCACTGCGGGCTTTTGCAGTGCAGACAGCGCTTGGCCTCCTGGATGGCTTCCCGCATGGAATAGCTTTCATTGACTTCTTCAAAGGAGGCCGGCTGGGTATTGGCAAGGCTCATCACATATTCAGCGCGGAAACCTCGGCATGTATGCCGGGGAGGAAACGCTGCCTCCAATTTTTTCCTGGATTGATAAGAGTAAGCGTCGGCCCTGCCAGGAGGGCGACAGTATGGCCATGATATTCCCTGGATTACGCCATCAACGGTTTGAATATTGAATGAAGCATTGTAAGGTGTGTCTTTACCTTGATAGCAAATAGCCCTCGAAAGGCTGGTCAATGGAAGCCTAAACGATCTGGCTTTGACAAGCCTCGTCCTTGAGCGCGAGGTGATTGACGGGATGCACCCCTTGTGATGGCAAAAGGCTTGTGCTTAGTTGCGGTGCTCGGCTTTGACGTCGATGACAATATTTTTGGCATCGTCAGTCTGATTCTGGTAAGAGGCATTGGCTTGGTGGCGCAGATGTCTCTGCAGATTGCTCAGCATTTTCTTGCGGGCCAGGTAAAAGGCGAGCGTCGCAACCAGGCTAAGGCCCAGGAAAAAGAGGAAGACGTAGAAGCCGATCTTCAAAAGCACGGGAAAAAGCACAAGCAAGAGAACGACAATGGCAACTTTTTGCAACATGGCAGATCCTTTGTGGGAGGGGCAGGGCCCGCAGCGTGGCCTGAAAACAGTGCGAAAAAGGCGCAAGTCCAGGCCTATTATCCTACAGGGAAGAGCGTGTGGATCACCGACATCCAGACAGGCACCGTGAGCATGCCAAGAACCGTGCTTAAGGCCACCATGGAACTCGCGTATTCCTTGTCAGCACCATAGTAGGCAGACATGACAGAGATGATGGCCATGCAGGGCAGGGCGCTCTGAATGATAAAAACCTGGGCCATATGATGGGGCAGGGGCAGAAGGTGCAGGAGCGCCACCAGCACAAGGGGGGCAATCACAAGCCGCAGCACAAGGCCCAGGATAATGTCTCGTCCCATGTGCGCCTTGCTCCAGGTGACGCGAGCCAGCGTAATGCCCACAAAGATCAGGGCAAGCGGTGTTGCCAGCTGACCGAGATAGCGGCAGGTCTCGGCCAAGACCCTGGGCAGAGGCAGGCCAAGCAGGACCAGGGCAATACCCAGCAGGACGCCGCAGAGCGGCGGGGAGAAAAGCTGTCGAATCTTTTCCGAGAGGCGCAGTTTTTGGCTTTTTGTGCCTTCAGAGGCCAGTACATAGGCGCCAAAAATCCAGAAAAAGAGCGTATTGGCGAAAAAATAGAGCAGAACATAGGGCAGGGAACGTTCGCCAAAGAGCGCCACATTGACGGGAATGCCGATCAGAATGGTATTGGAGACCGTGCCGGCAACGGCAAAAAGGCCGCGGTGTTTTTTCTGCACACGCAGAACAAGAGCCAGCAGGCGGAAGAGCAGATAGCAGATGACCATGCTTGCCATGGGCACCAGTGCGCTTGAAATGGTCGTGAGCAGTTGCTTTCTGTCAAAATTCTGGACAATATTGCTCATCAGATAAGGTGGTAAAACCACCTTGGTGATCAGTTTCGGCAGAAAAATCTCGGTTTCCGCAGACACCCACTTGGCGCGTGCCACAAAAAAGCCCACCAGGCAAAGCAGGGCAATGCTTGTCATGGATGCAAGGGCTTCGAGAAAAATCATCAGCTCTTCAGCGTCAACTCGGCTCTTCTTGGCAAGGTCAAGAACGGCAGGCCGAGGAGGAAACGCTGCCTCCGTTATCTTCCCATGGCTCGTTGTCGAATTCGTTCGGCAGGACTTCCTTTATCCCAGCAATGCCGTCATATGCTGCTGCAAACGCTCGAAGCAGCTCTTTGTCCCGTCTCCTGACGCTTTTGCTTGCGGCCTTTTGGCAGGCGATCGTGAAGAGCTTTGCCTGGACCTTGCTCCAGGGAGCGGTTTTTTCTTGTCTAAACGCTTTACACCATCAGAAAAAATCTGTCAAAAGCATCACCTGAAGATCTCTGAAAATTTTGTAAGCCCTGTATCTTCAGTTCAGAGTATCACTGATCCTTCTGAGCTATCACAATCTGACTTCATTTCTCTTGTGTAGTCATTGACTTGACGTAGTTATGTTTTTAGAAGATTTTAGATTTAATGCCCAGGGCTCAGTTTCTTCAAAAAAAGCTACACCAAGCTATCTTCAAAGAATAGCTTTTTCTTTATAGAGTATACAATATTTGTTTTGCATGGGAGCTGGACTAGTCTCAAGGGACTTCTGAGAGCCAAGGCGTAGGCTAGCATGAGCGCAAGCGTCGTTAAAGTCCCTGGATTGCTTTTCAGAAAGTATGTGGGTGTCTGAGCGAGAAAATTGATCATTTTTTGAGCGATTGAGCGTTTGACGATATGTTCAGTCTAAAATTGTGGGAGGGATTCAGACTTGATGTTTGGCGAGTTTTGGTACAGTATCGCGCCACAGGTTACGAAGGGCAACGCGGGCCGCAGAGGTCGAGCGTTGGTACAAGCCACAGTTTGAGGTAGGCATGCTGGATTCCCTGAGCCGAAGAGCTTTTTTGCGAGCAGCGACCATCACGCTGGCTGCCCTTGCTCTGCCAGGTCACGTTCGGGCAGTGGGGCAGGCGCAAGGCTGCGACATCCTGATCATCGGGTCTGGTGCGGCAGGCTTGCGTTGTGCCCTTGAATGCCTGAAGCTGGCACCTGAACTTTCCACTGTCGTGGTCTCCAAAGGCATGGTTTCACGTTGTGCCACGTGTATGGCCGCAGGCGGTATGAATGCCGTTCTGGGCAGTGTTGACGGTGATTCCTTTGAGCGGCATCTCTTTGATACGGTCAAGGGCGGTGACTATCTCGTGGATCAGACCTTGACGCATGCCTTTTGTGTTGAAGCGCCCAAGCAGATCCGTCAGCTTGACTACTGGGGCATGCCTTTTGCCCGCACGCAGGACGGTTTTGTCAAATCCCGACCCTTTGGCGGCAGTTCTCGTCTGAGAACGCATTATTGCAAAGACAAGACAGGTCACTATCTCTCCCACGCCCTGCTGGACATGGCATTGAGTGAAGGTGTCAAATTGCTCATGGATCATGAGCTTTTGGACATCGCCGTGGAAGACGGTCACTTGGACGGGGTTGTGCTGCGCGATGTCCGCACAGGCGAGATCGCACCGCTCCTCTGCCGTTGTCTGGTTCTGGCCACGGGTGGCTATACGCGGATTTTCTGGAATCGGACCTCCACACCCTTTGGCGCCTCTGGCGATGGCATTGCCGCAGCGTTGCGCTGTGGACTGACGTTTTGCGACTCTGAGATGATCCAGTTTCATCCCACAGGTGTGCTGCATGGCGGAACCTTGATCAGTGAGGCCGCGCGCAGTGCAGGGGCCTATCTTGTGAACAATAAGGGCGAGCGTTTCATGCAGCGCTATGCGCCCAAGCGTATGGAGCTTGGGCCACGCGACATTCTTGCGCGGGCCATTGAGACGGAAATTGCTGAAGGGCGTGGCTTTGGCTCAGGCGATGAGGCCTATGTTCTGCTTGATATGCGCCATCTGGACCGCAAGAAGGTGGCCACGGGTCTGCCACAGATCGTGCATCTGGCCAAGCTTTTTGAAAATACCGATATCCTGCGTGAGCCTTTGAAAATTCGACCGACAGCTCACTATTCCATGGGCGGTATCGGCGTGGCCAGGTGGCAGACCATGGAAACGGAAATGGCCGGCATTTTCACCTGCGGCGAAGCCAGTTGCGTTTCTTTGCACGGTGCCAACCGCCTTGGCGGCAATTCACTGACCGATACGGTCGTGACCGGCAAATGGGCCGGACAGGGCGCCTGTCAGCGGGCCAAAAAGGTGAACTTTGCCTCAGGCAAAAAGGCCGCAGCCCTTGCGGCAGCATGGCGTGAGCGCTTTCAGCAGGTCACGGCCGGTCAGGGTAATGCCAGTGAAATGTATGCCCTGCGTGAAAATCTCGGACAGCAGCTCTGGAACAATCTAGGCATTTTCAGGGATGAGGAGCGGCTTAAGCAGCTCAATGCCGTGCTTGGAGAGCTTTGGGAGAGCTATGGACAGGTGCGTGTGCCCAATGCCAATCCCATTTATAATACGGCCTTTACCGATTATGTGGAGCTTGGCAATCTGCTTCTTTTGGCGCGTTGTGCCGCACTTGCCGCCCAGGGGCGCAAGGAATCGCGCGGAGCGCATTGGCGCATCGATTTCCCCAAACGCGACGATGAAAAATTTCTGACGCACAGTGTGGTGCGTCTGGGAGCAGGTGGAGATCTTGATCTTTCCTGGAAAAAGGTCGATGTTTCCCTGTATCCTCCTAAAGAGCGGAAGTATTGAGATGTTTGTGCTTGAGGTGAAGCGTTTTGACGGCAGTCGGCATTATCAGTCACATTACGAACTGACTGAGGCCTGCGTGAGGGGGAAGACTCTGCTTGCGGTCTTGCAGTACGTCAAGCAGGAAATGGATCCTACTCTGAATTTTACCTCCAACTGCCGTACTGCCATCTGCGGATCGTGTGCCGTAAGAGTCAATGACTCAGCGGTCTTAGCCTGTGACACCGATATCGAAATGCTGTATAGGAGTTATGAGACCGATACCCTGACGCTTTCGCCTTTGGCCAATTTTCCCGTGATCAGTGATCTTGTGGTGAACTGGGACGATGCTCTTGAACATCTCGGGCGTATTCATCCGGCCATTGTGCCCAAGAAGGAAAGTCATCAGGAAACAGGCTGTCTGCAGCTCCAGGAAGATCTGAATCGGATTCTGCCTGCCTGGGACTGCATCCTCTGTGGTATCTGTGCCTCGCAGTGCACGCGCTATTCTCAGAATCACAATGATTATCTCGAGCCCTTTGCCTTTGCTCATGCCTGGCGAACGGCCTTTGATTCACGCAATGCTGATCCGCTCTTTTCGTGCAGAGCTGCGGTGGAAAACGGTCTCTGGCGTTGTGTACACTGCAGCATCTGTATGCACGTCTGCCCCAACGCTATTAATGTAGCTGAAGATATTGTTGATTTGCGCAAGCTGATTTTAGAAAACCGCAAGCAGAAAAATCGTCATTTTCACCAGAAATCAGCAAACCAGCCCTCATAATGTGCTAAGGCACATTTCACAGAACCTTCCTGAACTGATCCTTTGTTCACACGCAGATGCCGTGCTCGCTTCTTTTTCTGCATCTTCTTGTTGCCTCTGACGGCTTCTTTCCTCGCTTTTTGCCTTGCAGATTTGCTCCATGCCATAGCAGCGTGAAGATCTGTGATTGTAACAATCCGCTTTGGACGGTGCTTTTGTTCACTCGGCCTTGTTTGCAGACTGGATCACACCATAGTTGTGACCTAATGCAGGCCGGCAGGATCACCCAATGCGTTTTGCAAAAAGCGTTGGATGATGACAGGTCGAAGGTGCAGTCACGTCCTCAAAGAAGATGCAAAGCTCTTGGCAGATCAAAAGGTTCTTTGTCGGCCCAAATACCCGATGGACAATGCGAACATCTTCTTGCGGTTCCTATGCTCTGTGAATGGCAAGCAAGCTTTGGCAGACAGGGCAAAGACTGGGCGGTCAGCAAAAAATCGGGCTTGATGAGGCTTACAAGCACCTAAGCAGCTTCGCTCGTTAAGAATTCCTTTTCGAAGTCAAGGAGAGGATTATGCCGTTATTGCATGTTGTTCAGACAGTCTTTTCTTGCCTCGTTCTCACACTTGTCTTTGCCCTTGCGGAAACCGTCTCAGCTTCTGCCGCAGGAAACGGCAGCGAGCCCGGACAGCCTAATGCCGTTCAGGAAACCTACGCTCTGGCAAAGAACCTTTCCCCTGAGCTCAAGCACCGGCTCAAGCCTTTGGAAAAACCCGGCAGATACATTGGTGGCTGCTTTCCCGGACAGCACTCCGAACATGACAAGCGATCCTGGGGTAGGGCGACACAGGGCTCGGCTTGGGATCCCTTTGACAACGTCTACTACACCCTGATGGCTCGTAAGGACGGCGCCGAGTCCATGCGCGTCATGACCTGGGGTGACAGCGAACAGAAGCGGGTTTTCGTTGCCGAGACCCAGTGGGAGTTCGGACGCTTTCCTCATCAGGGGCTAGCTCTTTATCGTCCTTTCAGGGAGGCGCCCGTGCGCTTCTTTGCACAGGCCAATGTCAATGAAGCCAAAGATCGTAAGGTGAACGCCAATGCCTTCATTCTCAATCTCCTCGAGTGGCGCCGAAAAGAAGGGCGCATGACTATCGTCGCTTCATGGAAGCTCTTTGATGAGAGCGTCTATGCCCCTTGTCAGATGAATGTCTGCATCTCCCCGGATGGCAAGACCCTTGTCTGCCGCGCAAGACGCCAAAACGATAAAGTCTGGCTTTTCGGGGTTTGGAAGACAGAAAAGCTCTTCAAGGCGCTGGCAGATCAGGGTACAGCCTCCAAACCCGTTGACGCCCAGGGACTTTGCGAACGCATCTTCGCATCGCCCTGGGGCGCAAGGAATGTTGCCATGCAGAGCCTCGCCACCGACGGTACGCTGCTCTATGCGCTCTGCTCGCCTCCGGACCTGACGCCTCACGAGATCTTTGTCATGGATTTTGAAGGTCGTAAGGTGCTTGAGCGCAGGCCCTCCTTGGAGGGCTTCGAAATTGCCCCTGAACTCCACAAGCGCTACATCGAAGGCGAGGGACTTTTCTTTGCCAAGGTGGCAGGGAAGCTGAGCCTTATTATGGACATGTCGACCGCCGTCTACGACAGGCCTGATGAAAACGGCATGCCGAGCCTCAAGTGGACGCGTCGTAACGATTATTACGTCCTCTTCTAGTCACAGTCATCCAGGTTTTTAGGGAAGTTTGTCTCCACAACCGAGAATCAAACTACTGCAGCAGATAATGAGGTTTGGAAGAAGGCTGACCTTGCATCGGCATAGCTGTGCTGCCAAAAGCTCGCTTTGATATTGCCCCCCTGATGTCTTAATTTATCCAATGCGCCGTAAAACCCCGTCCGGAAGGCTCGGGGCTATAAGGCACTCCTTAACTGGAATTTTGGCTTTTTCAGTTTGGAGATCGGCTATAATCTGACATGGCCTGGAGGAAGGCTTGTCCTTGTTCCGCCAAGAAATACAAGCCTGACGTGCAACAACTGCGGCTGCCTTGATCAAGGGAATCGCACATCTCAGGCACAGTTCAAATGTGTCAGTTAGGTCATGTGGATAATGCCGACTTCAATGCGGCTAAGAATATTCTGGGGCCGGGCAGGCCGTATCAGGATGTTACGCGGGAACGCTCAAGCGTCCTGGCTTCTGCAGGAACCCGTCTGTGGAACTCGGTAGCAATACGGATTTCAGCAGGAATCCCCTCCCGGAAGGCGAGGGGAGGATGTCAAAAGGTTTATTAACAGTGGCCGCCCCTCTAATAGCGTATACTCTGCTCATAAAGGCGGTCCTTCCTATTCTCCGTCACTGATTTCCAGGTTAAGCTTGAATCGAATTGGTGATAGATTAAAAAAGGTGGTCTTTCGGCCACCTTTTTTAAATTGTATAGCTCTAGTATTTGCTGAGAATATCACGAATATGTATTACTATAGAGTTAATTTATTCTTCTGTAATATAATTTTTAGCATGGCTATACGCCTTATATGTCACAATGTCTGAGCGTCTTGCCTTTTTAAAAATTGGACTACCGTAAATTATTATGATTTTGCTGCTAATTCTATGCGTAATTTTTCACGCTCAATCCATAATTTAAAAATAAGCATCAGGGTATGGGGCGAAGAAAGTGTGATAACGCAAGGTCTCGCAGATTTCTAATAATTCGTTTTTGTTAAGTTTGATATCAATGCTAAGCCGTTCTTGTATGTAGGCAATTCCGTTTTGCAATCCAGCATATTCATTCAGAAAACGATAATTGGTGATAATACTGAATACTGGTTTGAGCTTTGCAATCCAAAAAGCGCACAATCCAGCAATCTTTGAGGCGCGGTAACCAGTTTCACAGCCGTTGTATTTGCATGAAAGAGAGCGGAGAACATTAGGTGTCACTTCTTCCAATGTTGCGCGGGACCAGTCAACAAATATGGTTTTATCACGATTTTCTAAAATAGATTTCATTTTTAAAAAAACGGACTCAATCTTATGGTCTGGAATGAGCCATTGACCTAGGATTTCGTTCATTTCATCTCCAGCCACTCTATGGGGTGATTTTTGAACGCTGTTTCGAGTCCTCTCGAAAAATTATCATCATTGAAAGGCTCGCGATTTTCCGGCTCATTTTTGGCACCAAGAAAAATGCGCATTTTTTGGGCATCTGTCAGCCCTGCCCCAAGCCCTCCTGGATTCTTTCGCATTTCTTCAATAACGTCCTGTTCGCTCATGGCTCCCCCTCCCCGTGCTATGGTTCGCGTTTGTACGGAATCAATGGTTTGGCTTTTTAACAATTTTTTAAATGATTAAGAAGTGTATGACAAGCGGTAAAGGCTTCGGAGCTTCGGAGGTATGGCTGACACGTTACTATTCACAGCCGACTTGACGTTGGACTGATGCTCAATACCTACTGACGTATACTCTCATCCTGTCCTTCCTGCCTTCTCATCTCTCATATCTGTGGCCGTGCCTCGATTCCTCAAGCCTCCCTGCTTCCCTTCTTTTGTCCCACTGCAAGGCATGCGTCAGGGCGACTTGCCAGTCTCTCTTACTGCGCCCTGTGCTCAAGAGGCTGTGAATAGTCACGACATGATCCTTCAGCGAAGCCGAAGTACCAGATCAGCAGGAGGTAGAGCGCTTTCCTCTGCTCCAGCAGCAGTACTCACCTATTTGAGATTCCGTAAGTCCGAGTGTTGAAATGTCACTTTTCCCAAGCAAATAGCAACAGTCGCAAGCCCATGGGGCAACTCCGGCTGACTTGCTGCTTGCTGGATCATACAAGTACCTATGTTCAGAGAAGAAAAAAGGCGTTCTGTTTGCACAGAACGCCTTTAAACTTGGGAAGCAAACTTCTAGAAGTTGAAGCGCAGACCCATACTAAATTCGTTAGCATAGTTGGCCATGCCCACCTTGAACTTGGATCCGCCCAGGCTCTTGTCAGTTTCGTGGAAACTTGTGCCCACAAAGCGATAGGCAAAATCGGCGGTCAGAGAGTCCGTGAAGTCGTAGGAGCAGCCCAGGCCGAGATTGTAAGCCAGAGCGGTATTGGAAGTCCTGTAGCTATCGCTGATCGATCCACCGGTGTTGTCGAAGACTTCGACTTCGTATTTGCTGTTGATAAAGGCCAGACCAAGACCACCACCTACATAGGGTGTAAAGGGCGAGTCGTTGTGGAAGTCGTAGTAGACATTGGCCATGAGGGTGTGCATATTGTATTCGCCTTTGAGATTGGCACCGGCAATGCCCACGTATTTCCGCTTGAGATCGTAGTCGGTGTTGACGCTGCTGCGCATGGCGAATTCAACTTCGGCACGGATGGGCGTATTGTGCTGTTTGAAAAAATCGTAGCCCACAAAAATGCCGCCGCCAAAGGTATTCTGTGAATAGCCTTTGGTATCGAAGGCTCCGGCTCTTCCACTGGTTGAGATGTCACCTGTACTCTGATATGAGTCCATGACCTTGATTCCGGCGTAGATACCGGAATCGCCGGCAAATGCTGGCACAGCAAGGGCAACTGTCAGCAATGCAGCCATAAGCAGTTTTTTCATTCAACGCGCTCCTTTGAAAAATGACCCGCCTTGAAAACCAGCGCAGACGCCCGCACATCGTTGCCGGTCCTATGCAGGGAAGACTATTCGGCACGTTCCCAAGCAAGGAAACTCGTGTTCACCAAAACACGTTGCGTCACGAGCACTGCCTCTTTCACCGTTTCTCTGTGGCAATAGGGATGCCTGACGGTGAAGTGCTGTGACGTATGCCACCATCCATGATCAACGTTGCTTGTTGTGGGAGAGAAGGCGTGAAGACACGACTGGGTCCTGGCATTGATTGTGCCATTTTTTGAGAGACCAGTTCGCTCTTCAGGATAAGAAACCTGCGGTGTTCCGCAGGTTTCCTTGGCAGATCAATGACAACGCAAATGCTTTATCTCTCAAGCGACAGCCTTTGAATAATCCCCAGGTCTTCCGTAAGGGGGAACTGGGAGATTCTGATGCATCGAAGAAGGCTTCCCTGCCAGAGCAGGCAGCGGTCTCTTATCTCTCCCAAGATGCTGCCCAAGCCTTTTAGGCTTCTTGTCCCATGCTCAAACAAGGGCTTTTACGCCTATTTTTGCTAAGGACTTCGTATCTGAAAATTTACTATGGGTATCTTCGTTTGTAAAGCAAAAAGCCTTGCAGATCGCAGTCGCCAGCTCTGTCTGTTCTGGGAATACGTCGTGAAGGTTGGCTCAGGCGTTCAAAAGTTCGCGCATGCATGAATTCATAAGCTCTTTATCTTCCTGAAAACAGCCCAGTGTGGCCACAGTGAGTGTTTCCGCACAGTCTTTTTTGATGCCGCGCATGCTCATACACATATGACTGGCCTTGATGACAACCATGACACCCTTGGGGGAAAGATCATGCATGATGGCTGAGGCGATGTCGTAACCCAAGGTCTCTTGGATCTGCAGTCTGCGGCAAAAGACCTCAACCGTACGGGCCAGCTTACTTAAACCGAGCACCTTACCATGAGGAATATAGGCGATATGGATGCGTCCAAAAAAAGGGAGAAGGTGATGCTCACACATGGAGTAGAAGCTGATATCTTTCTCCATGACAAGACCATTATGGGGGGTAGAGAATTGCGTTGCGAGATGTTCTGCGGCATTCTGACGGTAGCCCTGAAAGAGTTCTTCACACATGCGTGCCACTCTGGCGGGGGTGTCCCTGAGGCCTTCGCGACCGGGATCTTCGCCGATCCCTTCCAGGAAGAGCCGGACAGCTGTGCAAACCTTCTCGTGATCAATCATCTGGAAATCCTTCTGTGGCAATAGGGCGTTTGGCCCCAAAGCAAGAAATCGTCGGTACCTACGTGCATGAAAAAAGAGATTTATGGCATATGTTCTTGCCGAGGTCAAATCACCCAAACCTTGTCAAGACAGCGCAATGCCGCGTTACGTGCCTGCGCGGGAGAAGCACGAAAGTGAGATGGCGAGGCGGAAGCTCCGCGTTTCCAAGCTTGCGCACGCCTGCCATGAAGGCAAGCAAGGGCAGCCGGCCTTTGAAGCATGCCTGACAGGGAAATTGACCTTCTGGAAGAAATGCCTCAAGAGACCAAGGAAGTGCTCAGGGAGCGCCCGGTCAAAGTACCCGGATAGTCCTTCTGAAAGAAATCGTGGAATAATCATGGAAGAGCGGCCTTCCCGTGCAAACCGGGACTGGCAGACAAAAGAGAAGAGGATCTGTTTCGGGCTTCTGAAAAAAACTGGCTTGACGCGTTATGCCTTGGGGACTGCAAGCCCTTCAAGGTAGGCAAAAGCCAGTCTTGTCATTATCGACCTGGGAAGAGTGTCGCAAGCTGACACGGTCAAAAGCACGGCTTCCCGCGAGCTATCGCATGCAGACAAAGCATGTGCAGGGCTTTGCCGGCTGTCTATCTGGCGGCCGTGCGTGATCGCGCAAGTTTGTCCTGCAGAAAACGCGAAAAAAGACGGCGTCTGTTGGGGTAGATGTCGCCTCTGGCAAGGTGGGGCCGTACCTGACATATGTTCGGCTTCCCGTTAGTGCCCTGAGCCGAAGGAAATGTGATGGACGAAAAAGAAATCTGTATCAGAGCTCTGGCCGAAAAAGGTCTTGCTGACGCACAATATAGGCTTGGTAAGATGTATGAGGCAGGCGAGGGCGGATTGGCTGTGGATGGGCGCCAGGCGAGCGAATGGTACGAAAAGGCAGCCGGTCAGGGACACGCTGAGGCGCAATATGCTCTGGGCTGGCTCCTGGATGAAGGCGTCCTGGTTAAGGAAAATGCTCCTCTTGCTGCCCAATGGTATCAGAAAGCGGCGGAGCAGGGGCATGCCTTGGCCTTTGTGGCGCTTGGTGTGCTCTATGCAGAGGGCGATGGCCTTGGGCAGGATTATGCTGCGGCAGCCAATTGTTACAGGCGGGCCGCAGAGCTCGATCATGCCATGGCTCAACTCTGGCTTGCCAGACTCTATGAAAAGGGACTTGGCGTGCCTCAGGATGATCAGCTTGCAGCCTACTGGTATTTGCGAGCTGCGGAAAATGATGACGACGATGCCCAGGTGGGGCTTGCCAGGCTTTATGAGAGCGGCCGCGGCGTACACCTGAATGCAAAGGAAGCGCAGCGATGGTATCGGCGCGCGGCTGAGCTTGGCAACGAGACGGCGCGTCTGCATGTCTCGCAGGGATCCCGTCTTGTCTAACGATTTGCCAGGGCCTTTTTTTCTTGCTCAAGCCAGCAAAGGTAGTTTGGGAAAAAACGTTGAAGCAGGCGTTTTGCATGCTCTTCAGCCTGCAGATAGCGCAGCTGACTTTTATGGCCTGTGCCAACCCAGTGCTGCAGCCAGCCCTGCGTGGCAAAATGTCTGGCCTTAAGGCCATGGGCGTGCATGGCTCTGAACCAGGCAACGCCAATATCCAAGGTATGTGAACCGCATTGTTGATAGGCTCCCACGGGGAGCGCCGCGCCCTCTGGCAAGGTCAGGGGGCGCGTTTTTTTGAGGTCAATGAGGCAGGCCCATTCATTGATGCGGCATTCAGGTAAAGGCCAGGGCTGATCGGCAAAAAACGACGTAAGACCATCGCTGTAGCTGCGTTTGAAGGATAAACGCCTATCGGAGGCCTTGTAGAGGGCTGAGAGCTCAGTGAAGCTTAAATTTGTCTCAGTATAGCGTTCTGGCCGGCAGGCAGGACGGCCAAGAACCTCCTGCATGAGAGTCTGTGAGCTTGCCGGACAGTTCCAGCACTGTCCGAGCGGGCCTATGGCAAAAGCATCCCCCATGGCTGATATCATGGCGGCAAGCAGATTTTTCTGAATGAGCACGTCATTATGCATGAGGAACAGGAGTCTGCTCTGGCAGTGTTCCAGGGCATACTCAAAGCGCAGGCCGAGACGGTAGTCCTGATCGCTGCTCAACTTGGCATATTCCGCCACAGCACAGTCAAACCAGATCTTGGGCTGGAAGACAATACAGGGAAGCTTGAGCACGTCCTTGAGATAGTAGGCTATGGCATAGGGACTTGTGCTGTCGAAGCGTGAGCCTGCCGGTTCAAACTGCAGCCAGATGGTGCCGATGACGTCGCGGCAGTTGGCAAGCAGGCTGAGTACGGAGAGGGCGGTCTGATAGGGTTTGGCAAAGATATTGAGCGCAACGTCGCAGGTTTCCATGGGATTTCTGTTCTCTGAGGCTTTTGATGAACGTGCTTGAGCTTCCTTGACGCGCTGCAAGGTACATTTGGCGCTCAGGCAGCTGTGCAGCGGCCTTTACGTCAGCATGCCGACGCTTTGGGCACGTACCTGTTTAGTTTGGGTATATATTTTGCATGTAATTATTTGAGAGAAAGTATTTCCTCATGCCATTGCTGGTATCTGCTTGGACAGGAATGTGTTCTAAGGCGTTGACATTCGTTACGAGGTTGATGAGGAGAAGACAATGGGTACAGACATACGTTCAATGGAAGGTGCACGTCCTGGGCGTCAGGGCCGTGCGGCCAGAGCGAGGTACGAGTCGAAGGGATCTTCGGGAAGTTTCCAGGGCTTGCGGCGCGTGCTGGCCAGATGGTTTTTCCCACAGGATCTGGAGAGCGAAAAACCGGTTGAGGCCCTCGATCGTACGGCGGAAAGTCTCAGTCGTATTGCGGCTATGAACGAGGAGAATATGCGCAAGATGCTGCTCAGTCAGGAGCGTATTGCCGTTTTCCAGGAAGAGGCCGAGCATAAGCAACGGATGCGTCAGGACTCGAGCTGTGTCGTCTGGCACGAGCTGCCAAGGGGACGCTGTGTGCGCAGTGCGGAAGAAAATGCCGACTTTGCCGAGGCTATGCTGGCGTGTGAGATCAGTCATTGGGAAGATCTGCAGGAGCGTGAGCTGCAGCTCAACAGACAGGAAGACACCTGTGTCACCGATTTGCATGCCTTGCG
Source organism: Desulfovibrio sp. (assembly GCA_017613715.1). GTDB lineage: Bacteria > Desulfobacterota > Desulfovibrionia > Desulfovibrionales > Desulfovibrionaceae > Desulfovibrio. Next base: position 4,313 of record JAGADH010000178.1, on the reverse strand, counting down.
CGTCGATATTGCTCCGTGCGCGGAAAAACGCGACGACTATCTTGCTTTGCTCTCGTAAGCCAAAGCAGATCTTGCGAGCAAGATGGGAACAAGAGGGCGCGGCTCTCTTGTTCTTTTTTTTGAGGGAGGTGGCTCAGAAGATAGCCCAAACGATATAGGCAATGCCAAAGAAGAGCGAGCCCAGATTCATGCCTGTGCGGTAGCCACTGCGTCGTGCGTAGGAGCCATAGCGGCGTACGGCATAAAAGGCATGTATGGCTGTTGCCAGAACATCGGCAAAGACTATGGCCTTGAGGATGTGGTCTGTGGCTGCGAGATCAAGCAGGGAGCAGCAGAGCCAGCAGATGAGGCTCATGCGCACAAGCGAGAAACAGAAACCGCTTTTGAGGCATGGCGTTTCACGGCGTGTGCTTTTATGGACCACCGAGAGCAGAAAAAACTGCATCAGAGCCGCTAAGACTCCGCCGCCAAAAAACCAGATGAGCAGGGCAGAAAAAAGTATCATGAACAATGTTCAGCGTGGAAACCCCTACAGAAGCACGGGGAGAAAACGCTACCTTTTACTAGAGTGCATTGTGATCTGTGAAAAACGGTATCGCGGATCGGTGCATGGCAGGAGCTTTCAGAGCTGCCGAGCATGCCTTGTTTGAAGACGAGCTGCCGTGATCCCCGTCTCAGGCCATGAGTTTTTTCCAATCTTCCATGGAAATCTTCAGGGAACGGGCATCCAGCCATTTTTGAATGACCGGTGTATGGAACGAACCCCCGCTGCGTTCCACAAAATGGACGAGTTGGGAGCGTTTGACGGTTGTCATCATATTGGCGCACATGCCGATGCTGTTGCGCAGTTCGGTACTGCGTTCGATGAGCTGTTCCAAGATGGATGGCGCAAACCAGAAAAGCTTGAGCTGACGAAAAAAACCGCGGCCAAAGCGTCGATCCACATTAGCGAGGGCATCGAGAATGGAGGTGGAGACGCGCAGCCCGATATTGCCAAGATAGGAGTTTTCTTCAGACTCAAGTGAGAAGAGCAAAAGATCGAGAATGGAAAAGACTTCGCCTTCATCAGGCCGAGTATCGGTCAGTTCCTGCCGTAGCTTTTCCGAAAGGATGCGGTAGGCCTGAGATTCTTCAGGCTGTTTTATTGAGGCCGAGATATCCTTTTCTTCTGTCATGACAAGGCATATACTCCTCTGTCAGAGGAGTATCAAGAAAAAAGTACGAAATTTTCGTTTTTTTCACCTCTGACTCAGCCCTCCTCGACACAACGAGTGTGCTTTGCATGCTTCAGGTCACAAGGAGTCTCACCATGTCGCTTTTTCTTGACATTGTCGCTGTCACAGCTGTGCTTGGCCTTTGCTACATTGTGATTGAATACGTCCACTTGCCCAAGGATCTTTTGAATGGCGGCTGAGGGATTTCCAAAAAGCAGATGAAACTGCTCAGGGAACAGATGCGGGAGCCGGCGGATGCCCCCAAGAAACCTTGTGCTGCGGACAAGGAAAAGTCGTAAGGGCTTGTGTTTTGGTTCCTTATGGACTTTCTGCCTATTTTTTCCTCACCTTCAAGCGGAGGCGGGCTCTGAGACAGGCCCAGCAAGAATAATGACGCAAAACTCCCAAGACAATCTGACTTCAGTACTTGCAGAACGCCCCCTGAATGTGCTTCAGGCCTGCATTCTTCAGGTCTTTTCAGCAGTCCTGACCGCCGTGACCACCATGCACGGCTATGATCATTATCTGGAATTGGGGCGGCTTTTGCAGCAGCAGACAGGAAGCTTTGAACAATTCATCGCCTCACGCGCCATCAGTGTGCTTGTGGCGCTTTTGCTCGCCTGGCTCTTCTATCAGGGCCGCAACTGGGCAAGGCTCTTTTTCATCGCCTTTTTTGTCGTAAATCTTGGCTGTATTGTCTGGAGTCTGAGCTCGGCAGGCAAGGAGATCGTGTCGCATCTGGGAGACACTGATTCCTTGATCAGTCTTTTACAGATGGTCATTGCTTTGGTGGTCTCCTGTCTTTTGCTGACAAAAAAGAGTGGGGCATGGTTTTTGGCAGTGAAGCGGGCCCGCGCAGAAGCGCAAGCCTGATAGGACTTTTTTTGTTGCTGCTGAACACACATGCCGAAGCTCAGCAGTAAGGAGTCTCGTATGGCCGGTGTTGAGTTCCTTAAAAGTCTTGGGGATCTTCGTCTTGAAGACGCCCAGCCATTAACCGCCTTCAGGGATCTTGCGGCTGAGGCGCAGTTTGTTTCAGGTGCCACCAATCATGAGACGCTCATGCAGTTTACGCGTGATCTGCCAGTCGAGGCACAGTATGTCTCGGGAGCTACCAATCATGAGACCTTGCTGCAGTTGCACGGCCTTTCTGCTGAAGCGCTGCATGCTTCAGGAGCGACGGCTCACGACACGTCCGGTTTTTCCATGAATAGTCCGTATGTCTGTCCCGAGGAAGGCTCAGGCGTTATTACCGACTATTCTGTATAGTCCCTGCTCCATACGATACTCTTTCTTGGTGATTGCAATCAGCGATAAAGATTCTTTTGTTATTTCTTTTAGGTGTCATCTTAGATGATGGACACAATAAAAGTGGATGTGTAAGCATCTTGCATTCTGACAATCATAAGGAATATAGCTCATGCGGCGCTTAGGGGGCAACTCTTTAAAAACAGACCGTTAGAGTATCAAATAGGCCCTGCAAGGCATGGTGATAACCGATTGGAATTCAATCCTAGAGAAGTTTTTCAATCAGCCTGTACACCGTTGTGCCACCGGGGGCGCGTGGCCAGTCGACACAAGGTGGATTGTCGCGTTTTTTGGCACGGCATACGGCTTCATTGATCCGCTCACGGCTTATCTTGCGTGTGTCGATCTCCTTGTTGTAGCTCGGAAGATGCCGTTTCAGTCGGTCGATGCAATCTTGAGACGATCTGATCCCGATGCCGTCCTCGAAATGGAGCAGTAGCCAGAATTCAAACGAGGGATTGCTGAGGGCAAAACCGTAATTGATATGTGTTTGAGCCCAGGCATGAAGCTGGTTTAGCTGGTTGTCAGTCCATAGATCCTTGTCTACCACAAGCCAGGCTTCATCGGAGGTCATCAGTTGCTCCTGCTTGAGATAGTTTTTTATTCGTTTCAGTACCTGCGGAGGCGAAGTGTCATGCCCGCTTTTGAGGCACTTAAATGGATTACTGATTGCTCGTCGTTAAAGATGGCAAAATACTCCGGCTCGGTTTTCCTGCCTTCCACCGCAATCACGAATAGCTTTCGGTAACGACGTTCACCAAGGGGTCTTCGAAATTTGCGTCTTGAAAGATGCATCAGTCTTCCCCTTCTTCGGTGGTACTACGACTGATCAGAGCGTCTCCAAGGAGAATCCGGGGAATTCCTCCCAGTCGTCCTTGCAAATAACTTTTGCGGATATCCTTGTCGTACCGAACATCTTTGTATTCGCTGAAGGAAAAGAGTTTCGAAGCTCCAGTTGCATCCCTTTCGGTAACCCACATTTCGTCACGACGAAGGAGTTTCTGATCCATGAGCAGTACGTCATGGGATGTCAGTAGCAACTGTGACCTGGTTTTTGTAGAGCAATTGGCGAGGTATATTTCGATCAATCTGCGTGTCAGCAAAGTGTGTAGACTGCGATCGATTTCGTCGATCACGTAAACTTTCTTCGAAATCTTGGCCGAAAGTTCAAGAAACGCGGGCAACAGATCGATCATTCGTTGCGAGCCGTCAGACTCTTGGTTGATCTCAAATTTGGTTTCGCTTCCGTCGGCCTTAGCGTGATAGGCCATCAACTTCATGGCTTTCAGCTCTTCGTTTTTGCGGGTCACCACGCACCGTTCGTGGGTTGGCTCGTTCATCAGGCGAACGGTCATGCCTTCTTTCACGTCTTCTTGCAGTCTGGTCTTCAAGGACTCGGGCAGTGGAATGTTCTGGAAAGGAACCTCCTCGCAACCTAGATGCACAATGCCGGTATCGAATTGTTGTAACATCTCGTTCATGGCCGAGTAGAGTGGGTGTCTCTCGTCGAGAAACTGTTCGAACGGCTCAAAGCGAGAATCGGGAGCGATCAGCTCAAGCGTGTTTCTGAACCAGTCGTAGACCGGTCTGAATGTGTTTACCTTCTGTGAGACCGAATTGGTCAGGAAGAGCTGATTGTCTCTGGTCCCTTGAAAAGCGAACTTGAGAAATTCGTTCTTGGCCAGAGAAACGTCGAAGTTGGGCTTTCCATTCTGACGGTGATAAAGTAAGCGTTACAGACCCCCTCTTTCCAAACATCAATTTTTTATGCGAACCTCCCGGTCAAAAACG
>JAGADH010000026.1 GCA_017613715.1 Desulfovibrio sp. | reverse complement strand
GTCGGCTGGCATTATCTTCGCCAAGATGAACCCCCTCTTCACGTCCCTCCTCTCGGCCAGTTTCATACATGGCGGCAAGGTCGCGCCTGGCTTTTTCCCGGCTTTCGGCCAGTGCCCGCTCCTGCTCATCACCACTCAAATATTTAGAGTCTATCCACAAATTAGGAAAAAAATAATTCATTAAAATTTCACTTATGTAGTTTAAGCAGCTTTTAATACTGATGAACCAATTATATTATGCTCTTCTGCTTCGCATACAAGTTGCAAACCTAGCATGTTATATTTCGAATAATCAATTTTTCTAATTCTCCTCTTTAATCTCTTTTTAGCTGACATTTTATTATGCCAAATAGAATCCTCTCCAAGCTCTGCTCTAAAAATTGTTCTAATGGTCATTATTGATGCAGCTAAATCTGCTAAGGCAAGGTGTGATACATCTAATTTTTCATAACGTATCTTCATTCTTCGAAATTGATTTATATGCGAATGCTTTACTTCAACAATCCATCTATGTGGCGTAAAATTTGGGTGGAATTCTATTAACTTTTTTTCTTCACCTCTTGGGCGAATATGCGGGATAAAACCATACGATTTTACTATATTTTCAAAACCAGTATACCCTGCATCTAGGCAAATATGAATTTCTTCTCCATCATGAACGAGTAATTTCAGTGCATCAAGTGTAGGCTTCAGGAGTTTGCTGTCATGAACATTTGCTCCGGCATGGATCATTACCAGTACGATCCCCTGATCATTGACGCAAAGACTTCTTTTAGATCCCATTTTTCCTCTATCAGTTGGATTCCTGCCTACGCTTTCTTGTGCAAGAGGAGCTTTATACATCGTTCCATCAATTGATATCCACTAGAGGTTCAGGCCGCAGTGGGCTTTATAGAGCTTGAGGATGAGATCCTTCAAGCGTTCAAAGAAATCTTGTCTCGCCCACTTCATCAGCCATTTGTGCGCTGTTTTGCCATAACAGAGATATCCAGTTGTATCCGGTATGATGCCTTTCCATGAGCTTTTTAAGAAAATGTGTCTTTTTTTAAAAAGCTTCGGGGGCATTTTAAGGTAGCTTAACATCCTTCATTCTTTCAGGCAGAGCTGCCAGAAACAAGCTGTAGATATTGGGAAAAGGCATACATTCTGCCCCAGTTCTGTCCTGTTTGCTCTTCTAGAACGCCCAGCCGTACCGACTCCTTTAAGCGCATAAGAGTGGGCTGCGAAATGCCCGTAACCTGAGCCATATCGGCCGGAGTTGCTATGGGATTGCGGTACAAATGCCTTATCACAGCACTGGCATTGGCGGCGCGTTTGCCCAGAGATCGGATTTGCTCCTCGACCCTTGCGCGTAGGTCAAGAATCTTGTGAAAGACTTCGCGACCGTTGATTGCCGTTTCCGTAACGCCTGTCAGGAAAAAGCGAACTCAGTGAACGAGGTCTCCCGCACGGGCGCGCGATAGGGCGTCATAATAGGCGGCGCGGTTATGTTCGAAAAAGGCAGAGAGATAGAGCGAAGGCTTGTTCAACTGTCCGTAACACACCAGATACAGCAGAATCAGCAGACGTCCGATGCGGCCATTGCCGTCCAGAAAGGGATGGATGGTTTCGAATTGGTAATGGCTCAATGCAATGCAAATCAGATGCGGTACAGCGATGTTGCTCTTGTGCCAGAGCTCTGCTTGGTGCTTTGGAAGCACGACGCTCAGGTTTTGTGGACGACAAAAGATCAAGGCTCGTGCTCTTCATCCACGATGAGCTGATCTACGAAGTGGATGAAGATTTTGTGGACAAGTTTGTGCCAGGTCTTCTGCACCACATGGAAGAGCTTCCCACAAGCAATTCGGCTTCACGTTCTCAGTGTCTTTGATAGCTGAAGCCAAAGTTGGCACGACTTTGTCTGATATGCACGATTACGAAAGGAAGGAAACCTGTCGAATTGATGAAAAAACGAAAGAGGTCGGACGGGTCCGACCTTTACCTATCATGTCTCAAAACGAGCTACGTGATCATGTGAGATGGGCGAGAATCGCTATCAGTAACGCTGATTGGGCTATGAGCAGGCCGAATATCCCTTTGAGCATATCGTGTTTCAGCTCTGCCAATGCGACAAAGAGGTCGTGCTTAGTAACAAGGTCTTTTGCCGCAACCACCTCATCAATAGCTGTTTTTTGGGCAGTTGCTAAGGCATCAGCCTGTTTTGGAGGTATGCCCGCCTCTTGAAGGGTTTTGCTGTAGGCGAGTGTATCGAATGTGACAGCGACCATATGAGCCTCTTTGTGAGTAGAAAATACACTTGATCGTAATTTGGCACAAGAAGCTTTAGCGATGGTCATGGCAGCCAGTGGGCTACTTGCAAACAGCTTGCTATTAAGATTGAAGGTTGCAAAAACAGGGATGATGTTCTGTCGAGCGTATTGAACCTAAGAAACGTCGTTATCTGCGAGAGTCATTGAAGCTCACGTCAGGAGCGGGCTAAAGACTTAGAGTCAATCCACAAATAGCAAGTACCGAATAAGCGCAGTTCATCGACTTTGCAAGGAGGAAGTCTCTATGTCCTACTGGAGTAAAGGTGATTAGGCATATGATTTCATGTAGGCTAGAAACACATTCGCAAGATGTCTTAATACGCTATGAGAGATGTCACGTCGGGTCAAGTTTGCGACAACTCATGTCGAACGGCAATTGAAATGTATTATATTTATTTGTCTATCAAATTACTTGTTAATATATAGATATAATAAGTCATGTAGAGTTAATTTTTAGAATGGAGCTAAAAGATAGAAATATGTCTTTGTAAGGAGGGCTCTACGACAAATAAGGCCTGACGATGATTCAAATAATGTTCCCTGCATGGTAATCTGTGCGGGCGTTCTCCTTCTATGTGAAAATGCCCGATCAAGAAGATGCGCGTATGACGTTGTCAATACGTTCTCGCCGGTAGCGATGATAGGCTATTTCGAAATGGAATCCTCTGTTTCAGAGCTTGCGATAGGCTCGATGTAAGCGTGTGAGAGTGAAGTCTTGCCGTAAAGCTCTTGCGTGGCTGGATGGCCATCTTGCAAACTTTGCTCATATCCATATATAATATAAACAATATGTCAAATTTAATAACACCCTCGGCGTTCGTTTAAAGACCATGGCAGAGGAGTTTGGCTTCTGCGGTGAAGCGTGTCATGGGGTTGCTTGACATGAGTGAGTGCTATCTCTGCAATTGTTGGCTTGTCCTCGGTGATTGCCAGGGAATCTGAAAGATCTTGGAGGACAGTTGACAGATTACGGCTACGAACCAAGCACCTATGCCCGAAAGTCTCTCTCTGACTCTCCACAGGCAGGCACTCCAGCTGCCAAAATCAGAATGCAGCAGGAAACCGTTAAGGTCCTTCTTATATTTCTGTCCAAAGGATCTGGGTTTTAGGGCAGGTTGGATAAATCCGTTGTTACTTTGATGTGCAAAAAGTCTCAGTAAATAATTGTTGCATCTGCACATGTCTGGATTTTTTTTTCTGCAGTGGTATAGAGTAGAGTTCTCGTCTTAGAGCTTTGAGAATGCTGAGTTCGCAGCTTTTTGCCAATACTTTTGGCCTTCTATCGTCTTCTGCGGATCCTTCAGTCTCTCTCGTGTGTGGATTTTTTGCAAAGCCTTGTATACGTTGTTATGGGAGAAAAGTATGAAAATTTTTGATTTTAGATTGCGTCCTCCTTACAAAGGATTCAAGAATCTCGGCATTTATGGCAATCCTGTCTGCAATGAGGCTTCACCACAGAAATGGCACGGCAAGCCAAGTCAGGCTGCGCGCGATAAATCTTTGGATCTTTTCTGGCAGGAAATGGATGAAGCCGGCATCAGTGCCGGTGTGATCATTGGCAGGCAGGTTCCTGACGATACTGCCTCTGTGCCCAATGATGACATCCATGACATGGCTACAGCATATCCAGACAGGATTATTCCCTTTGGTAGCCTTGATGTCTCTCGTGGTGTCTCACAGACCATGGATGAGCTCGAACGCTGCCTGGCTATGGGCTTCAAGGGTATAGCGATGGAGCCTGCCTATTGTATGCCTCCGCGTTTTGCTGATGCCAATGTTCTTTATCCGATTTATGCACGACTTGAGCAAGCCGGTGTGCCCGTTGTCCTGACCATGAGTTTTTTCCAGGGTAATCTTGATTATTCCAATCCATCTGCAGCGCAGCGAGTGGCCCAGGATTTTCCCAAACTGCAGATTGTTCTGGCTCATGCTTGCTATCCCTGGCTGATGCACGTCGTCAATCTCTGCATTGTGCAGCCCAATATCTGGCTTTTGCCTGATCTTTATATGCTCAATCCCGATGCTCCCGGGAATCAGATGTATGGCGAGGCCATGCGCTGGCTGGATGGCGAGCGCATCCTCTACGGTTCAGCCTATCCCTGCTATAATCTCAAGCAGGCCATAGACGATCTTGAGCGTTTTCATTTCTCCGATGCCCATAAGGAGAAGTTTTTCCGCAAGAATGCCGAAAAACTCCTGGGCATGCCGTTACCCTGAGGCTTGAACGCGAATACACCCCAAGAACTGAAAATATGCAGTTCTTGGGGTCTTTTTTTTCAGCGCAGTACGCACAAGACAGAGGCTGCATGTCTTCACATCAGCCCCATGACGTGCTAAATTACCATCAGTTTGGCCCAACCGATTCGAAAGACGAGACCGTCTCACGACGGTTTTTCGTTTCTTGTAGCTTACTCACAGCTTTTCAAGGGATTGTATGACTTCTTCTGAAAAAAACGACGTGCAGCTTGCTAGTAATGGGCTTTCCCGTTTTTTCGGGGCTGTCTTGGTCAATAAGCGCAATGTCTTCTATTTTCTTCTCGTTGTCTGTTTTTTTGTTTTGCCCATTTCAGGCTCTCCCTATTGGATAGATCTTGGAGTCAATATCGGTTTTTATACCCTTCTCGCCCTCTCTCTGAATGTTATCCTTGGGCAGGCCGGAATTTTTAACATGGGACACATGGCTTTTTATGCTGTAGGTGCTGATTTTGAAAATATCATATTATCTTCGTTGTTCCAAGAAATTCGGACTAAAACATCTCCTTCATATTCGCCATTAAATAAGGGCATTGGATGAAGAATGCATTT
>JAGADH010000177.1 GCA_017613715.1 Desulfovibrio sp. | reverse complement strand
AGTGATGGGCTTATATTTTAAAGTGTAAGTCATAAAAATCTGAACACGCAGCCTTCTGTTGTCCCATTTATACTCTTCCGTCTCTTCCTCGGCAAGAAAAATCCTCCCGTCTCACGAACAGGAGGATTTTTTATTCGCTGACAACCAGACCATGACACTGGCGTTGTGGCAATTCACCTATTTTGCAGGAACTGCCACAATGACGTTCATGGCCTTAACAATGGCAGTCACGGGAGTCCCAACCGCGAGACCGAGATTATCAAGACTGGCCATGGTGATCACAGAGGTGATACCGGTACCATCTGGCAAATCAACCTGGACTTCTGCATTGACGGTTCCTTTCTTGATTTTGGCAACTTTGCCATTGAACTGATTACGGGTCGAAAGCAGATAGTCTTCTGCATCCGTCATCAGGAGAACAAAGGATGCCTTGATCAGGGCAGAAGCCTCCACTCCTTCCTTAAGTCCGAGACGTTCGCAACTGGTCTTGGTAATAGAAGCTACTATGCTCTTGCCACCCTCCACGGACAGTTCAATTTCATCATTGATGGCACCAGAACGTACAGCTTTGACCTTTCCCTTAAAAACATTGCGTGCACTTGTTTTCATAACTACCTCCCATAAATCATTTTGATTTTTTGGATTTTCACTGAACCACGCCGATGACTGACAGAATATTTTTTAACAATATAAGTATTATCGCTATCCATAATTATTGGCGACATAAATACAAGAAAAAAAATAATAGCGTAATACATACAAGAACACTTTTTCCTTTTAAGAATCTTGACCATTTAAGTCGCATATCTTACCAAATCTTACAGAGTATACTCCATCTCACCGTCCAACGCAAGCAAATGAGTAATTCTTCAATACTGCCCACCTCTCCCTGATCCCATCAAGTATCAGATCGACATGTGTAGGTGGCAAGTTTCGTTATGCTTCAGATTGCCTGATTGCGAGAGCGGAACAAAAGAAAAAATAGTCTTTGACCTTGTGTGGATTATCAGCTGAACAATGCCTTTTTCACAGTCCTGAGAAGAACATCACTATCCAGTGGCTTCGAAAGATGACCGTTCATTCCAGCTGCAAGAGAGGCTTTGACATCCTTGTCAAAGGCATTGGCTGATATGGCAAAAATCGGGAGTTTCGACTTAACGGGGTCTGACAGAGCTCGAATGGCACGAGTTGCCTCATAGCCGTCCATGACGGGCATCTGAATATCCATGAGCACAATCTTGTAATAGTCTGAATCAGCTTTCTGTATCTTTTCTACGGCCTCGCTTCCATCACAGGCCTGGTCAACCAAAAAACCATTCACCTCAAAGATGGTAGCCGCAATTTCTCTGTTGACCTCGACATCGTCCACCAGGAGAACCCTGACCCCAGAAAAGTCCTCTCTTGCATCATCCTCATTCTGTTGAGACTGCTTATCTGCGTTTTCATCTCTTTTTTCACAAAGAGTGAGCAGTGCACGCCTCAGATCAGAAGCAAATAGAGGTCGTTCACAGAAGATCATGCCTGAAGGTAAATCCTCCCGAGGTGCTTCATAGCCTGTGAAGACAAACAAAGGCCGCCCGTTATCAGCCTCTTCTGCAAGACGTGCAACAAAACTGCCTTCACGAACCTTTCCAGCAGTGAACTCTGCCTGTATCTGCCCAAGAGGCATGCACACAGCCTCAATGGGGGTGCCTTTTTCCTTCATCTTGCGTGCAATATCAAGAGCAGAGTCCTCATCTTCAACTGCCATGACCTCCAGCCCCAAACGCTTTAGCATGCCGCAGACACAGGTCCGTCCTTGTTCATCATCCACAACAAGAATGCGCTGCAGGGGAAGGAAGGTAGTTGCGAAAGCGTTTTCCGTTGCCAGGGGCAACGTGAGACGTATCGTCACTTCTGTGCCTTGCCCCTTTTCCGTATCTACGCGAACGCTTCCGCCCATCATCTCCACAATGTGCTTGGCAATGGCCATACCAAGACCCGTACCCTGAATGCCGCTGATGGTAGAACTCCGTTCGCGTTCAAAGGCGTCAAAAATTCTGACTGCAAACTCTTTAGTCATTCCAATGCCATTGTCCTTGACCCTGAATTCGTAGTCACCTGTCCCCTCACCAGCTTTCAGTTGAGAAAGGCGAATAGAAATTCTTCCGCCAGCAGGGGTGTACTTAACGGCATTGCTTGCAAGATTGAGCAAGACCTGATTCAGCCGAAGCCTATCTACGATCACGCTTTCATTATACACAGCGCAGGCATCAATACATATGCTCTGCTTCTTTTCTGCGACCTGAGCCTGCAGGAAAGTGCGCAGTTCGTGCAAAAGTTCTGGCAGCTGAAGTGGAGCGGCATGGAGTTCGATTTTGCCACTCTCGATCCGGCTCATCTCAAGAATATCGTTAATCAGCGAAAGCAAATGGCGGCTGGCAGCATCGATTTTCATCAGATAGCTGCGCATTTCATCCACTCTGGTCGACGGACGCAGGGCAAGATTAGTAAAGCCGATGATGGCATTCATGGGAGTGCGGATGTCGTGGGACATATTGGAGAGAAAGATGGTCTTGGCCCGACTCCCTTCCTCAGCGCTACGCCGCGCTTCCTCCAGGGATCGTTGCTGCTCCTTGATGTGCACGAGATGTCTCTGCAGTTGCTCCGTATAGACTCTGTTGATCTCCGCATTCCGACGTTGAAATCGGCTATAGACAATGAGCAAAAAGAAAGAGAAAAGCAGTACGGCCATAAGCGCCCAGATCCAGGGAAATCTTGCAAGTAAACCATGGAGTGTCATCGGCATATATGTGTGACGAATCCACTTTTCATTGAGACGGTCGATCTCTCCCTCCAGCCAGAGATCACAAATGACGGTATTCAGTCGTTCTTTAAGTGCTGTCTCGTGACTGAGCAGAGCCAGGGCACCATAGACATGAGCGACAGCATAGCTACCGAAGACATCCTCGAGATTGAGCTTGTTCAAAAAATAGTCGCCTACCTGAACAGGACAGACTGCAAAATCGTAGGTACCCAGCTTCAGGCCGAGAAAAACATCTGCATACGAATCCAGATAGGTGATTGCATTCTCCATTCCAAGTTCTGGCAGATGGTGCAGGGAGACAACCTTGTGACCAAGGAGGTCGGCAATAGACGTCACTTTTTTGCGACCGTAGACCACATACTGTTTTTCTATAGTTGGAATGGTGGCGATCATCGCAGGATCATTTGCCACAATATCTGTTTCCATATTCATGATGATATTGGCAGATCCCTGCATAAGAGAATGTTGTGCCTCTGGCCAATCAAGTAAGCGCAGATCGAGGTTCATCTCAAGACGATTGGCGATCTCGATTATCAACTCAACGTCATAACCTGCATAGGCACCATCCTCATCAACATAAGAAAAAGGAGTGTAGTCGATATCAGTTACAACATGTAGTGTGTTTGCATAGACATTTTTAGCTGTTTTCTCGACCTTCGGTCGATCATATCCTCCATTCTGTAGGCAAGCATGAAGAAATGGAAAGACAAGAAATAAGAGAATGAAGCAGGACACACGCAGGGCTTCCTTTGTCCTCATAAAAACACTTCGCTGTGTTTTTAATATATATGATTCAGTTATCATCTTGACCATCAGCCCTTGTTCTCCAGCAATATTCATCTATGATTTTGAATGTATTGGCAATTTCTACTTAAGATACATATCATATAGTTTATGATTTTGTTCTTCATTTTTAAAAATATATGAATATTTCTATTGATCTCACCTGAGCAAACAGGAGCTGCGTAAACGAGAAGTGTTGATTTTTCAGAGTCTACCCGGAGCTTATAGGATGTGACCAGTTCAGATGTCAAACAATCACGCGACCCAAGCTGAACGCCTCTTTAGCAGATAGATCAATACCACTCACCAATAGAGCCAGATGAATTTTCTGGAGACCTAGACTGCAGTTTATCAATTATTTTGATAATATTACAAACCCGACTTATTCAGTAGTATATCCAGATCTAATCTTCTTACCTTGCTATACCTCTCCCCCACCTTCACCGCAAGCAAAATGGTCACTTCTGCAAAACAGCGGCTCCAGTACCACAGCACCACAGATCCCCATCTCTCCAGATTTCATCAGCTTCTCCCGATCTGGACATGCTTCTCCACTCAACAAAAAAATCCCTCTCGTCACTCAGACATGAGGGATTTCATCCACAATAGAGGGAGTAGTTCACAATACATTTTTTCTCGAACTGCCTGAAACTAGCTCCAGTAGTGGGTTTCCTGTTGAAGAGCTGTAATTAAGTTTTTCAAATTTTAATTAAAACAGATAAAACATCAAAAATTTAATTAACTTCAGCCTGAGGCGTGGAATTTTTCTGTCGCTTTTAATTAAAATTTTCGCGACAAATTTACCGTTTTAATTTAAATGTTGTAAAACTTAATTACACGTCTTCAGAGTTGCCACCTCGTTTATCATCATACTGTATTATAGCATCATTTGCCTGGGCTTGTCAAATAAAAAATAGGTGTAAATAGGGGGATTACATCCCCTTTTTACACCTATTATAAAAATCTGCTGACCTACCCCTGCTACTTCCCCTGACGTATATCTCGTTGGAGCGCGTACTCCGCCTTGGCCTTTTCAAGATGGATCAAGAACTCGGGGTTAGTGTGAAGCCTAGCCATGAGTGCGCTCGCTAGGAGACGTCCGGCATCAACATCGGTTTGCCAGTGATAGCCGCAGATAACTCAGCTTTGCCCGTATTCCATGCCGCGCTTGAGAATCGTTTCGGCTCGCTCGGGATTGATCTCGCTCAGAAGCAGGGCCACGCCCCAGCCGCGCGTGCTGTGGCCCGACGGATAGGAACCGGTCTTCCTGTGCGATTCTTCGGCCTTGGGAAAGCAGGTGCCGTCGTTATATTGCACGAAAGGACGCACTCGCCCATAAATCTTCTTGTAGTCGCGCGCGCCTTCGCCTAGCGTTCGGCGCACCCGCTGGACCAGTTTGTAAAGCACGGGCATGTTTTCCTTGCTGATGGGCATGCCAAAGGCTTCGGAAAAATACTCGGGCAGGATACTGGTGTCGGCGTCTCTGGCCGCCTGACGGGCTCGCTCCGTGTTCCGCATGGCCATGCCCTGGTCATAGCATTGCTTGTCGTACTGGAAAAGCGGGCTGTCAGATTCCGGCGGCTTGGGCAGAAACACCGTCGCATCGAGCTTGCCGAGGGCGAAATTTTCTAAGGCGATGCTTTCCGGCCCTTTGGCGTCCTTGGCCAAGACCGTCGCGGTCGACACGGAAAGCAGAAAAAGAAAGCACGCGCAGGATGAAAGAAGAGCACGCATGATTTTACTCCTTACATGGACGGGCTATCTTTTAATTCTCATTGTTGAAGTCGGCTTTCAAACCGTCCAGAACGACGACGGCAAGAAGGGCGAGCTTTTTCGATCTTGTTGCATAATCTACTCGGGTGAGCATTTCAAATGCGATTTTTCATGATGACATTTCGTTACGAAGAAGGCCTCAAGACCCAAATGCCGTAAGTTAGGCGTGGCCCAACTCAAAACAAAATGAAACTGGTTAGAAGCTATACACAAAGGCCACTTGCGCCTTCCAAGCATCCTGCTTTTGCGTGTCGCGGGTTTCGGGTTCCATCCAGCTGCGATTCCATGTGTCCGTATCCACCATGTTGAACACATAGCCCAAATCAAGGTGTACTGTAAAATTCTCGTAGATCTTGTACTTGTTGTCCAGATTGATTTCCAACAGACTATCATGGGTGGTCAGATAGGGATTATCGATGCCACCCTCATTCCAGGCGTGACGCGATTCCATGTACTCGACCATGGACGGGCTGTTTGTACCGCCCCACCACGCTACCCGAATCGTGTGCTTCAAATCTTCGAGAAAGCTCAAATCCCGCAGCTGCAAGCCGACGCCCCACGTGCCGGAGTAGTCGGCTTGCCATTCGACCATGCCATTCTTGGCCCCCCAGTCCAGACCGCCGTATCCGGAAAAACTGGTAAAGCTGGCCGCACCCGCGATACTGGGGATGCGCTCTGAGCCGTTTTTCATGTCGCCATCATCGCCGCTGGCGTACCAGCCGAAAATGCCGGGAATACCCCAGTCAAATTTGTATTCAACAAGCGCCTTGGCAAGCCATCCCTGACGGCGTGAATCTGCTCTCTGGCGGAGCAGTCATCTTTTTAGCACATCGTAGCGTCCTATGCTTTCCACATAGCCGTAGTTGATGTCGAATTCAATGCGCAGCGGATCCCAGATGTCGATAACGACAGGCAAACCGACCCAAAACATGGAAAAATACGGCTTGTTTGTTTCGGAGAGCTTTGCATCATTAAGACCGTTATCATTCAACTCGTCCAAATAGTTGGTGAGCGTGGAGCTTAGTTCTCCAGCATTTGTTTTCCATTCCGGCTGGCTGTAATCGCGATTCCCGTACACACGCTGGTAGTGGTCTTCCCCGTCTATGCAGTTAAGAGCGTATTTGCCGAGAATGCCGTACATGACCCAGGGAGTCAGCCTGATGCCCTCAAAGGTGATAGGGAGGCTGAGGACCAGCAGATCCATGTTGTCCAGGTAATTGGTACTGTGGCGCTGGGGATTTCCCCCGAGCGTCCAGCCGGCGAAGTTGTCATTAAGCGGACGCATCCAGGCAACTGTCAGAGCAATGTTTTCGTTGAAGAGGTAGCTGGCGGAAATGGCAGCCACATCGGTATCAAGGATGGCAGAACCTCCCGCTGCATTCGGCAGAGTCAGCGCCTGAATGCCCATGCGGATTCTGAGATCCTGCTTCGATAAAGGGGCAATCCAGTCAATATAGGCATTTTTGAGCTTGATGGCTCTCGTGCCGTCTGCTCCAAGGGCGCCGCCTTGATCGCCAACACCATCATCGTCAGCATTGCGACCCCATGTCTGGTCTCCAATCTCAAAGAAGAGGGTGCCAGAGAGGACCTCGTTGGCTACAGCGTCTAATTGTAGGCGAAAACGCTGCCTCGCGCCGAACGTGTCATCATTTGCCGTGACGTTGTGACCCTCTTCTTTTCGTATCAGGCTGCCATCTCCCACAGCGAAACCGACAATCCACTCCCCGCCGACCTTGAACTCGACGGCATCGGCTCGCGAGTATACGGCCAGCAGCATGGCAAAGGAGAACAGAAACACCGCTGTCTTGATATAGCAAATGCGCAACAAAATGCCTCCTAACTGGAAGAATACCTCGATTTGAGATCGTACGGCAAGGGATCGCAGTTCCTTCTTCGCATGCTTCTCTTCCGGTCAATTGAACAAGCTCGCGTACTCCGCCTTAGCCTTTTCAAGATCCTCCAAGAACTCAGCGCTGACTTGACTCTGTCCACCCTGTGGAAGGAAACCACAGATGCCGCCAATAGAACGAAAAGTAGTAGCAAAGAAGCCTCCAGCCTTTTCTTCCTCGATCTTGAAAATTTCACATATTTCATCAAACAACAGCTATTATTGAATCACTTCGTAAAATTAAATCCGCATCGACTTGCAGTTTCTTGTTTATTTTCTGAATGATATAAATGATCAGTATCCATAGTTGAGTCCGTATTTCTCATGGAGTTTTCGTAAAGAACCATCCATTTTCATCTCGGCAATGACAGCATTTACCAGTTGCAGCAAATCTTCTTGACCACGGCGCATCAGTATTCCTATTTCACCGTGCGTGAAAGGCTTATCAAGCAGGGGCGCGGCTAAACGGGTATCTCTCTTCACATAGTAAGGTGCCTCTGTGATTTCCGTAATCATCACATCGGCATTGCCTAGGGCCACTTGTTCTGGGATTTCCTCATTCTTAGGATATACAATAATAGAAGCATGAGAGAGATTTTTATT
>JAGADH010000176.1 GCA_017613715.1 Desulfovibrio sp. | reverse complement strand
GAACCGCGCCTTCTCCATTCAGGAAATGGATCCACCCTTGATCCGCCTGCACGCCGAATACATCGATAGCATCAGCATCCCCATCAACGTGCAGTTCCGCAGCAATAATGACTTGCTTGTTGTCACCCACAAAGTTTCGCAAAATTCCATAGTCTTTAAAGGCCCGGAGAATGAAATCCGCCAGATCAAAAAGCTCGGTAATATTCCTCTCGACGTCAGAGTCGACCTCGCGGATATGGGCAAAGGCATCGTTGCCAAAGACATTCCTGTGGAAATTTCCGCAAACACGTTTCCTCATGTAACCATTGATCCGCCGTCGGTACGCGTATCCTATGAGGTCATGGGTGAACGCGTTGAGGTGGTACGCGCCTATGCCATCAGCCTGGCTGTGACTGATACAAGTCTCTATACCATGACACCAAGTCAGGTCACCCTGCGCCTCAAGGTGCCGGATTATAAACAGCGCGATACCGATTATCTCAAGAGTCTGCGTGTCACAGCGCTGCCGCCCGACATGCAGGAAAGCGAAAGCCGACGCGTACGCCTTGACTTTACGCCGCCTGAAGGCATGGAAATTATCGATGCCGATAAAAAGTGGATCATCATCACACGCATCAAAAAGGATGAACAGATCAAGGAGCGGCAGCATGTGCCGCAGGTGATACCTCTCGATAAAAAGCCTGAAGAAAAAAAGGCCGAAAGTCGGCCACATCGCAAAAAGCAAAATCCCTCCCCCAAAGAGCAAAGTCCCTCTGCACGCGTACCTCATGGATCCTCCAAAAAATAGGCGCCAAGAATTGAGAGACAATGCCCAAACAGCTGCAGACGAAGGAAAGGCTATGGCAGAACGTTTTTTTGGAACCGACGGACTCAGGGGCACAGTCAATAAAAAACCCATGACCGCCGATATTGCCCTGAGACTGGGCATTGCGGCAGGCATCCGCTTTCGCCAGGGAGAAAATGGCCATCGCGTGGTCATTGGCAAGGACACGAGACTGTCGGGCTACATGCTTGAGTCCGCCTTGACGGCAGGGCTCTGCGCCGCAGGTATGCATGTCATCATGACAGGACCTTTGCCAACGCCGGCCATTTCCTTTCTGACACGCAATATGCGGGCTGATCTCGGTGTGGTCATCTCAGCCTCGCACAATCCCTTCTACGATAATGGCATCAAATTTTTCGATGCCGAAGGCTATAAGCTCCTCGACGAGACCGAAAACGAAATCGCCGCCATGGTCCTCAACGAGGACATGGAATGGCCCTACCCTGAAGCCGCCGGCATTGGCCGTGCCACGAAGATCGAAGACGCGGGCGGCCGTTATATTGTCTACACCAAGAGCTGCTTTCCCCCGCACCTGACGCTGCAGGGTCTGCGCATTGTCGTGGACTGCGCCAATGGTGCAGCCTACAAGGTGGCACCCCTTGCCCTGGAAGAACTTGGCGCCGAAGTCTTCAGAATCGGCACCTCCCCCAATGGCACCAATATCAATGACCACTGCGGCTCCCTCCATCCCAAGGTCGTCGCCGCCAAGGTGCGTGAAGTGCGCGCCGATGTGGGCCTGGCCCTTGACGGCGATGCTGATCGTCTGATTGTCGTGGACGAACACGGCAAAATCCTCGACGGCGATCAGCTCATGGCTATCTGCGCCCAGGCCATGCTCAAGCGCGGTGAACTGCCGGGCAAAATGCTTGTGGCCACCGTCATGAGCAATCTTGCCCTTGAAATCTTCATGCAGGAACAGGGTGGTCAGCTGATCCGCACCAAGGTCGGCGACCGCTATGTAGTGGAATGCATGCGTCAAAACGGCGCCATGTTCGGCGGCGAGCAGTCAGGCCATTTAATTTTCCGCAATCTCAGTACCACTGGTGACGGCCTGCTGGCAGCTCTGCAGATTCTGCGCATTATGCGCGAAAAAGATCAGCCGCTTTCCAAGATGGCCAGCCTTTTGACCCTCTTTCCTCAGAAACTGGTCAATGTGCAGATTCAGAAACGCCTGCCCTTTGAGGAACGACCAGCCATCGGCGAAACCATAGCTGGTATTGAAGAGGCCCTTGGCAAACGCGGACGCGTTCTCCTGCGCTATTCCGGCACAGAACCGCTCTGTCGCATCATGGTGGAAGGCGAAAACGAAAGCCTGGTCAATCAGTATGCCGATGATCTCAGCGAAGTCGTAGCCAGGGAACTGCGCTGATTGTATGTTTCTCAGAATTGCCCTGCTCAGCGCCCCTTACAGTGTGCTGACCTATCAGAGTCTTGAGGAATTTCCCGACGACTTCTGGAAGCCCGGTCTGCGCGTCATTGTGCCCCTGGGTAGCAAATCGTGGCGCACGGGCATCATTGTCGGGACTGACAGAGAACCTAACCTTGATCCCGGCATCACGATCAAAAATGTGCTCTGGCCTCTTGAGATGCAGCCCTTTCTCAGAGGAGACCTGCTTGAGCTGATGGCCGAGATGGCCAGACGACAGGGCGAAGCGCCGGGACAGGTGGCGCGTGGCTTTCTGCCCCTTGGTCTTAGAAATCTCTCGCTTGTGCTGCATACGGTGGAGAAAAACCGCACGCGCCTTGTTAAGCTTAGTGAAATTGCCAGCGCAAACGCAAGTGAGCGCGCCCATTGGGCCGATGAGCTTCTCAAGGGCAAGGCCAGCCTTGTGCCCAAGCAGCAGACAGCCACAGACGAGGAAAAATACGATCTGGCCTGTGATCCGCCCTGGCCTGTGCGACCGCACGCCAGCCTGCAGCTTGAGGTTTTGGAATATCTTTTCAATCACGGTCCCAAGAACCGCCGGCAGCTTTCAGCCGCTCTTGGCAGCCCAGCCCTTGCCGCGGTCAAAAAACTCTGCGCAGCCGGGCATCTGCGTCTCTCCGTAGAAGGCGATGAGGAGGCACTCTCCTGCGCAAGCCATGCACTTCTGCCACCGGCCGAACGTCCCTTTACGCTGACAACGGCTCAAAAAACGGTAGTCGAAGCCTTAAGCCAGAAGCTCACACAGGATCTGCCCTGCAGTGCCCTGCTTTTTGGGGTCACCGGCAGCGGCAAGACCGCAGTCTACCTGGCCCTGGCACGACTCTGCCTTGAAGCGGGTCAAAGCGTTTTTCTGCTTGTGCCTGAAGTGGCCCTGGCCTTTAAGCTTCTCAACGATACCCGCACGCTCTCGCCTGATCTGCCCGTGCTTTTCTACCACGGCTATCAGCCGGCTGCGCAACGTGAAAATACCTGGCGCAGCCTTGAAAAAAGCGGGCCCTGCCTTGTCATCGGTACGCGCTCGGCTCTTTTTCTGCCTGTGGCAAGGCTTGGCCTGGTTATCCTCGATGAGGAGCATGACGCTTCCTTCAAGCAGGAAGACGGCCTGCGCTATCACGCCAAGGAAATCGCCTGGTTCAGGACGCAGCAGCACAAGGCGCTTCTGCTTTTGGGCTCAGCCACACCCGACGTTCGCACCTACTATGCCGCACAGGCCAAAGGCCTCCCTATGCTGCGGCTGCCGGAGAGAATTTCCGGCAAGCCCCTGCCCCCCATCGAGCTTGTGGATGTGCGAGAGCACAGGGCCTTATCCGAGAGCGTACCGCTCCTGGCCAAGAAGAGCCTTGAGACGCTTGAGGCGACCCTTGCCCGCGGCGAACAGGCTGTCATTCTCATCAATCGGCGCGGCTTTTCCCCCTCTCTGTACTGTCTTGACTGCGGCAAAAGCGAACACTGTCCTGACTGCGAAATCGGCCTGACCTACCATAAAGCCCGTGGTCGGCTCGTCTGCCATTATTGCGGCTTCTCACGCCCCTTTCCCTCCCCCTGCAGCAGCTGCGGTTCAGCCTCTTTCCTGCCCCTTGGCCAGGGGACAGAACGCCTGACGGAGGAGCTCTCCTCGGTGCTTGGCCAGAACATCCTGCGCCTTGACCGGGACAGCACACGCCGCCCGGGACAAATGGAAGCCATTCTCACAGCCTTTGCCCACGAAGAGGCCCAGGTCCTCGTTGGCACGCAGATGCTCTCCAAAGGCCACCATTTTCCCAAGGTGACGCTGGTCATTGCCGCAGATGCCGATATGGGGCTCAATCTCCCCGACTACCGGGCAACGGAACGCACTTTTCAACTGCTTCTGCAGACAGCAGGACGCGCCGGACGCGGCAGTCTGCCGGGACGCGTGCTTTTGCAGACCAGGGATATGACGCATTACTGCTGGAAATATCTGCTGGCCAATGACTACGAGGGCTTTTACGCCACAGAACTTGAACGCCGCAGAAAATATCACTATCCGCCCTTCTCCCACGTAGCCCTTGTGCGCCTCTCCTATGCCAGAGGCGAAGACAAAGCGCGCGATGAACTAAGCCTCTTAGCCCATGAACTTGCTCTTGCCTGCCAAGGCCTTGGCGTACAAATGCTTGGCCCGGCTCCCTCGCCCCTGGCCATGCTGAGAGGCCGCAAACGCTTCCAGTGCCTTTTAAAAAGCCAGGACTGGGGCGCCATCCGCGCTGCCTATGCCGCAGCGCTTACGCGTAGCAAAGCGAAAGAGCTGCGCGCAAGTCTTGATCTTGATCCTGTCAATATGCTCTGAAGCGCTGCCAAGCTCCGCTTTCCAGGCTTTTGCCAAAAAAAAAGGGCGCGAGACCCAAGCCTCGCGCCCGCCAAGGTCTGCCCGCGCTTATTCGCCCATCAGCCAGTTCATGGGAACCAGTGAGAGCTTGGGGAAGAAGAGCAGGACAAAGAGCATACAGATTTCCATGATCAGGAACGGTACCAGTTTCTTGATCAGTTCGGCTATGCGGATATCGCCGATGCCGCAGACCACATAGAGAATGGTGCCCACAGGCGGCGTGATAACGCCGATGCCGAGATTGAGGATGAAAAGCAGTCCAAAGTAGTAGGGATCAATGCCCGCCTGCTGGATCAGGGGGAAGAAGACCGGCGCAAAGATCAGAATATTGGGCGTCAGGTCCATGACCATGCCGATCAGGAAGAGAAAGATATTGATGCAGATCAGAAGCACAACGGGCTTGTCAATGAGGGGCCTGAAGAGCTCGGTCATCTGATTGGGGATATCGGCCACGGTGATAAAATAGCCCACAGCCGTTGCCGAGCCCACGATCATCATGACCACAGCCGTCGTTGAGGCCGCACGGGCGCTGACGCGCAGAAGCTGGTTAAAACTCAGCTCGCGATAATAGAGCATGCAGATGACAATGGCGTAAATGGCCGCGAAGGCACCGCCTTCCGTGGGCGTGAAGAAACCAAAGCGAATTCCGCCTAGCAAAAGCACGGGCATCAAAAAAGCCGGCAGCGCATCGGCCAGAATCTTCATGCTCTCGGCAAAAGTGAAGGATTCCGTATCGTAATAGCCATCCTTGCGCACAATGAAGAACCAGACAATCATCAGCGAAAGGCCGATGAAGACACCCGGAAAAAGGCCGATCATGAAGAGCTTGGTGATGGAAAGACTGCTGATGGTGGCCCCGAGCAGAATGAAGTTCGTGCTGGGAGGAATGATGGGGCCAAGAATGGCGCCTGAAGCAATGACAGCTCCGGCACGACCTGAATTGTAGCCCTGCTCCTTCATCATGGGCAGCAAAAGCCCGCCTAAGGCTGCAGCCTCACCCACACTTGAACCCATCAGACCCGCAAAGAGCACGCTTGAGACAATGGCCGCATAGCCAAGACCGCCGCGAATCCGGCCGATGATCAGCTGGGCAAGACGCACCACGCGACAGGAGAGTCCGCCTGCCGCCATGATTTCACCGGCAAAAACAAAGAAGGGGATGGCCAGAAGCGGATAATTGTTCACGCCGTCGAGCATACTGCCGGGAATGATCATGGCATCCACGAAGCCTGAATGCCACATGAGCACAGTGGCACAGAGGATGAGGACAAGACAGACCGGAATACCCAGGCTCAAGAGCAGAAAAAGACTGCCGAGAAAAATGAAGAGCTCCATGCACTACCCCTTGCAATCGCTGTGTTTTGTCAGGCAGTCCTTCAGATCCCGTAACTGCAGGATGATCGCGGCAAAGGCCATGATCGGCAGTGTGCCGTTGATCAGGCCGAGGTTGACGCCAGTGGCGGGAGAATAGGTGTCCATGGTCTGCAGCACATTGATCACGCCGCCGTAGAGCAGAAGCGCCATGGCGCCAATGCCGCAGAGAATGGCCAGCACATCGACGATTTTACGGGCACCGGCTCCCAGCAGATTGGCAAACATATCCACGGCAATATGGCGTTTTCGGTAAAAGCCCTCAATAGCCCCAAAGAACGTGATAAAAATAAAGAGAAAACGGGCCCATTCTTCACTGGGCGGGTAGCTCGAATTGAAGACCTTGCGCAACACGGCATTGTAGAAGACAAGACCAATCATAGCGAGAAAAAGGGTCGCGCAAAAAATTTCAAAGATCAGCTGCGAGGTGCTGCGAGGCTGTTCAGGGGCTGCTTCTGGCGTCTGTTCGGAAACAGCGTCTTTGCGATCTTCGTCGTGCATCAAAACATCCTTTGCGTGTAATGAGGAAAATGGTCTTCCCAGGAATTGCCCCTGCCGGTGAACAGGATGGAAAAAGAGGAGCCGGAAAGATTCCGGCTCCTCTCATAAAGACATTATCTCAGGGCAGCTGCGCTGTCCAGGATCTGCTGGCAATTGGGCACAGTTTCACGGAAGAGATTCCAGGTCTGTTCCGCAGCCTTGACCATATGGTCGCGGAAGGCCTTGTCAGGAGTCGTGATATGGCCCTTATTGGCAAGGATGGTCTTTTCCGATTCCTTATCGATCTTCTCCATTTCGGTCCAGACGTAATCGGCTGCCAGGCGGGCGGCTTCGTCAAACCACTTCTTTTCGTTATCGGGCAGCTTATCGTAGAAATCCTTGTTGATGTAGAGCGAATGGATGACGAGAATATGGCCGGTCAGGGTGATTTCCGGGGTGATCTCGTACATTTTCTTGCTCACGATATCAGCCAGGGGGCTGTCGCCGCCGTCGATGATGCCCTGATCAAGAGCGCCGTGCACTTCAGCAAAGGGCATAGCCTGACCGCTGATGCCACATTCCTTGGCGAAACGGATATAAAGCGGAATATTGGGAACGCGCATACGCAGACCCTTGAGATCCGCGACGGACTTCAGAGGCTTCTTGGTGTAGAAATGACGGAAGCCCAAAGGAAAGGCATTCATGGTGCGCAGATTGGATTTTTCCGGGAAGCCCTCATTGATCAGCTGGAAGGTCTTGCCACCGTCCATGGCGCGACGTGCATGGGCGTAGCTATCGAAGAGCATGGGGGTTTCAAGCATGGCCATGGCCGGATGCAGAGCACTGGTCTGGGTGCCTGTGGCGCACATCTGAATGATGCCCTTACGGGTCTGTGCAATATAGGAGTCTTCCTTGCCCAGAATACTGTTGGGGAAAACCTTTACTTTGTATTTCCCATTGGAGAGTTTCTCCAAATGCTCACCGAATTTATGCATACTGATGGTTTCAGGCTCGCCTTCGGGTTTCATGCCGGCGATCTTGATTTCAATGGCTGCGTCGGCCTTGGGCGCACACACAAGACCAAGACCGCAAACTAGGGCAAAGACCCCGAGCAAAGCAGTCAGACGTTTCATCAAAGTCCTCCTTAATTGGGCGTTCTCCATGCTTTCCAGACAAACGGACCGGCAAAACCCGTCAAACGTGTTTTGCAGCCGAATATTCTGGCCTGCCATTTCTCCAAACCAGATTCAGTATATCCATCTCAAACGCATATAGCAAGGAAAGACGGACAGAATCTTACGGACAACTGCAGGCAATACAGACTTGAGGCATCACGCTTTTTGGGCTAATGGTCTTTCACTGTGCTAAGGACACGGCAGAATGCCGGTTGGGAAAAACAGAAATAATCTCGGAGGCTGCGTTGCTCTCAAGCACGCTGAATTTTTGATGAAACAAGATAGTCTCTGTCTGCATGCGGGCTATGAGCCCAAAAACGGTGAGCCGCGTGTTCTGCCCATCGCCCAGAGCACGACCTTCCGCTACACCTCAACTGAAGAAGTGGCCCGACTCTTCGATCTCGCTGAAAGCGGTTTTTTCTATACGCGTCTGGGCAATCCCACGGTGGACGCTGTGGAGCAGAAAATTGCCGCCCTCGAGGGCGGGATCGGAGCCATGTGCACCTCAAGCGGCCAGGCCGCAAGCCTGATCAGCGTGCTCAATCTGGCCAAAAGCGGAGACCATTTTCTGAGTTCCGCAAGCATTTACGGCGGCACCTTCAATCTTTTTGCCGTGACATTACAACGCCTGGGTATTGAAGTGACCTTTGTGGACCAGAGTGCCTCGGATGAGGAACTTGACCGCGCCATCCGCCCCAATACCCGGCTCATTTTCGGCGAAACCCTGACCAATCCCTCCATGGATGTCCTGGACATTGAACGCTTTGCAGCCCTGGCCCACAGACACAATATTCCCCTGATTGTGGACAATACCTTTGCAACCCCCGTGCTCTGCCGGCCCTTTGACTTTGGCGCCGATATTGTGGTGCATTCCACAACCAAATATCTCGACGGCCACGCTGTGCAAATGGGCGGAGTGATCGTGGACAGCGGTCGCTTTGACTGGGCGGGCTCAGGCAAGTTTCCCGAGTTCTGCCAGCCCGATCCCTCCTATCACGGCCTCATCTACACCCAGGCCTTCGGCAAGGCAGCCTTCATTGTCAAGGCACGTGCCCAGCTGATGCGTGATCTTGGCTGCTGTCAGACGCCTCAGGGGGCCTTTTATCTCAATCTCGGCCTTGAGACCCTGCCCCTGCGTATGGCCAAGCACTCCAAAAATGGTGCCCTTGTGGCTGAATTTCTGGCAGCACATCCTGCCGTCAAAAACGTCAAGTATCCAGGGCTGCCCTCAAGTGCCGACAGAGCCCTGGCTGCCAAATATCTGCCCAAGGGCTGCTGCGGCGTGATCGCGCTTGAACTGAAGGGAGGCCGGGAAGCCGGAGCCCGTTTTATCGACAGTCTGAAAATGATTTCCCTTGAAGTGCATGTCGCTGACATCAGAACCTGTGTGCTGCATCCGGCAAGCTCAACGCACAGGCAGCTGACAGACAGCCAGCTTGCCGAATGCGGCATTGCTCCCGGCTCCATCCGCCTCTCGGTGGGGCTGGAGGATCCCGACGATATCCTTGATGACCTCAAGCAGGCCCTCGATTCTTTAAGCAAATAGCCAAAGCAAAAAGCCGCAGAGCGATCTGCGGCTTTTTGCTTTGGCCCTACAAACTGAAACGTTCGTGAAAGGCTTTTTCCGAGGCTGAATCGCCGATCAGATAGAGTTCCTCATTGAGCACAAAGACGTGCTGAGGATCGGGATTGATCAGCATCTCGCCCTGCGTTGTGCGCAGGGCAACCACACTGCAGTGGGTTTCGCTGCGGATGCCGCTGCCAAGAAGGTGCTTGCCCTCAAGCGAAGCCGTGACCGTCGTTCGGAAAATATTCAAGCCTTCATTGATCATCAGGACCTTGCCCGGCGAAAGCAGGTTGATGACGCTATTGCTGACCATGGAGGCCAGGGAGAGAACCAGATCAGCGCCTGCCGTGTGCAGGAGGGAAATATTCCTGTCGAGATTGGCACGACTGATGATCTGCACTTCCTTATTTAAACGGCGGCAGTAAAGGGTCAGATAGATATTGGTATCGTCATCGTGGGTGGTGATCAGAACCGAAGGCGCCTTACGGATATTGGCACTCTCAAGCACATTCAGATCAGCCGCATCACCGGTCACCATGCTGCCCTCAGGCACGCCGGCCTTGCGCTGCTTATCCACAACACAAAAAGCCCGACCACTGGCCTGCAGGAAACGCGCCGCCGCAAGACCAACGCCACCGCCGCCTAAAATCAGCACAGGCATTTCATTGCTGTTTTTCCCGCTTTCGCGATTCTCACGCGGACCGAGAAGCGTGTTGACCCTGGCGATCTGCTCATTGGTGCCGGCAATCACCATGACCATGGTGGAGGTGAAGACACTGTCGGCTTTGGGCAGCCTGAACTGGCCCCGCTCCCAGAGCCCGACCACATTGACGCCAGTCTGGGCTCTCAACTGACAGTCGCGCAGGGTCTTGCCTACGAGAAAAGTGCGCATGACCGGCGTCTCGGCGATGACCAGCTGATCACTGCGCAGAATCACACTGCAGCGTTCCTTGTCGTTCAAGACCCTTCTGGCCGGAGCTTCGCCCAAAAGACGCTGAAACTGGAAGACCTGACTGCAGCCGGCGAGCTTGAGGATCTCGCTGCTCTCATCGTTGGTGGCTGACGCCACCAGCAGAAGATGGGCAGCTCTTTCACGGGCTGTAAAGATGATATTGGTATTGCGGGTATCGCTGTCGAGAGCCACAAGCATGGCCGCCTTCTCATGCCGTAAATTCTCATAGACCTTGGGTGAATCGTGCTCGCCGGCCACGACATTATAGCCCCGGTCAAGAAGATCCATGGTCATCTGGCTGTCGTGACAGAGCAAAACATAGGAGGCACCGTAGGTTTTGAGATTATCGGCGAGGTTCAGGGCAATGGGGCTGGGATTGACGATGATCACATGGCCGTGCGTATCCTGGGGCAGCATGCGTGGGGTACGTTCCTTTTTCTGGGACTCAAGCCACGGTGCGTAGATATACTGCGTAAACATGAAGGGCAGCATGGTCAAAAAAAGCAGAATGCCCGAGAGAAGGACCACAATGGAAAAGAGTCGGCCTGCGTCAGAATGAAAGGTGATGTCGCCAAAGCCCAGGGTCGTCATGACCGTCACGGCCCAGTAAAAACCCGTAATCCAGGAATATTCAGGCCTGTCCTCAAGCCACATAAAAAAGTGAAAAAGACAGGCGTAAACGAGCACAAGCATAAAGAGCAGCAGATAAAACCGCAGAATCATGCCCATGCCCTGACGGGTGTTTTGCCTCAGCAAAAACTGTACTATTTCTTTGGGAAGTACACGCATAGTTTTTTTGACATTCGTGGCAAAAGCCCAAGGACCTAGAGACTGTGCTCCTCAACGCCCTGATGCTCCTGCCTCTTCTCAGGCGGCGTTGTCACCGTCTGTTCGCCAGGTACAAACTCCTTGACCTCGGTGGGCGGCCCGGACTCCTCTTTTGTCCGGTCAACATGATCGGCCTTGAGTCTGATGAGCTGGCAGCTCTGTCCAAGGCAGTCCCAGATGGCCACGGCTGTAGCCTTTAAAACCTCACTGCTGTCGGCAGGTTCAGGCACGAGAAGATACCATGTTTTCTCGTGTCCACCGCGTTTGGGCACAACCCGGCAGGAAACAAGCCATTCACGCTTGCCGTCTCCGTCCCAGTCGCAGACCGCGAGCATGGCTACCTGCACGCGCTGCGAGAGATGTTCAATACTGAAACCGTTCTTGCTTGGCGTCATGGAACTTCTGCGCGGCTGCATTGTCTGGGCAAAGGTTTCGCCAAGATAGTACGTGGACACCTGTCCCTGCATGAAAGACGGGGAAAGTTGTCTGAAGAGTACAGAGCCATAGGGATAGGAACTCTCAGCAAGAGCCAGACTCACTCCCTCACGGTCAAACGGCAGTCCATGGGCCTCAAGGTCTCTGGGCATCTGCCTCATCACCTGTAGGTAGCCCTGTTCATCCACAACGGACATGGTTGAACAGCCCGCAAGCAAAAGTGAACCTAAAAGCACAAGCATTTTCATTGCGCAAGCCTCCGCCGGCAGAAAAAAAGAGAAAATCAATAGGCAGTATAACTGCCTAGGAGAGACAAGCTGTCGCCATGGCGACAGATATCTCATCAAGAATTTTTGGCATACAATTTGCTTTTCTCGTCTGATCAGGCCTGCCAAAACCAGAAAAGCACGGTACAAAAACTGCAGCGTACCATCACTAGGAAAGCACCATGAGCGAAGTTCAGTCACTGCAAATGCCCAAGCCTGCGCCAAAAAAACGCCTCAGCGCAGGTCTTTCTCTGCTTCTGGCTCTGCTGCTCGTAGGGGCAGCCGTCCTCCTCTTCGTCAAACTCAACGCAACGCTCACAAGCCAGGCAGCGCTGGTTGACGGCATGGTCTATACGGTATCACCCGAGATCTCGGCGCCCCTGGAGAGTCTGCTCGTTACGGAAGGAAGCAGCGTGGAAGAGGGGCAGATCGTGGCGAGGATGCAGGTGACACGCTATAATCAGGAACTTCGGGATGCAAGCTACGATATAACAAGCCTTGCGCCGCCAGAGATGCCAGAGATTGCCGCACGGCTCAAGGAGGCCGAAGAGGCTGAACAGAACGCCATCAC
This sequence comes from Desulfovibrio sp., assembly GCA_017613715.1. Classification (GTDB taxonomy): domain Bacteria; phylum Desulfobacterota; class Desulfovibrionia; order Desulfovibrionales; family Desulfovibrionaceae; genus Desulfovibrio. The sequence goes on along the minus strand of JAGADH010000176.1, from coordinate 9,374 downwards.
CCGTCTTGCGGGTGTGCGGCATGAGGAAGAGGCAATGCAGCGCAACCTGGAGGAGGCCGTACTCAGGCATGTGCAGGCGCAGCTCGCCATGCGCAAGCCAGGGGCTGATCCTGCCACGAAGGCCAAGGAAGCCAAAGCGCGTCAGGCCATGGAAGAAGCGCGTGATAATTTTGAAGCGGCAAGCAGACTCAGAGCAGCCACATCCCAGGAACTGGCGCGCATCCGCTCTGAAGTGCAGGAAGCCAAGCGCCTGGCTTCTCAGAATCGCTATGCATCAAGACGTCCAAGAGCCACGGCAAGAGGCCGCACAATCCAGGAAAATGGCGAGGTCTCAGCTCCGGTGGCCGGTACGGTTCTCAAAATCAGCGCGCAGCCAGGCCATAACGTGCAGCGCGGTGAGCCACTGCTGATTCTTGTGCCCCGAGACGCCAAAGAACCGTTCTGGATCAAGGCCTGGTTTCCGCAAAAGGATAAAGACAAGCTGCGTCCTGGTCTTGACTGCACGGTGACCAGAGATACCGACGGCTCTGTCTTCCAAGGCCGGCTTGAGCGCGTACTTGCACCGGAAGCCCTGCCAGGGACAAGCCAAACAGGCGAATATCTGCCCGTACGCATTGCCCTGGACGACAGCACGGGGCTTCTGCCGGGGGATCCGGTCAGCTGCCGGCTGCGCCTGCCCTGGTTTTAAGACGCAAGCTCTGCCAGAGCCCTGCGCGCAAAGTCCAGAGAGGCATCGAGACTGAGAGCAAGACGCAGATGCTCTCCGGCCTCGGCCTTTTTGCCCAGCTTAAGTTCACTCAGTCCCAGATTGGCCAGATCCATGGCCGAACCCTTATCGATGGCCAAAGCCCTCGTAAAAGCCGTCTCAGCTAAGGCATAGTCTCCTGTCTTAAAATAGGCCACACCCAGAAGACTGACATAGTCTCTGACATCAGGGGCTGCCTCAGAGGCCAGAAGAAGCGAATGCCTGGCCTTTTGCCATTCGCCCTGCTGTGTCAGCACGTAGCCGTGATAGAAAAGAGCCAGGGCCTGACTGGCAGGATCAGGCTGCCGGTCTTTGGCATGTGCAAAAGCCTGCAGAGCCTCGGCCAGTTTTCCTTCCCGCAGATTGAGCAGACCGTGAAAAAACGGCAAAAAATGCGCCTGCTCACCATAAATCCGGCCAAGCACACCAAGCCCTGCCTGCGCCTCTCCGTAATCCGCCTCCTCAACCAGTCGCCTGCCCACAAAAAGTCCCAAGCTCTGATTTCTGTCACGTTCCCGAAAATCAAAACCCGGAACAATGGTATAGTGAGCCGGAAGATCAAGCCGAGGATGCCTGAGACTTAAGGCATAGACCTTGTAGGGCGCAAGACCCCGCACGCAGGCCAGCAGTTCATCCAAAATATCGTCGGCCTCAAGACTTGGGATATCATCCATACGGCAGACAGGTCCCTGCAAAAGCCAGTCAATATCCTCGAGTCTGTGGTACTTGGACAAGCCTGAGGCTTCGTAGCAGGACTTCGTGCAAAAATCACCGCCAAGCTGGGCAATTTCCGTCACGGTGCGAATGGCGGCCTTGGCCGGGGAAGAGGCTGTGCCGGCCGTAAAAACAATTTCTGAGCTTTGCGGAAACGTACTTGCATCCCAGGCCACAGCACCTATGGTCGGGAGAGCATAGCCCTGGGAAAAATCCTTGAGCACGAGCCGCACGCCTTCGCGCTCAAATGCCGCCAGAAGCCCGCAGAGCGTCGGATCCGTGCAGGACGTGGGATCAATGGTCGGACAGACGCGCCGCTCGCCATCGATCTGACAAGAGACATGGCGCTCCACGACTTCGCAAAGCCCCTGAAAAAGCGATTCCACATCAGAATTGCCGGCTGATGAGCCGTTGAATTCATTGAGCAGCCTGAACCAGTCAAGGGGCAGCCAGACCTGTTCCCTGCTTGCAAGCTCCGTGGCCGGATAAAAGGTCCAGGGCAAAAGATTCAGGATTTCCTCTGCCTCTCTCTCACTCAGCGTTTCCTGCACAGAACGCAGTATTTCACAAACGGGCAAAAGCCCTGCCCCGTAACGGGCTTTGGCTGACTGCCAGCGCTCTTTGGGCAAAGTGTCGGCGCGGGCAAAAAACGTAAAGAAAGAAAAGCGCTCCACAAGTTCCATGATGGCCGAGGCCTGCGCCTGCAAGGGGGAAGACCCCTTGCCCATCTGCTTGCGTGTGGGGAGAAAGGCAAGAGCATCGGCGCCGCACAGACTCATGTAGACCGGAATGCCGAGTCTGCCCACATCCACGCGGCGCGTTGCCTTCAGGATATCAAGATCCAGTTCCTGCAGACGCGCCTGCACAAAGGCGAGCGTCGCTTCCGGACTTACGGCCTTGTCGAGATCTCTGGTATAGCCCTTGGGACAGGGAGAAAGCACAAGGGGGGAAAAGGGAAGGTGATCCTGAGCAGGCTGCACAGAGTCTGTCTCCTTTTTTGCGCACACAATCAGTCTCAGCTTTTGTGCTGCAGAATGGTGATGGTATAAAGACGGCGTTCCTCTTCACCTTCGGCATTCTTTGCCCGTACACCGATATGGCCATCCTGGCACTGGAAATACTTCGCCGCAAGCTTGGCAAAATGCGGCTGCCGTCTGGCATAGTCCGTACAGAAGAGTGCCGTGCCACCGGCCTTGAGATGCCGGCCAAGAAACTTGAGCAGGGGCCTGTGCAATTCTTCAAGATAAAGCAGTTCCGAGGCCGCAATGAGATCAAACGAGGGGAAACTGTCATGTTCGTTCACAGGCAGCGACACATCAAGCCTTACGACGCGAATAAGCTCTTCCAGATGATTGTGCAGCACATTGGCTCTGGCAAAGCGCAAGGCGTCCTCGTTGATGTCGCTTGTGACAATGGAGGCAAAACCATAACGGCTGGCCACAAGACTGAGGATACCGCAGCCGCCGCCAAGCTCAAGCAGTGTGCGTCCTTCAGGCTGATACTTGCGCAGAAGCCTGCCCAGGACAAAGGAGCCAGGCCAGACCTTGGCCCAGAGCGGCAAATCATGCAGAGGATTCTTGATTGCCTTTCTGGCCAGCATCGAATCTAGATGCTCACGCATGTTCTGAATTGCAAGAATCTCAAAATGCGTGTCCTCAATATCGAGGGGCTCAAAAGCAACCGTGAAGGATTTGCCGATTTCCTCAAGAAGCTTAGGGAGTTCGTTTGCCATATGCTGCCCAAGAGGTAAAAAAGATCTATTTGCCGAACCAGCACTTGGGCCAGGTACAGTTCTGACAGCCCATGCAGTAACCGCCCTCGCCAAGACGGGCTGCTTCCGCACGTCCAAAGGTCCTGCCGGCCAAAAGACGCGGCAGAAGGATATCAAAAGCCGTTGTCTTGAAATAGAGGGCACAGGCGGGAACACCAAGGACCTGAACATCACCCTCCTGGCGATGTATGCAGCCGATCAGACTCATGGTTCCCGGCAGCATGGGAATGCCGTGCACAATGTCGCTGAGACCTGATTCTAAAAGCGCCTGCCGCGTCAGATCATCGGGATCCACGGAAAGACCGCCTGTGGTGATCAAGAGATCCACGCCAGAGCTGAGCATCTCAGCAACCGTTGCCTTGATACTGCCAAGGTCATCAGGAACAATGGTTTTGGCCACAACCTGACAGTGCAGATTGGTGACCTTGGCGGTAATGATGGGGATGAATTTATCCTCAATGAGCCCCTGAAAGACTTCCGTGCCGGTGACAAGAATGCCAACCTTGGCCTTGCGCAGCGGCTGCACGGAAAAAAGCGGCTCCCGGCCCAGAACGTCCATGGCCTGATTGAAGAGTTTGCGCTCAAGAAAGAGCGGAATGGCACGGGTTCCGGCCAGTCTGCTGCCACGAGTCACAAGCAGGCCGTCCTGGCGAGTGGCACACATCACCGAGGGCACAAGATTAAAGGCGTAGAGTTTTTTGTGATCGACGCTGAAGAGCCCGTCGCACTCAGCCGTGAAATCGATCTTGCCCTCATGGGGCGGCAGGCTGTAGCAAACCCCACGGCCGGCCATTTTGCGGGCAAAGGCCTCAGCCACCTCGTTTTCATGCACAAGGTCTTTATTCTCAATTCCTGCCTGCGTCACCGCCACATGAAAACGGCCCATTGTCTGCAGACGACAGACGTCTCCGGCAGTGATGCGCTGACCGGCCTTAAACTCGGGCCCTTTGAACTGTCCTGGAACAATGCGCGTCATATCGTGGGCACAGGTGCGGCCAACGGCTTCCTCCACAGGCACGACGACAGTCTCTGGCTGGGCATCTTTGACGCCCGGCATGTCTGCCTCCATCTGCAGATAAGGGGCGTCTCCCTGGCAACCCCGGCAGACAGGTCCGTCTTCTGCCGGATAGGCTTCACCGCAGACAGGACAAAGCGCAATGGCTTCCATGTGCGAATGACCAACCAGATGCGGCTGAACCGTAACCTTTTGCACCCGACAGATGCCATCACCGGCACGCTCGATTTCCCGTTCAAGCTCCTGCGTGTTCTGTTCAGCCTTGGGTTTGAGCTTGAAAAACCAGCCTGAAATTTCCGGCCACTGGCGGAGTTTTGCCGCATCAAGCGAGACGCGCACCCCCTTGCCATTGTACTTGTCAAAGAGTGCCAGAGCATAGCGCCCCAAAGAACAGATTTTCAGACGCTTATTGCCCGTCGAGCAAAGCGTCAAAAGCTGTACGGCATCGGGAAGACATTTGTCGGTCTCGACCACAGCCTCAAACAAGGTGCCTGGCGGCATCTGACGTTTAGCCAGCTCCACCATATAGGCTCCGATCAGAAGCCCTGGTGCCGCATAGCCGTGAAAATTTTCGGCAAGCTGCCGAAATTCCGTAAACGAATAGCTGCCAATATCCATTGCACCCTACCTTGTCCAATAAAGTCCAGAGATGTCCGCGAGCTCCAGTTGCAGCCCGATTGCACGAGAACGAAACCATTGGGGCAAGATAGTGCATGTCTCAAGGGATGTCTAGAAAAGCACCCCCTAACTCATCTGCCTCAGAACAATTGCTTCCTATGTACAGCTCCTTGAGCCGGAGCCATAGAGACCGGTAGATCGCCCTGACGCAGCCGTGAAGTGGGACGACATGAAGGGAAGCACGAAGGCTTGAGGAATCGAGACACGGCCACAAGTGTGAGAAGACAGGAAGGACTGGATACGTGGATCCGTCAGTGGGTATTGAGCAAAAGCCCGACGCCAAGTCGACTGTGAACAGTAACGACCCCTTGAATGCATCACGAAAAAAGCCATTGCAGAGCCGCTCTTTCTTACATATACTTTCGTGTTCCCGCCAGCGTATTCCCGTCCATCGCCTCAAACATCCGCCAGAAGTAAAGGGGATCCGTGTCCTTGATGCCGTCGTTTCAGCGCACCTGCTTGCCTGTGCTTCTTACTCTGCTTGCTCTCTGCCTGCTCTGTCCCGGCCTGTCTCAGGCTGCCCGTCTTCCGGTCAAGGCGGCCATCCTTTACAATATGAGCACAGGCAGGATTCTCTATCAGCTTAATGAAAACATGCCCATTGCTCCTGCCTCCCTGACCAAGATCATGACCCTTTACCTGGCTTTCGACGAGATCCAGAACCGCAAGCTTTCTCTGCATAAAAGAGTCAAAATCAGCTCTCAGGCGGCAACGACGCGCGGTTCAACGATGCATCTGAAAAGCGGAGAACGTGTGCCCCTAAGCAAGCTGATCACAGGCACAGCCGTGGCTTCGGGCAACGATGCGGCCATTGCCGTGGCCCAGACCGTGCATCCTCGTCTCACAACCTTTGTCAAGAGAATGAATGCCAAGGCCAAAGCCCTGAAGATGCGGCAGACTGTTTTCAAAAATCCCACAGGCCTGCCTGCCCAGGGACAGATCAGCTGCGCTTCGGATATCCTCAAACTCGCCCTGGCCTATGTGCGTACCCATCCCGAGGCCCTGGCCTTTCATCAGCTGGCCACATTCACCCACGGCGGTCACGTCCTGACCACAACCAATCCCCTGCTCGGTGCCGTCTGCGGCGTCAACGGCCTGAAAACAGGCTGGACGGTCGCATCGGGATACAATATTGTTGTTACGGCCAAACGCGACAATACGCGTCTGATGTGTGTGATCATGGGGGGCAAAAGCCGGGTAGGTCGCGACCTTTTTGCCCGCAGACTGATTGAGGCAGGCTTCAGAACTCCGACTTCAGCCAAGAGCGTGCGTGAGACTGTGGAAGGAAAACATCCCCATCAGGCTGTGCCGGCAAAACGTCAGCCTCGTGCCCACAGAGCAAAGCCGGCAAAACGCCCCAAAAGGCGGTGACGAGTGCCTTGCTTGACATTCCTGCCTGGACTGAATATCTTCTTAACCATCCTAGAATCCCCATGTCCCGCATCGTTCTTGTCATTCCCGTCTCTTGGCAAGCTCAGTTGTGTGGAGCTCTCAGCCATTGCTTGATGTCCTGATGCAAACACCATACGTACGCTCCCTGCTGCCAATGGGAGTTTTTTCTGCAAGAGTTCTAGACTTTTCCCCTAAGGAGTGAGGAATGCTTGGTCCGATCGGTCCAACAGAAATTATCCTGATTCTGGTTGTAGTTCTGCTCCTCTTTGGCTCCAAAAAACTTCCTGAAATCGGAGCGGGTCTTGGACGTGCCATTCGCAATTTCCGCCGTGCCACTACGGAACCCACTGAAGTCGACATCACCCCCAAAGCCGAAAAAGAAGCAGCGAATTCGGGCAAAGAGCACAAAGCTTAGAGCAGAGCCCTTACCAGGCCTTTCGTGAAACTACGTGCTCGAGCACCCTTAACAGAAAAACGAACGGAGGCAGCGTTTCCTCCCCGTCTTCCTTATCCTGCTATGAACGACGAAGATCCGGGGCTTTACGCTGAAACGATGGCATGAAAACTGAACAAATTTCCGTTTTTCTCGAAAACAGAGCCGGACGTCTTGCTGATGTCACCCACGCTTTGGCTGAAGCCCAGGTTTCCATCAGGGCTCTCTCCCTTGCTGACACCTCGGACTTTGGCATCCTGCGCCTGCTTGTGGCGGAACATGAAAAGGCCAAGGGCATTCTCAAGGAAAAAGGCTTTACGTTTGGCTGCACATCCGTTGTGCCCGTGGAAGTGGAAGACCGTCCGGGAGGTCTTGATGACGTGCTGCAACTCGTTTCGCAAAACGGCATCAATGTTGAATACATGTATTCACTGATCCAGCGCGATCAGCCGCAAGCCATCATGGTATTCCGCTTCGACAAAAATGACATGGCCATCAGCCTGCTTGAAAAGCATAATTTCCACATTCTCTCCACAGAGCAGCTTTTCGGCAAATAACGACAGCCGCAATGATCACCAAGGCCTGCTAAGCCGTAGCGACGAGAGGCCACTTTTTGAAGGCAGCTTTTGGGCTGCCTTTTTTTATCAAGCAAATGACCGGAAGAATTTTTTCAAGACAGCTCTTGCTGATTTTTCTTCAATAAAATCAAGTAGTTAGCAAAAATACAAGCAGTTCAGTCCAAAAAATTTTCAATGGCCCCCTTTTCAAGTGCATAAAGAGCATTATCTCTTTGCCGTGAGTTGAACGAGAAGACCAATGCAGTATTGATTCAGATTGCCTCCGTTGAGAGGAACCGCACGGAGGCTCAAAGTTTTTTTTGAAATCAACAAATCGTGGAGGATTTGACATGAAACTGGAACCCTTGAACGACCGCGTCCTTGTCAAACGTCTCGAGTCGGAAGAAAAGACCGCTGGCGGTCTCTACATTCCCGATACGGCCAAGGAAAAACCTTCCAAAGGTCAGGTTGTGGCGGTCGGCCCCGGCAAATTGGGTGAAGACGGCAAGCGCGTTGCCTTGGCTGTCAAGGAAGGTGACGAAGTGCTCTTCAACAAATATGCCGGGACAGAAGTCAAGCTTGACGGTATTGACCACCTTGTGATGCGTGAGGAAGATATCCTCGCCGTCATAAAATAAGCTGCATATAAACATACGTTTCGAAGTATCCCGAGGAGGATCATACAATGTCTGCTAAAGAAATTCTTTTCGACGCGAAAGCCCGTGAAAAACTGGCCCGTGGTGTTGATAAACTGGCCAATGCCGTGAAAGTTACCCTTGGCCCCAAAGGCCGCAACGTTGCTCTTGAGAAATCCTTTGGTGCCCCTGTCATCACCAAGGACGGCGTGACCGTAGCCAAAGAAATTGAACTGACCGATAAATTTGAAAATATGGGCGCTCAGCTCGTCAAAGAAGTGGCTTCCAAGACGTCTGATGCTGCCGGTGACGGTACCACCACTGCCACAATTCTCGCCCAGGCCATCTACCGCGAAGGCAGCAAGCTTGTTGCCGCCGGCCGCAATCCCATGGCCATCAAACGCGGCATCGACAAAGCTGTTGACTCCCTGGTTGCCGAACTCGCAACCCTTGCCAAACCTACCCGCGATCAGAAAGAAATCGCTCAGATCGGCACCATTTCCGCCAATGCTGATTCCACCATCGGCAATATCATTGCCGAGGCCATGGCCAAGGTGGGCAAAGAAGGCGTCATCACCGTGGAAGAGGCCAAAGGCCTTGAGACCACCATGGACGTTGTCGAAGGTATGCGCTTTGACCGCGGCTATCTTTCTCCCTATTTTGTGACCAATGCTGAGAAAATGCTCTGCGAAATCGAGAATCCTTATATTCTCTGCTCCGAAAAGAAGATCTCAAGCATGAAAGACATGCTGCCCATTCTTGAGCAGGTCGCCAAGGTCAATCGTCCCTTGATGATCATTGCTGAAGATGTGGAAGGCGAAGCTCTGGCCACTCTGGTCGTCAACAAACTACGTGGCGCTCTGCAGGTTGTGGCCGTCAAGGCCCCCGGCTTTGGTGACCGCCGCAAGGCCATGCTGCAGGATATTGCCATCCTTACCGGTGGCAATGTCGCCAGCGAAGACACCGGCACCAAGCTGGAGAATCTGACCCTTTCCGATCTCGGTACCGCCAAGCGTGTGCGCATCGACAAAGACAACAGCACCATCATCGACGGCAACGGCGACAGCGAAGCCATCAAAGCTCGTGTGAAACAGATCCGCGCTCAGGTGGAAGACAGCACTTCCGACTACGACCGTGAAAAACTGCAGGAACGCCTGGCCAAGCTGGTTGGCGGCGTCGCTGTGGTGCGCGTGGGCGCTGCCACTGAAGTCGAAATGAAGGAAAAGAAGGATCGCGTGGAAGACGCTCTGAACGCCACCCGCGCAGCCGTGGAAGAAGGCATCGTGCCTGGTGGCGGTACTGCCCTGATCCGTGTGGCCAAAGTGCTGGCCGATATCCGTCCTGCTGACGACGACGAATTGGCTGATGTGGAAATTGTCCGCAGAGCCATTGAAGAGCCTCTGCGCCAGATTGCCCACAATGCTGGCTTTGAAG
>JAGADH010000175.1 GCA_017613715.1 Desulfovibrio sp. | reverse complement strand
CCTAAGCTCAGGCTGGCCTGGTTTGAAGAGCTCTTTAGCCGCATCAAGCGCGAAGCCCCCAATCTCCCCATCAAGGCCTTCACGCCCGTGGAAATCGCCCATTTTGCCAAGCTTGAAGGCATCTCAAGCCGAGAGGTGCTCACGCGTCTCAAAGCCCAGGGGCTTGTGATGATGCCAGGGGGAGGCGCTGAAATTTTCGATGAGGGTCTGCGTGCCAGACTCTGTCCGCAAAAAGCCGATTCCGCAACCTGGCTTGGCATCTCAGGTGAGGCCCATGCGCTCGGGATCACCACCAACTGCACCATGCTCTTTGGTCACCTTGAAAGCCTGGCCATGCGCGTGGATCATCTTTTACGCCTGCGGGCCCAGCAGGATGCCTCAGGCGGCTTCACCTGTTTCATCCCACTGCCCTTTCTGCAGAAGAACAATAAGCTTGTCCTGCCGAAGGAACGTCAGGGACCGGTCAACGGCCTCGATCAGCTGCGCACCATAGCGGTCTCGCGTCTTTTGCTCGACAATATTCCCCATATCAAGGCCTACTGGGTCATGCTCGGCGTCAAGGTGGCCCAGACAGCGCTCTGGTATGGTGCTGACGACCTCGACGGCACCATTGTGGAAGAGCATATTGGCCACATGGCAGGAGCGAGATCCGCTCAGGCGCTTTCCCTGCAGGAGCTGGAAAGCATGATCCGACGCGCCGGCTTTACGCCGCAGCGCCGCAATGCCACCTTTGGCCGGGTTGAGCACGACAAGCCAAGCCAGCCTAAGCACCCATGGGAAAGCTCTGCTCTCTTATTTACCAAAGCCCACAGCCCCTTTGCCGAAGCGCCCGAGGTCCAGAAAGCCGCTGCCAGCGTGGAAGCCGGCAAACGTCTGACACGGGCCCAGGCTGAGACCCTCTATTACCAGGCAAGCCTTGAGACCCTGGCCCATCTGGCCCATGCCGTACGCCAGAAAAAGCATCCCGAAGCCATTGTCACCTATGTAGGCGACCGCAATATCAACTATTCCAATGTCTGTGTCTGCGGCTGCCGTTTCTGCGCCTTTTTCAGGCCTCCGGGAGACCCCGAGGGCTATGTCATCACGCGCGAAGAGATGCGCCAGAAAATCGAGGAGACCCTGAAGCTTGGCGGCACACAGATCCTTTTGCAGGGCGGCCATCACCCGGATCTGCCCCTTGACTGGTACGAGGATCTGCTCAGCTGGATTCACAAAAACTGGCCCACTCTGCACATCCACGCTTTTTCACCGCCAGAGATTGCCTACTGGTCACAGAAATTCGCCCTGCCTGTGCCGGAAATCATCAGCCGCCTCAAAGCCTGCGGTCTCGCCTCCATTCCGGGCGGCGGCGCGGAAATTCTGCATAATGCCGTACGCGCCCAGGTTTCCCCCAATAAGTGTTCCGCCGATACCTGGCTTGCGGTCATGCGCACAGCCCACGAACTTGGCATGCGCACCACAGCGACCATGATGTTCGGTCACGAAGAGGAACCCAGGCACCGTCTTGATCACCTTTTTGCCCTGCGTGCGCTTCAGGACGAAACGCATGGCTTTACGGCCTTTATTCCCTGGACCTTCCAGCCTGAACACACGCGCATCGACGTGCCGACCCTGCCGGCTCCGGCCTATCTCAGACTGCTCGCCCTGTCACGGCTTGTCCTGGACAATTTCGACAATATTCAGGCCTCATGGGTGACCATGGGTCCTGAAATCGGTCAGTGCGCCCTCTTCTACGGCGCCAATGACTACGGCTCCCTGATGATCGAAGAAAATGTCGTGGCCGCAGCCGGGGTCAGCTATCACATGGACAGGGCCCAGATCCATGCTGTCATCCGGCAGGCAGGCTATACGCCAATCCAGCGCAGTATGGACTACCGCCCTGTTGACCCACAGCCCCTTGTCTGAAAACCCCATGCCCAGGTTAGCTCTTGGCCGCATCGCCTTCATCAATGTTCTGCCGGTCTACTATGCCCTTGAACACGGCATCGTGCAGCATCCCTACCGTCTTGTCTACGGCAGTCCCGCTGAACTGAACGACCAGATGAAAAACGGCGATCTGGCCATTTCCTCCTGTTCATGCATGGAATACGCTCGCCGCTGGCGCAACTATTACCTTGCCCCCGATCTCTGCATCGCTTCCCACGGCCCTGTGATGAGCGTGCTCCTGCTGTCGCGCGGACCGCTCAGAGAGGCCGAAGGCCAGGAGATTGTCATCAGCGGCCAGAGCCATACCTCAGTTGTCCTCACCAAGCTCCTGCTCAGGGAACGCTATCACCTGCAGGATATCTCCTTCAGAACAGGCCATGTGCGTGAACTGCTGGATGCCGGTGAAAAGCCGTGGGCTGTCCTGACCATTGGTGACGAGGCCCTCAATTTACGCGGCCACCCCCTCTACCCGGTCTGCACAGATCTCGCCTCTGCCTGGAAAGCCTGGACCGGCCTGCCCTTTGTCTTTGCCGTGTGGATCATAAGCCGCAGGGTAAGCGAAATGGGACTCTTTGATTGCGACCCCTCGCTCTGCATCAGACAAAGCCGTGCCTGGGGTCTTAGCCATTTGAGTCAATGCCTGCCCGATGTTCAGCAAAAAACACCGCTAAGCCAGGCAGAGCTTATCTTCTACTACAGTCAGGCCCTCTGCTTCAGTCTCGGAAAGCAGGAACAAAAAGGCCTGAGCCTCTTCTACGAAAAATCCGCCCAAGCCGGTCTTCTTGATGAAGTGCCGCCTCTTGCCTTTTTCCCCGCCTCATAGACTCGATAAGATCGGAATCGTACCATCTGCTTCTGTAGCTGATGTTCCTATAGCCACTTCCAGTTTTTCTGGAGGTGGCTGTTTTGTATCCGTATATGGGTCTGATCCGCACTTTGCTCATTTGGAATCTAATAATTTTGATATACCATTGTCAGAAAATGCCGATGAATCCACAGTATTCACAAGTTAGCACACTTTTTGATTTTGTGATTTTGAACGACATATCCAGAAGATGCTTGAAAAAGTGGTATCCGCATATGGGTCTGATCGGCACTGGTGAATTCTTGTAGTGTTGATAACCCACTGAAATTTCAAGATAAAATTGATATTGGTACAGCTTTTGCTAATGTATCTGATTTTTTCTTTTGCTCCGCCTATTGCTTTTGATGCACTTTCACCAGATCCATCTCAGCATGGTACGTAAACTACTCTTTCATCTGCTCCTGTAGCTCTCGACCAGTGTCAAACCCAGTTCCAAAATCCCTTTGCCATTTTTTCTGAAAGAAGCCATAGTACCAGTATACGGACAGAAGGAGCTGGAGCTGGTGATGGTGGCTCCAGAAACAGGGGTACAATGCCTCTGACGTGTCTGGTAGTGAAGTAGGTGTTTAGATTCAGTTTGAAATGATAATAAAAAATAAAGACAACTAATGATGCACTGGCAAAATATATTTTTACTACTGCAGGAAGCGAAGTAATATGTGAAAATTTTATTAATGCAGTTTTAGATGATCTAAAATTCAACAGCATAGATGAATTTCTGATGAGTTCACCAGTTTTTAGTGCTACAACATATGATGCAAAAACTAATTTATTTGATGTAAAAGGTGAGTCTTCAAATTATGATCAGTTTGCTTTTGAAATCCAAAGACAAAATCACCTAGGATTGATATTAGACTAATTAACAGGGTGTCACGTCAATTTGAACATGTTAAACAGTCAACTGAGTATGAAAAATATCCTAATTTTTATGTTATTGCACTTGTAAATTTTAATTTTAGAATTCCTGAAAATATTCCTGTTTTTCATGATTGTTCTTGCTATTCAAGCATAGTAATTCAAAACTCTTGTTTATCTTATAAATCTCAAATCCATGTATTGGAAATCCCAAAGTAGGAAAAATTACATAAAGAAGTTTTTACTGAAAATAATGTTAAAAATTACTCACAGCTAGATTACTGGATGAAATTTTTCTCAGATAAAACAACGTATGAGGAGATTAAAGTCATGGCAGCTCAAAGTATGATTATTGATTCTGCTAAGAGCAAGATCGATCACTTTGTACTAAATGATGAAAATATTAAAGCTTATAACTTAGCAGAAGAAGCTGAAAAGATAAGGAAAGCAGAAATTGATTTTGCCAGAAAAAATTCACAAGAACAAACAGCTATTGATATGATTAAAGATAAAAAGCCCTTGGATGAAATAATTAAGTATTCAAGACTTTCACCAGAAAGAATTGCTGAGATTAAAGCTACCTTACAATAATTATTGTTTATACAAAATAATTATCTTATATAATTTTAAACAAATACTAGCCAGCCATTTTATTTTATATCCTGCTCAGCAACTCGTTCTTTGAGGCGGAAGGAACTCCGACCATTGTGGATTTCACCTTGCAGGACAGGGAACCTGATCCAGACAATCCTGAAACCAAGAAGCCGCGACTTGTGTCCTCGGCGTCTGCTCTGACGGTACAGCGTTGGGCTGGTCAATCAGCCTTAAGGATTTGGCTTTTGCAAGCCTCGTCCGAAAGGCGCGAGATTATTGACGGAGGGATAACTGAAGTCGCTGTCTTCCAAGTTGCAAGAGGTCGAACGAACTCTGCAGCCAATCAGAAAGACCTCAATGTCTGCAAATGGCCTTAAGGACAATCTCTTTGCTTGCCAAGCAAGCCAGTCGTGAGGTCCATTGATCATGAGATTGACAGGTAAGTCGAGGCGAGACCACGAAAAACGTTCGGCCGACTTCGTTCACTGACCGCCCCCCATGGACGGCACTTTTGCTCCATAGGGCAAGGACGCAGGATCAAGAGGATCGGCAGCAGGATTGGCCTTGGGCTTCTCAGGCACCTCTCCCCCAAAGGGCAGACCTGCGGGATCCAAAGGATCAACAGGCTTCGGGGCATCAGCAGCTGAACCCACAGGATCCAGTGAAAGCAGCTTTTCAGGCACCTCTCCCGGGCCAGGAATCACAAAGGTTTCGGGATTCATGCTGCTCCAGGCCATCCACATGGCGTAATTGCCGTAAAACTGCTTAAGCTTGGCCCCCTTCATAGTGCCCTCAACAGCCGTCCCCGTTGCCGGATCCCAGACACTGTGCGTGTGTATATCGAAGATGCGCCCATCCCTGCGCACATAGAGAAAGGGTTCTGCCCAGACCTTGCGGTCATAGACTCTGACCACATCGAGTTTGGTGTCGTGCATGGCCACCAGGGCCTGGGGTCCCAGGAAGAAATTCACAGCGCCCTTGCGTTTGACATACTTGATATCAATGGCCAGAAGCACACCCTGCAGTTCAAAGCAGAGGACCGGCGTCTTCTTGTGCAGACGCCGATCAAGACGTTGCATACGGTAGATGGTGACATCGTTATCGTAATAGCTGCCTGTGCGCAGATAATTGCCGTAGGGATCGCGGCCGTAAGCCTTACGACCATTGGGAGCATCTAAAACCTGCGCCTCGGGAAAAACTCTCGAAGCCGCTCCCCATGTTGTCCAGTAGACCGTGAGCATGGGAAGCCCTCGCCCCATGAGTGGCCCTTCGATGGCCATGCCCAGTTCCTGCAGCCAAAGACTGCCGGTATTGCGGTCAATCAGCACGGAATTGCCGTCAAAGAGGCGTCCTTCGTTGTCAAAAAGAAGATTCAGGCCGTTCATGGAGGCATCATAGGCCGCAAGGGTGCCGGTTATGGGACAATAGGTGACAACATAGGCATTATCGTCGATCAGCTCATTGACCAGCTGATGCCAGACCAGGATCTTCTGCGGATAAATATGCGGGCCGTCAGGCATCATCACCACGAAGACAATTTCTTCCCGCTCCATGCTCAGATCCGCTTCCTGCACCTTGATATAGGAAGGGTTGAAAATGGCCGGAATGGCCCCGTATTTGATGGAGGTTACCACGAGATTGTCAGCGATACGCTTCAGATCCCGAAAACTCTGCGGACGTCCCTGACTGCCCGCGGGCAGCAGAAAAAGCAGGCAAAAAAGCAAAAAAAAGATCAGACTGCACTGCCAGGATTGTCTCGTCGCTTTGGGCATACCACCTCCTCAAATGGGCAAAAGGGGAACTCTGAGAAATCCTATGCTTTGGGCTTTTACAGGTCAACAGCGCCATGAGCAAAGCGCTGCAGAGCGGCCACAGTTGCTATGCCTGACAAAGTGCAGTAAAAAAACCGCCATGAAGCACGCTATTCTTCTGGTTGCCTACGGTGCCTGCACCCTTGAAGGCAGACGCGTCCTTGCACAGTTTGACCTGCGCGTACGTGAGGTTTTTCCGGGTCATTCCGTGCGCTGGGCCTACAGCTCGGAAGTGCTGCGCAAACGTCTGGCCGGCAAACGACAGAAAAGCGATTCCGTGGACAAAGCCCTCTTGCGCATCTGGTTTGAACACTTTGACACTGTCGTCCTGCAGCCCCTGCAGACCATTCCAGGTCGTGAACACGAGGAACTCAAGGCCGATGTCGCGCGCGTCGTAGAGAAGACTGATATGCCCATTGCCGTCGGCGAACCGCTTTTGACCTCTCACGACGACATCAGACGCGTGGCCGCTTCCCTTCTGCAGCATCTGCCGGCATCCCGGGCTCCGTCAGAGGACGTCATCTTCATGGGTCACGGTTCCCGCCACCCGGCCAGTGCCCGCTACGCTGAACTGCACAAGCTTGTGCAGTCCATGGACAAAAATGTCCATGTTGGCACCATGGAAGGCCTTGTCACGCTTGATGCCCTCCTGCCGCAGCTTAGCTCGCAGCTCGTCTGGCTCATGCCGCTTTTGGCCACTGTGGGCAGCCACACCCTCAAAGACATGGCAGGCTGTGAGCGCACATCCTGGCGCTCCCGCCTTGAAGCTTCAGGCCATCGCTGCCATCCCGTTCTCAAAGGCTGTGTCGAGCATTCAGCCATTGCCGAGATCTGGCTTGATCATCTCAAGGCTGCTGCCTGCTCCCTGCCGTCCTGCTAAGCATAAAAAGCAGCAGAAACTGGCATCAGCAGGCGTAACGTTTTGCTCACCCGTCAGTCAAAAGCTCTCACAAGCCCAGAATTATCCATCACAAGACCATAGCCTCACGCGCCAAAGCGCGGGAAAAACCATGGAGTTGACATGCGAACACTATTTCTCTCGAGTCTGATCATCTGCCTCTGTTGTGCTGTTTCGGCCTGCGCCTCAAAATCGGAAGGACAGCAGACCGACGTTGTCATGAACTCCGAGGCAGGCGGAGCCGATGTTTTCAATCCCTGGCGCAATGCCAAACTGCCGCAGTCACGCCATCTCTCCAAGGACGGCGATACCATTCTGGGAGCCATGGGCGGCAGGGAACAGTCCATTCAGGGCGAAGCTGCGCACAGGCCGCATTGGCGTGAAGAGATCTATCCTGTGGTCTTCGGTTCCACAGGTGCTGCGCACGAAATCCTCGTCCTGCTTGATTATTCCGAACCGGCCAGTGAAAAAATCATGGCCGAAGTCAGCAAGGCCGCCTCTTCGCTCAATCCCAACGATACCAAGATCGTTGTCTTTGGCAAAAACCGTGAGCTCTACGGCACCGATCTGACCGGCCTGATGATCTGGATTGCCTACGCCCGCAAGGGTCAGGCCCTCCCCTATCTGAACTATTCTCTGAAGCGCTGGAACGAGGTCAAGGCTGCCCAGAAAGCGCACGGGCGCGTCAAGACCTTCACGCATGAGTTTGACTCAACGGCCAAAGCGTCGGATTATCCCATCCACTACAGCTATCTGCAGCGCCTGACTCCGCCGGTTTCCGAAAATGACGAGCTCACCCTTGCCAAGTACAGCTACGATGCCGGCAATATCAATATGTTTCAGGCCACACAGGTCATCAATTACTTCGGCATCGGCAAACTCCCCTGCGTCCTTGTGGATGGCAAAATCCTCAAGGCCGTCAGTGCCAAGTCCATTCTCGAGGCTTTGCACTAAGAACCTCTAGGACAAAAAGAACGTGGCAATCCAGCAGCAAAAGCTGACGCTGGATTGCCATTTTTTTATGCGCTTGCTGGCGGACTGACACTTTTTGAGCGACACGTCGGTGTTGATATGTTCGCCGACCCCCTCTATCAGCACGTCGAGAAGACGTCAGAGCTTGTTTTCAGTTTTTTCCATATCAGAACTCCATGTTACAGGTTGATGGAGCTCTGATGATAAAAAAAGCCGATAGTTGACGGTACCCTGCTGCCTTCATTGATTATCCAAGGGAGTTTGAGGGGATTATCGGCATTTTTAAAAAGTCGGCATATCTCCCGTTATGCCGACATCGGTATACCCTGCTTTCTGCAAGAGCAGGCTCCAAGCTGATGAGCATTATGGCTTTGTGCAGGCAAAAGAGCCCTGACATAGGCTTCCTTAAGCAGGAAACGTGAAAGATGCCGATGCCTGCAAGCCAGCCCTTGGGAAGCAGGGGAAGGAGCCAGAGCTCCTTTTGAGCGTGCTCAGTCAGGCTTGATAATCCTCCATAGAAGGCGTACATCAAGGACTTGGCAAAACCTTGCAAAGCAGCCGAAGCTTGAGGCCTTGGGCCTGACCAAAAGCCATTTCGCCAAGAGAGGCTTCTTTCCATCCAGCGTTCAGCCTTTGGATAAACGCTTAGCCATGGCCTTTGTCTCTGAGGCTTCCCCCAGCAAAGCCTGTCCCTTGCAACTTTCCCAAAACCCTTTGCCAGCCTGATTTCTTATGCGCCAAGTCAACTTTACCTATGACGATATATGCAAGGCTCTTGACGACCTTTCGCACATCAATGCTTTGCTCAAAGGTCTTCAACCCAGCAAATCCTTGTTCCATATATATGTTTCTGGCATCTCCATCACTCAGGCTAATCTCTTAATAGAAACCATAGATAAATATTTTCCTGGAATT
>JAGADH010000174.1 GCA_017613715.1 Desulfovibrio sp. | reverse complement strand
GGCTATGGCAGACAACGTTCCGCCAAAAAACGGCTAAAGCACCTCGGAATCGGTGTCTTCCCTGGCTTTGGCCACAGTATCAAGAACAGCCTGAATATGTTCGCGCTGATTGAGCAAAAAGGCTGTACAGTCCTTGGCATTGAGGGGTTTGGAGAAAATATAGCCCTGAATCACCGAGCAGCCGTGACCGACAATAAAATCAAGCTGAGCCGGTTCTTCTACGCCTTCAGCCACCATGTCCTTACCAAGCCCCGTGGCCAGAGCCAGAATGCCGCTGACCAGCTCGGACGAATCATCTCTGGTGGCTTTGCTGCCAATGCCATCCACAAAGGATTTGTCGATCTTCAGACAGGAGATGGGCATGGAATGCAGGTAGCGCAAGGACGAATAGCCTGTACCGAAATCATCAAGGGCTATGCGGATACCCGTATTGTAGAGCTTGGAAATGGCCTCAGAGGCTGCTTCAAGTTCTGTCATGAGGGACGTCTCGGTGATTTCCACCTCAATGCAGTGCGAGGGCATGGCCTCTTCATGCAGAATCTGCTGCACACGATCGGCAAAGGACTCCGAAAGGATGCTGCGGGCAGACATGTTCACGGCAATACGCACGTCAAGCCCCAGTTCTTTCCAGGCCTTGATCTGACGGCAGGCGGTATAGAGCACGAACATATCAATACGCGTCACAAGTCCCGTCTCTTCGGCCAGGGGAATAAAGGTCGGCGGCGGCACAAAACTGCCGTCTGCCCGCTGCCAACGAATCAAGGCCTCGCAACCGATGACGCATTTGCGTTCCACATCGACCTTGGGCTGATAAAAGACCATCAGTCTTTCCTCGTCCAAGGCCTTGGTCAGGGCAATCTGCAGGGAGACACGCCGTGCGGCCTCTTCTTCCATCTGGGCTGTGAAAGCACAACGGCGGCCGCGGCCGCGCTTCTGAGCCTGATACATGGCGATTTCCGCTCGCCGCAGGATATTCACGGGATTCTTGCCATTATTGGGGAAAAAGGCGAGGCCAAGACTGGCGGTCAGCAAGATCTCGTTATCCTCGATCTTGAAGCTTTCGCACATCACCTCCAGAGCTGACTGCGCATGCCCCATAAGCGTCTCCCGATCATCAGCCCCGACGATGATCAGGAATTTGTCACCCTCATAGCGGGCCACAACGGCATCATGGCCGACGCTGGAAAGCCGTGTGGCGGTCTCGCATAAAAGCTTGTCACCCACTTCATAGCCGTATTTGTCGTTGATGCCGCGGAAACGGTCGAGATTGACAAAAATCACGCCCACACAGCTGCCGTTCCTGGCGGCTTGAGCGGTCATCTCGCGCAGACGCGTCTCAGCATAGGAACGATTGAAGAGCCCGGTCACACCGTCGTGGCGTGACCTGCGCAAAAGCTCCTGCTGCATGACACGCTGCTCGCACTGATGCATGAGGAGGATGGCCGAAGCCAGAAGCAGAAGGCCAACGGCGAGCATGAAGTAAAAATTCGTCTCGGAGAGACTGCGGGCAAAAGCCGAAAAGAGACGTTCTCCCCGCGCTTCCATGCAGCAGACATTGACGCCAAAGACATCGCGCTCAAGGGCATAGACAAAGATCTCGTCATTCTCTTCGAGGATCTTGTAGCCCGATTCCGCATCCACGTGAGCCGGCACGGCATCATACGAGGCCTTGGGCAAAACGGAAAAACGCTGAAAAGAATTGGTCTCAGCGCCTGCGCCAAATTCCCGCGCAAGCCGCTTGATCATCAGAAGCACACCCCGCGGCTTCCCGCTCAGATCAGTGTCAAAGACCTTATGCGCGCCCATCAGATAGGCTTCACCCTGAATATTGATCAGCCCTTCCAGAGAAAGCCCGCTTTCCTTAAGCAATCGCTGCACAATTTTCGCCGTTGTCTTTTCCAGACTGCCAAGTTGTTCCTCGCCAAAGAAACTCGTTGAACTCAGCGTCAAAAAAAGCGGCTTTCCGGACTCGCTGAAAAGCGCAAGTGCCGTAACCTGTAAGCTGTTGAGAAATTCAGGCGCAAATTTTTCATTCAAAAAGCCCATATTCGGCCCTGTCGGGGCTGACAGCTGGCCATAGAGAGCATCGGAACAGGCATTGGCCCGCACCTGCCAGGCAAGGCCTGACTGACTTAAGAGCAGACGCTCATGCATATGCTCCATGCTCTTGATGGCCTGGCGCAGTTCAATGCTGGCCACACCCTTGAGGACAACATTCGAACTGACCCCGTAGGCAAGGACAGCAAAAAGCAGGGCAAGAAGGAAAAACGTCAGAAAAAGACGGAATTTGTGCATACGGCACCCATCTTGAGAAAGCGAAAAAAACATTGTGTCCCCAAAGGACGAGGCATGAACGTCCGCCTCTGTCCTCTTGAATCTGATTATGGCCATCTTCCTGGCCCGATACATGGGCTTTGCAAGCAGAGGCTGATCGCAGGCTCTGCTCAAGGCTTACGACAGCCATGCGCAAAGTCAAGGCATAAGCCTAAGGAGATCTGCCTTCCGGCCTTAAGAGCCTGGCCAGATAGCCTAAAGCGCCCTTGCAAAGGCTAACGCAAGAGCATGAGAAGCCTGCAGGCAGCGCTCTAACGCTTCACTTGCAAGTCACATTGCAGCGGCAACCAATGCCCTCGCTCTTCAGGCTTAGCCCCCTTGGCTTTTACGCCCAAAAAGCAAGGCTGTCTGCAAAGATATGGTACAAATTATGCAGATAAAATCTCAAGAGGAACGTTCTGCCCTTGACATTCCTGACACTTCGGGCAAATTCGTATAAGTGCCTGCAGCTCACCACAAACGGGCGTAAAGGCCCCGGCCAAAGGCTTTCAGCCAAACCACCTCAAACGGGTGGGGCATCTCCAAAGAGAAGACCTTTCCTGCTCAGGCCGAGAGGGCATTTTCGCTGCACCAGCATCCTTGGGCTTCGTTCGGGCACGGGAGCTTTGGGAAACTATCGCAGACACGTTTTCAGGCTAAACTGAGATTGCCATGTCCCAGACCAATGACTTTCCCACCATTCTCCTGCTCTCAGACACCAACACCCCCAATGCCGTGGACAAAAAGGTGATCCGTGAGGCCGGCTACAGCCAGATCACGACTATGTCTTCAGGAGAAAAGGCTGCACGCCTTTTAGCGGACGACCCCCTTGCGGCCGCCCAGCGCATCACTGTGGTCAACGAGCGGCTCGGCGACATGAGCGGTGAGCAGTTCTGCGCCCTGGTGCGTCTGCATCCGCGACTTTCAGGCATTCCCCTGCTTTTGGTGCTGGCCTCGGAAGGTGAACGCGATCAGCTGCTGGCCCTGGGCTCAGGTGCAAGCCTGCTTTTGGCAAGGCCCTTTTCCGTGGAGGATATGCAGCGCAAAATCCTGGCTTTGACGGAGCTCACTCAGAAAGCGCAAAAGCTCGCTCAAGCCAGGGTAAACCTCGACAGCCATGAATTTGACGCCTGCCTGGAGGACCTGCAGAGTCTGCTCAAGCCAAGCCAGCACAAGCCTGAAGAGTTCTTTCAGGTGGGGATGCAGTGTCTGGCCCAAAAAAAATGGAACAGCGCCATTTCCGCCTTCCACAGAGCTTTGGCCTCGCAGCTGATCCAGGGTGAGGCCTGCCTTGGCATGGCCTGCGCCTACAAGGGCAAAGGCAAGGAAAGGGAGATGACACAGTGGCTGCAAAGAGCCTGTGATGCCTTTGTGGTCGGAGGCAAATGGCAGCTGGCCCGCATGGTCTTCGCGCGTCTCACAGCTCGCGGGGAAACCCGCAATCCCTTCTTTCTGCAGGCGAGAAAGCAGATTCTCGAGGGAGACTATGAGGCGGCCGTCACCACGCTCATGGAAAGCCTTGAGACGGTGCCTGAAGTGGTTGCCGGTGAAAAGATGGCTGAGCTCTGCATTCTTGCCAGCACGCCATCGCTCCTGCTCAGCTACCTCAAGGAGGCCATTGAGCAGCGTCTTGGCGGTCAATCAGGCCTTGCTGACTGTCTGATGCGCAATTTCTCGCTCAAACAGCAGGAGCATTATCAACGCGAAGGCAAGGCCAGTGAGGAACGCACGCAGGATCTTTCGCGCAGGCTTGGCAAGAGCGGCGAAACAGGCCTGGCGGAAACGCCGCAGGAAAAAGCGCCTGCTCCCCAGGAGGAGCTCAGAACGCCCGGCAAGATCGGCATACCCACGCGCGATGACGATTTTCATCCCGATCTGCTCTGGCTTCCCGACGACAATGGCCAGACACGCGGCCAAGCAACGCTTCCCACCTTCAATACTGGCCCAACCCCGTACTCTCCAGGCTTCAGCGATCTTTTGAGCATGATCAAGATGACCTGGCAGCTTGTGCGCAAGCAGCACCATTCCCTGTAAGGCTTAACGCAAAAAGAAGCCCTCACTCGGCAGATCCTGCCCCAAACGCTGCAGGGCCTTGCCAAGTAAATGCGTTATTGCCTGCCGGCCTTCCTTACCGAGATCAAGACTGAAATCCGTCACAAAGGTTTTGATATGCGCGGCAATCACAGCGTCCGAAAGCTCCTGGGCATGGGCGCGGATATAGTCGCGGCTTTGCTCTGGCTTTGCGCGTGCATAGCGCAGACTCTCCGCTATGGCCTCCTCCATCCTGCCGGCAAGAAGCCTGTCCACATCTCGCCGCACCACAATGCCCCCCAGGGGCAGGGGCAGATGGTACTGGCCTTCCCACCATTCCCCAAGATCCAGCACTTTGACTAGGCCCTTCTGCTCATAGGTAAAGCGGCCTTCATGGATAATCACCCCAAGCTCCGTCTGACCTTCTGCCACAGCATCAATGACCTTGCTGAAGAGCATTTCACGCCGCTCACCCAGAAATTCCCCTGTCAGCGTCAAAAGCAGATTGGCCGTGGTCATGGCGCCGGGAATGGCGATGCTGCCATGGCGCAGGCTTGAGTCGTCTGTGCCCTTGCGTGCCACAAGCAGCGGGCCGCAGCCAAAGCCCAGAGCCGCACCCGAGGCAAGCAGGGCATAGCGTTTGTGGCTGCGCACAAGCTCGCCGATGCTGATTTTGGAAAATTCGGGAATACCCCTGGCCACAAGGCCGTTTAACTCCTCCACATCGGCAAGATGCGGGGTGATGCTGCAGGGGGCAGGCACAAGACCGTGCAGAAGTGCGTGGAAAATAAAGGTGTCGTTGGGACAGGGAGAGAGACCGAGACGGCAAGCGGCCATGACGTATGCTTCCTTATGAATGATTTTTCTCTAACTACCTGTTTTTCATCCCTGAGACAAGGCTTTGCAGAGCCAGGGAGGCTCCTGCCATCAGCACAAAAAAATCCCAGGGCGTCTTGCCAAAGCAGGCATTGCGACCTAAAAAGAAGAAGCCCGTCCACCAGGCGGAGCTTTGTAACGAAAACCCTGCCCTCCTAGGGAGTCAGCCAGAGACTTCTGCCACTGAAGAAAGACGATGCTCAACGCCACCTACTATCAATCCATCGGCCTGGGTACTATCCTTGACAAAGTGCTCAACGCTCAGCGTTTAAGCTTTGACGACGGCATGGCGCTTTTCACCTGTCCCGACCTCACAGCGGTCGGGGCTTTGGCTCTTTACCGGCGCTGTCAGCTGCATGGCGATCAAACCTTCTACGTCGTCAACCGTCAGGTCAATTATTCGAATATTTGTGTCAATGGCTGCAGCTTCTGCGCCTTTCGCAGGGATGCCGGAAGCCAAGGCGCCTTTCTTCTCAGCCAGGACGATATCATGGCGCGCATCCGCGAGGCCCTGGCCAGTGCACCGGGCCTCGACGAACTGCACATTGTGGGCGGC
>JAGADH010000173.1 GCA_017613715.1 Desulfovibrio sp. | reverse complement strand
TCAAAATAGGCCTGAACTCAGCCGGGTCAACAGCTCCTTCAGCATTGACAGCCCCCAGGTCTACCTTGAGCTTGACCGGGAGAAGGCCAGAAGCCTCGGGGTCAAGGTGAGTGATGTCTTTGACACCATAGGGGCCATGTTCGGCGTATCCTACGTGAATGACATCACCCTCTACGGGCGCACATTTTCGGTCCGGATGCAGGCAGATGCGGAATACCGCTCCCATCCTGAAGACCTGCGCGAAATGTACGTCCAAAACAGCAAGGGCGGCATGGTGCCGCTTGCAAGCATGATTAGCTTGAAGACAGAGACCGGGCCGCTTGCCGTTGAGCATATGAACGGCTTCAAGGCCGCCAAAATCACGGGCTCCCCAGCTCCCGGCTACAGTTCCGGACAAGGACTTAAGGCTCTGCAGGAGGTGGCAAATGAGCTTCCCGAAGGCTATGCGCTTGCCTGGTCTGGCCAGTCCTATCAGGAAATGCAGGCAAGCGGGTCAACCGCGCTTGTTTTTGCGCTGGCTCTGATCATGGCCTTTATGGTTCTTGCCGCTCTCTATGAGAGCTTTTCCCTGCCCATGGCGGTGCTTACGGCCGTTCCCTTTGCGGTCTTCGGAGCGCTGCTGGCCAATTTACTGAGAGACCTGAACAATGACATTTATTTTCAGGTGGCCCTCGTCACTCTGGTCGGTCTTGGAACCAAGAACGCAATCCTCATCGTTGAATTTGCCATTGAGCAGTCCAAGAAGGGAATGAGTGCGATGGAGGCCGCAGTCACTGCTGCCCGGCTTCGTTTCAGGCCGGTCATCATGACCTCGCTTGCCTTTATCCTTGGTTGCCTGCCGCTTGCCTTAAGTCATGGAGCAGGTTCGGGCAGCCGACATGCCATTGGCACTGCCGTTGTGGGCGGAATGATTGCGGCGACGCTTCTTACACCCCTCTTCGTGCCGCTCTTCTACCGTCTGGTTGTGAGCCTGCAGGAACGTTTCAGGCGTTGACGTAGCTTCTTCTCACGCAACGTAAGAACCAATAAGCCCTCGGCTTTTATCACAAAGCAGAGGGCTTACTGTTTCAGGAGAATCCAAGATAGACATCTCTTAAAAGTTGCGAGTTTGCCTTCGGGGCGGGCTGCGTTTACACTCAACCCTGATTATAATAGATGTGACGGATTGTTTTTTAAGCAAATGATCACTGTCATTGTCAGACGTACTCACACTGGAAAAATTTTTACTCATGAACATATTTTATGGGAAGTCATAAAGATTGATTCTTCAAAATATATTACTTTGCCTGAAGCAAACCAGTCTCGAACAGATGGATATATGATTGCTGAAATGCCATGTTCAGATTGATATATTTTTGGTATTTTTAAAAACAATATGTAATCTTTAAAGATGATGGTGTGTGTGTAAAGAAACAAGCTGTGCCTTTGAAATTTGTCTAGTTTTATCGCAAATTGTAGGTTAGACAGATGTTGATAATTCTGCTAAAAAACATCATATCGTATTTTCAGTCAAAAAAATACAAGAAATGCGCCCTAGAGATATTAGAACTACGTTGATTTATCAAATAATGAAATAAGTAATAGGCTCTCATAACTAGCATCTGTAAGTCTGCCAATCGCAAAGACGTTTACAGTGTCTCAAGGCTGTGTAAAGCTGAACTCAATGACAGAACTCCAAGTCTGATCTGAATGCTGATGCCAGCCTATATATATTGTATTTATGACATATGCAAGCATTCATGAACGATCTCTTCTTGCTGAAGTGACAATTTTTATTATATGCTATCTGATCTATGCTACTAAATATATTGTATAATTGTTGATGCATAGAGATTCTATAGTGACGAATGGCTGTTTGATACTTTGCGTATCATAATCATGAAGACTGAATAATATTATGATCAACAAAGTCAAGGCTAGTTCAAGCTGCAGTGAAGCAGCTGGTCTCTGGAATGGCAATTATCTCAGGGTACTGTGTACCAATTTCTTTCCTCTTTTGCCTTCTTTCTGGTGACGCCTCTGCTTTCTCTGTACTTGAGTGAGACCTTTCACGCCACCAAGGATCTCATTGAACTTGCACTGTCGGGCTATACCATCGTACTTCTTCTGGCACGTCCTCTTGCAGGAGGGCTTGCTGACCGCTTTCCCCGCAAACCAATGCTTCTCCTCTGTCTTTTTTGCTTTCTCCTCTGCTTCGGCGGCTATCTTCTGGCCGCTTCCCTGCTGAGTTTCGTCCTGGTCCGGGCGTTGCAAGGTATCTCCTCTGGAGGATTCACCGTGATCAACAACACCATGGTCCTTGACGTGGTTGCTCCAGACAGGCGCAATGAGGCCATCGGCTACTACGGCATCAGCACCAATCTCTCTATGGCTATAGCACCGTTGATAGGCGTCTGGCTCTATGCAACGATGCAAAACTATGCGTCACTTTTCTGGGCAGCTCTTTGTGTGGCAGGTCTTAGCTTTTTTGTAGCTGCAGGTATCCGTGCAGAGCCTCATATCGCTTCTGACCGCAAGGATCCCCCCGAAGGTTTCTTTTCTTTTCTGTAGAGAAGAGGCTTTCTTTTCGGATTGCATATGCTTGTTCTTGGCTTCTGTTACGGAGCTCTCTGCAACTATCTCGCCGTGTACAGCGTGGAAGTTCTTCATTTTTCTCACGGTACGGTAGTGGCTGTCGTGCATCTTCTTGGAAGCATCCTTTTCTTTTTTCGTACCCAAAATTCCCGAAAATTCTAGCAGCGAAAAAGTGCTTTCTCCTTAAAAATCAACATCACAGAGTCTGAATGTTGGCTGGGCTACTCTTTAAGGAATCGATTGCGTCCGCAAACATCCGTATGTAATGTGTGGACGAAGATTCTAATAGGTCTGCTAATCGGTTATTTTAGTGTTGGTCGGCGCAAAAATGTCAAGACCGTGTGCAGCCATGAGTGAGAGCAGTCGAAGCGCGGGACCTCCCGGCTTTTTCACGCCACGCTCCCAATCAGACACGACTGTCTTGGACACATTGAGGTAACGAGCGAAAACAGGTTGTGAGAGGTGCTCGCGAAGGCGCAGTTGGCGGATGGCATCGGCGCTCATATCCTGAACTGGTGCGAGGCACAACTCGTCAAAATCGTGCATGGTTTTCTTGTCTATGCCGCCATTGCGGTAAACGTCTTCCATGCTTTCGTGAACCATTGCACAAATGGGGCTTTTGTATGCGGCTGTCATGGCAAGACCTCTCATTCTTCAAGTGAGCCGTCGCGCAGCATTCCGGC
>JAGADH010000172.1 GCA_017613715.1 Desulfovibrio sp. | reverse complement strand
TCGCCGGCGTGACCCGCAGCGCGAGGCCGTTCCCGTCGCCGTACTGCTGGCTCTTTGTCGAACCTTCGACGTAGCGTACTGAGTCGCAGAATTCCCTGGTGAGCTTGCCTTTCATGCCGCGCCTCCTTCCTCCCAGTCCAGCTCCTTGAGCCTCCCGATCCATTCCGTGATCTTCCCGTTCTCAAGGAACGTCAGCAGGAGCCCCTCCACGAACCTGTCCATGCGTACGATGCATACCAGCATGGCCATCACCGCCTGTCCGTCCAGCACGGAGACGTCCGTCTCCTCGAAACTCTTCGCTGAGATCTCGATCCCTTTCTCCTCAAGGACTGACTGATACTTCGTCAGCCGCAGTTCAGGATGGGCGTTGACAATGGCGTAAATCTCTCTGAGCACGTCCAGGGAAAGCTTCGAATAGCTGATGAAGGGCGCCTGGTCCTTGTCCGTGCCGTGCGCTCCTAAACCACAGCATTTCCCGAAACTGGAGCAGCTCATAAGCTCGCCAAGATATCTCGTCAGATTCTCGAACATGGGCGCTTCCTCCTGCCGGAGAATTCTCAAGGGCCGGTATGACGCGAGGCGTTTCTTGAAAGCGTCCTTCATCCTGACCATCTTCTGCGCGATCCATTCAAATTGCCCATCCCGCTGCGACCTGTCGGCGCATGAGACCATGCACAATGTGTAGTCATTCGGCTCCATCGTGTCAAAACTTTCTGTCAGGACGGTTTTGAAGTCTCTGCGGGAGTGCCGAAGTGCGCTTTATGATTTTGTTGTTCCTCATGGCCACAGCTCAGGCCCTGGCCGGCCTAAAAGAACCCGTGTGTGACGCTCGTCTCGAGCAGATTTCTTTGCAAGATGACGTCGTGCTGTGTCGATACCGTATGACGACCCAGGATATTCGGCTCCCTGCGTGCGCTCAACAAGCAAATCACTTTCAAACGTGGCGAAGCCCGGCAACAGCGTCCGCAGGAGCTTTCCGATGGGCGAGTTGTCGATCCATGTTCAGGATGCGGACGCAGACGCCTTTCCCCTGACCTCATCAATCAGCTCAAGCCCTAGCAGGCGGACCTCGCTAGCTTTCAAGCTTTGTGACCATCAGATATCACCCGTCTGGAGCAGGTCCATGAGCCTGTCCATCTCCGGTTCGTCGTCATGCCGTATGGGCTTCCTCGAAGAGCGTCTCCACCCCAGGCTTCGAGCGTCCTGCGTTCTGCCCCGAAGAAGTTCCCGTCCGTGGCTTGCATGGATGTGGAAACCTGGCCTGTGGAGAGCACTGCCTTGAAATGTGAACATTGACTAGGCAGAGCAAAAGACGTATTAAAAAGGTAAGGTTTGTAGGCGAGAGATAGTGACGGGAGAGTCCCCCAGCAAAATATTGCTGATCGGGCGAGTTACCGTTTCCTGACGCTTTCCATGTCGCCTTGAATGTGTGACGCCCATCTCTCTTCCATAACAATATGTTTCGCAACAGAGTCCCATTTCATCCTTGTCTGACTGGTACTTTGATTCCTCAAACCTTAGCTCAATGGTTTTGGATGGACTTGCATAAGAGAGTCGGGGCTGACCGGTGGCTATCCTTAGCCCAGGCTCTTTTCCTCCCAAACAAGAACTGTCTCGACAGCAAAGGTCGTTTGGACAGTTAAAGCACATGGCGTGACGCCATGTCTGTTCCAAGTATTGACAAGATGCACACACTGTTTTTTCCGCAATGCTCTTTTCTGATGCCTGATCACAGGCCTCAGAGCATTTTTTGTGTGCGTCGCGGTTCCACCTGACAGCAGCATGTCTGCAGGTGGGACAGGTTGTCTTCCCTTCTCTAAGGCCTTCGTTTTTTTCTTCTCTTTTCCATTTTTCCCTTTCCTGCCTGCGGTCTGCCGCCTATGAGGAGCATCGTTGTTTGGTGCGTTCTCATCGTTTTGCGTGTTTTCAAAGGCTCATTTCTGCTGATCTGATCCGTTCAGCCTGAGTCTTTTGCCTTGCCAAGAGAAGCTTCTCTTGAGCTTCACGCATGCGGCTAATTGTATTCTGCATCGATTCCTGATTTCCGGAATCGATGCAGCGTCAAACAGGAGCGAGCTATGTCTCAGAAAGAGAAGAAGGGTCGACAGGAAAGCAGTCGTCGTGCTTTCCTGAAAGGGCTTGCGGGCGGCTGTGCCCTGGCCGCCGCTTCACCGGGTCTGGTTCAGGCCCAAACAACACAGAGCAGAGTCCTGCATGTCTGGTCGTGCGGAGGGCTGGCCGAAGCCATGAAACCGGCCCACGATGCCTATATGGCAAAATCCGGAATCACCGTCGCTTATACCGGAGCCTTTGCGGGCGCTCTTGGAAAGTCGCTTTTGACGGGACGGGGTGAAACGGATGTCTTTGCCGGTCGTGTCCTGGCACTGGCACAGAATCTGAGAAAAGCGGGAAAAATGCAGTATTTTGTCCCGCTCTGTTTCACAAGCTATGTCATTGTCACTCCCAAGGGTAATCCCGCAAATATTCACTCTCTCGAAGACATGGGACGGCAAGGTGTGCGCGTGGCTATGGCCCCCAAGGCTTCCCCTCCAGGCAGCCAGTCGGTGGTGGGTATTCTGAAAAAATCGGGTTTGACCGAAGCCGTCATGAAGAACGTGCTTGATGTCAAGGCCTCCTGTATTCAGCGCACCATCACTGAGGTCACAGAGGGCAGAGCCGACGCCATGATTGTTGAACGGAGACTGACGACAGATCCGCGCTATAAAGATCATCTCGACATTGTCGACATTCCGGAAGCTTTCTTTCCGCCCGGTCCCCTGACCTTCACCGTAGGCGTGATGGCCAATATCTCCGACAAGGCTTTGGGAGACGCTTACGTTCAGTGGATCACAGGGCCCGAAGGGCAGGAATATTTCGCCCGTGTCGGCTTTATTCCCGCTTTGTCACCAAAGGGGAAAGAACTGATCGAAAAGCTGGGGGTGCACGATGTCGCCTGAACAAGCACAACGCCGTCCTTCGCGTTTTCTCATCATTCTCAACCGGATTGTTCAGTTCTGCACCTTGGGATTTTTAGGTGAATGGGCTTTTTACGGCGTCTTCAGATGTCCGTTCGTCGTGCCTTTTATCAGCTGTCAGAACTGTCCCATTCTGACCTGTCCCGGACGGGTTGCCCATACCTTCTGGGGAGTCTGGGCCGCATGGCTTGGCATTCTCCTTTTGTTCGGCCGTGCCTTCTGTGGCTGGTTCTGTCCGGGCGGGCTCGTAAGCCGGCTTCTGTCCAAGAGTCCTCTGACGAAGAAAGATCTCCATCCTGAAGCGGTCACTTCCTTTTCGTATGTGAAGTACTTCTCGCTTCTCTGCTGCATTCTTGTCTATTTCTTCCTGAATCAGCCCCGGGCCAATGTTCCTATCCGTATCGGCGAATTCTGGCCTGCCGTTTTGCAGACCTATCAGTATGCTTCAGATCTCTGGCTCTTCCGTTCAGGTCTTTTACTCCTTCTTCTGGCCTGCTCCTGCTTAGTTGCCATGAGCTGGTGCCGTTTCGCCTGTCCCATGGGCGGCCTGCTTGAATTGTGCAAGCGTTTCTCTCTTTTCCGTTTTGTGAAGACAGAGGCATGTACTGACTGTTCCGCCTGCAGGCGGGCCTGCTATATGCACACGCGACCTGACGAGAAGAACTGTACGAACTGCGGAGACTGTGTGTCGAGCTGTCCTGTGAACTGCATTACACTCAGGTCGCGTTTCAAATGAAGGTCGGTCATCATCCCTGTTACAACGCAGAAGACAGTTGCAGGTACGGTCGTATCCATCTGCCTGTGGCAAGCAGGTGCAATCTTGCCTGTGTCTTTTGCAACCGGCGCTACGCCTGTCTCAATGAATCAAGACCGGGGGTAACGTGTGAGCTTTTGACGCCCGAGGAGGCCTGTGCAAGCGTGGGCAAAGCGCTTGCGGCCATGCCGAATCTCACCGTGGCAGGTATCGCGGGCCCGGGCGATCCCCTGGCTAATCCTCACGAAACCTTTGAGACCTTCCGCCTCGTTCGCAGGCAGTATCCGGATCTTCTGCTCTGTCTTGCCACCAACGGTCTTGCCCTGCCAGACGCAGTTGCGACACTTCTTTCCCTTGGAGTGCGTCACATCACAGTGACGGTCAATGCCGTCAATCCTGTCGTCGGTGCTCGTATCTACCGTTTTGTGCAGGACGGGGAACAGCGTCTGAGCGGTGAGGAAGGGGCAGAACTTCTGCTTGAACGCCAGCGAATGGGGGTACGCTCTTTGAGCGCTGCCGGCCTTTTGGTCAAGATCAATACCGTGGTTGTTCCCGGGCTGAATGACGAGCATGTCGCAGACATAGCAAAGGAGGTGGCGAGCTGGGGGGCCTATGTCATGAACTGCATTCCCCTTATCCCAGTGGCTGGGACGCCGCTTGCCGGGATGCGTCCACCGACCAGGAGTCTCATGGATATTATCCGGCGTGAGGCCGGATCGTTTCTTCGGCAGATGACCCACTGCAGTCGCTGTCGAGCGGATGCCGTCGGTTTCCTTGCTCATTCGACAGTTGTCAAAGCCTTATAGCCGAGCCTTGCGTATTGATTTCTTTTTCTTAAAGCTCCTTACAACGTAAACTCTTTTCTCTGCCACCTTGTTTAAAACCTTTTTATCACCCCTTCTCCCTTCAGAAAACGCTGTCTATTCTAACTGATGTTCTTAGCTTATCTCAATTTTTATTTAACATAAAATTATAACAAACCTTGCTAAAACCCTAAAAACATTATGGCTGGAGGTTGTTCTATGAAGTATTTAGTTCTAGCTATTTCAGTATTGATGTTGGCAACACAAGTTAATGCCAAAAGCATCAAGGAAATGAATGAAATAATCAAAAATCCTATTACTATCACAGCTAAAAAATCACATTTATTAGACGTCGTCTTTAATCATACATCCCATAGGGGAATTAACTGTATAACTTGTCACCATGCCTTAAGCGAGAAAAATGGTCGGTATATCAAATGCAGCAAATGTCACGAAAATATAGGAAGAAGCAAAGAAGCTCTAAGCATGTTTATGGCTGCTCATGCCAATCAATCAAATCATTCGTGCTATAGATGTCACATTAATTTGCGAAAAAAGTCTCCAGAAAAATATTCTCGCGTCTTTTATAATTGCCGCCCTTGCCATACAAATGTAAGATAAATGGTTATAAAGTTTTTATCGATAGCAATGTTTTTATAATGATAAGATTTTTTAAAATAAGATAAAAAAAGAGTTCATCTCTTAAGCCATCATCTAAAGAAAGCGGCGTTTTCCACTTTTCCCCAAAAAGTGGTTTTCGCAGCGAGGAGATCTCATGACACGAGTCAGAATGGAGCACGTTGACTACGAACTCAACGTACCAAAGCGTGGTGCAAACGGAGAGGAGATGTTCTTTGTCCAGATCGACAAGAACAAATGTGTGGGCTGTGATACCTGTCAGGAATACTGCCCCACAGGAGCCATTTTCGGTGAGGTGGGCGAACCGCACGAAATTCTCCATCCCCAGATGTGCATCCACTGCGCTCAGTGCTTGGTTCACTGCCCAGAAAACGCCATCTACGAGGTGCAGACCTGGGTGCCTGAGATCAAGCAAAAGCTCAGTGATACATCCACCAAGGTCATCGCCATGCCGGCACCGGCTGTACGCTATGCCCTGGGCGAGGCTTTTGGCCTGGCTCCGGGTTCAGTGACCACGGGCAAAATGCTTGCAGCTCTCAAAGCTCTGGGCTTTGCCAATTGCTGGGATACCGAATTTGCGGCCGACGTGACGATCTGGGAAGAAGCGTCGGAATTCGTACACCGTCTGCTGAACAAAGAAGATCTGCCGCAGTTCACTTCCTGCTGTCCAGGCTGGCAGAGCTATGCAGAACATTTCTATCCCGACCTCTTGCCCCATTTTTCCTCCTGTAAGTCACCCATCGGCATGAACGGCCGCATGGCCAAAAACTACGGCGCCAAACAGGCGGGTTACGATCCCAAGCAGATTTACACGGTTTCCATTATGCCGTGCGTGGCCAAGAAATACGAAGGTCTGCGGCCCGAATACGAGCACAATGGTCTGCGCGACATCGATGCAACCATCAATACCCGCGAGCTGGCTCACATGATACGCGAAGCAGGTCTTGATTTTGCCAAGTTGCCCGATGGTGAACGCGACAGCCTGATGGGCGAGTCCACAGGCGGTGCTACGATCTTTGGTGTAACCGGCGGTGTGATGGAAGCGGCTCTGCGTTACGCCTATCAGGCGGTAACCGGTGAGCGTCCTGAAAACTGGGACTTCAAACAGGTTCGTGGTCTCAAAGGCTTCAAAGAGTACACCGTGACTATCAAGGACATTCCGATCAAGCTTGCGGTTGTCCATGGTGCCAAACGTTTTGCCCAGGTCTTGGAAGACGTACGTAAAGGCACCAGCCCCTATCACTTTGTGGAATTCATGGCCTGT
>JAGADH010000171.1 GCA_017613715.1 Desulfovibrio sp. | reverse complement strand
TTGATATCACACTTGCTCTTAGCTGCGTAAGGGTGAGAACGGAGGCATTAGATTTTGCCACCAAAAAGTGTTCCCAAAATGCCACGGGTCAGCTTACGGCCAAGACCTCTGGCAATCTGGTTTGTGATCTGCTGACCGGCCTTTTTGGCAAAGGTGCCAAGGATTGCCTCAAGGGGATCAGCCTTGCTCTCGCGGGCTTTGGGGCTCGGTGAGGGAATCTGTGCTTTTTCTGCGAGCATTTCGTAGGCGGAATAGCGGTCAAGGCTTTGGGCGTAGGCGTCCAGGAGAGGGGAACTTTTGATGATGCGGGCCTTTGTCTGAGGCTCCAGGGGGCCTGCATGGCTTTGGGGAGGGATGATGGCCGCTTTCTCGACCATGCGCGGGACCCCCTTTTCGTCGAGGCAGGAGACCAGGGCCTGGCCCACACCGAGCTCTTCGATGGCCCGGGCAGTATCAATGGCCGGATTGGGTCTGAAAGCCTCTGCCGCGCATTTGACGGCTTTGCGTTCCTTGGGGGTGAACGCTCTCAGGGCATGCTGCACGCGGTTCTGCAATTGTCCGAGCACGGAATCAGGAATGTCGGCCGGGGACTGACTGATAAAGAAGATGCCCACGCCGCGGCTGCGGATGAGTCTGACAACCTGTTCGATCTTTTCCAGCAGGGCTTTTTCGGCATGGTCAAAGAGCAGATGGGCCTCGTCAAAGAAGAAGACTAGCTTGGGCTTGGGCAGATCGCCGCATTCCGGCAGTTCCTCGAAGAGTTTGGAGAGCAGCCAGAGCAGGAGGCAGGCATAGGTTTTGGGGGCATTGTTGGTAAGCTTCTGCGCTTCGAGAATATTGATCACGCCATGCCCCCAGGCGTCGGTGAGCAGAAGGTCGCTGAGACCCAAGGCCGGTTCCCCGAAGAAGGCTTGCGCACCCTGGGCTTCCAGTTCCAAAAGGCCACGCTGGATGGCACCCAGGCTCTGTCTGGGGAGATTGCCGTAGTTGGGCCTATAGAGGGCTTCGTTCTCAGCAAGATGGGCCAGCAGGCTTTTCAGATCCTTGAGATCGAGCAGAAGCCAGCCGTGGTCGTCGGCTATGCGAAAAACACTGTGCAGCAGGGCAGTCTGTACACTGTTCAGCGTCAGGAGTCTGGCCAGCAGGAGCGGTCCCATATCACTGACCGTGGCACGCAGGGGGATGCCCTGCTCGGCGAAGACATCCCAGAAAGAGACGGGAAAGCCCTGATTACTATAGCCACGCTCTGGCAGATGCAGTTCCTGGATGCGTTCGGCGATTTTGCCCTTAGGAGAGCCTGCCGTGGCAAGACCTGCGAGATCGCCCTTGACGTCAGCCAGAAAGACCGGAACACCCATTTCGCTGAAGCCTTCGGCCAGTGTCTGCAGGGTAATGGTCTTGCCCGTGCCGGTGGCGCCGGTGATCAGTCCGTGACGGGCGGCCATGGCCGGCAGAAGCAGAATTTCCCTATCAGCGGCAAAACCCGCGAGAATGCTGCGGTCTTTGAGCATAGAGCCTCCCGCCTATTTGGCTTTGAGCACCCAGGCCGGTCCGCGTGCATCGAGGAAGCTTGCCACATAGTTGGCACGCTCGTCGCTGCCGCAGTAGATGTCGATGCGGTTTTTCTTAATGGCTCCGCCCACGTCCTGGGCAAAGCCGATGGCGCGCAGCGCCATCTTGCCGCGCTTGGGATCGGGAATGTTCACGCCATAGGCCACAATACTGCCAAGCGGAATAAAGGACCGGTCGGTGGCCAGCGACTTCCAGTCATCCACGACATAGCCCATGGCCCCTGTGGGGCCTGTGCCTTCCAGCTTGAAGAAGACAAAACTGGGATTGTCGTGCAGAATTTCGTTGACGCGTTCAGGATGCTCCTTGAGCCACTGGCGCTGTTCAAAAATATCGCCGCGTTTCAGCAGGCCTTTTTCACGCATGATGCGGCCTGAACTCTTGTATTTATGGCCATTCTGCCCGGCATAGTTGATACAGACCTGGCTGCCGTCTTCCATGAGCAGACAGCCTGAACCCTGGATTTCAAGAAAGAAGACGTCCACGGGATCTGCGGCCCAGGCCAGTTCAAGACCCTGATTGGCGAGTTTGCCTTCTTCTTCGATTTGCTTGCGCGTATAGTAGGAGCCCTTGTGATGGCCGAGGTCAGGCGGTCTGCGGTAGATGGGGTGGGTATAGCCGGGTTTGCGCTTTTTGCTGGCTTTGACGACGGGTGAGTAATAGCCTGAATAGCTGATATAGGGATCAATGCGTACCCATTCAAAGTTCTCGGCAAAGAGCCTGGGATTCTTGTCAAGCTGGGGCAAAAGTTGCTTCAGCCTGATCAGAGCGCGTTTCATCTCGCCCCAGGTCATGGCAAGACCAGGTCTGCGAATGGCATAGTCTGCGCTTTTTTTGCTTTTCAGATAGCTGAGGGACTTATCGATGGTCGGAGCAAGCTCCCGGAAGCTTCGCATGGCCTGATCCTGTGGTCTGAGCAGTGAGACAAAGGTCTCGACGCTTTCATTGCGCTCCACGGGAGGCTGGGCCGGGCCAAGTGTTTCAGGGGACTTCTTGCCTGCACAGGCCGCAAGGAGTACAAAGGAACCTGCGAGCAGAAGACAACAGAGGCTGCGCAGAAGGCTGTGCGCGCCTGTGGGACAGGGAGAAGGCGTATGCATGATTTTCCGGCTCCAGATATCTGGCTTCCCCATCGTGTCTCGTACGGAGAAACGGACACCATGGGCTTTATGTATTATGCGGAGTATCTCCATCTTTTTGAGCGAGCGCGCAGCGCCTATATCCGGCAATGTGGCATAAGCTATGCCGATATTGAGGCGCGTGGTATTCTTCTGCCCGTGCGCGAGGCCAATTGCCGTTACCGCAGTCCGGCCCGTTACGATGATCTGCTTTTGATCCGCATCGCCATTGCCGAATGGGGCAGGGCGTCGCTCCGCTTTGTATACGAGATTACCTCAAGCGACAAGAAGAAGATCCTGGCAAGCGGCATGACCCAGCACGCCCTGATTGACCGCTCAGGTCATCCTCAGGCCATTCCCGCCTGGTTTAAAGACGTGATCGGCAAGCTCAGGCAGCCCGAGGAAGGCGAGGCGCTCTACTGAGCGTGATACTGCTTTCTGGCCTGATGGCTGCGCCTGATGGCAATGAGATCTTCGTTTTCTGCCAGCAGCTCTTCTTCATCCTCCTGACCGCGCAGTCGCTTTTGAAAAGCGCACATCAAACGGTCAATGCCTGGAAATTCGTCGACCTTTTCGCCTTCGCGCAGGCTCCAGACGCCAGGACTGTGCAGGACCTGTGAAGAACTCTTTAAGGTTTCCCTGCGGTGGCGGAAGGAAAGAATCCAGCGTTTTTCAGGGCCTGTGACGAGCAGATCATCCTGATCGCGCACAAGCTCATAGTCTTTGCATTCTTCAAGGCGCAGAAGATCGCGCACGGCGGCTTCCAGCAAGGTATACTGCTCGGCACGGGAAATATCGCGCTGTTCTTTGGAAAGACGCCGTTCCTCATCCCGGAATTTTTGGCGGAAGCGTTCTTTGTCGGCAGAGAGGGTCGTGAAGCCGTTTTTCATGGTCCTGAAACACCAGATAATGGTGCAGAGCATGAGAAAGCCGGCGATGGCCAGAAGTATACGCATGCAATGCCTCAGCTTTGGCAAGATGAAGATCGGGA
The DNA here is from genome assembly GCA_017613715.1 of Desulfovibrio sp. GTDB lineage: Bacteria > Desulfobacterota > Desulfovibrionia > Desulfovibrionales > Desulfovibrionaceae > Desulfovibrio. Next base: position 3,031 of record JAGADH010000171.1, on the reverse strand, counting down.
AAGAGGGCAGAACCTCTTTTCTTTTTTGCGTCAAGACGATAGAAAACGGAAGTTGTACAAAAATACAAGCCACACGGTGTTTTTTGCTTTTTTATCTTAAGGGAGATCAAGCATGCAAGTTCCATTGGAGACTCAGCGTACTTTTGCCATGGTAGGAACCGGGGGCTGCGGAAAAACGTCGCTCATGGAAATGCTTCTTTTCAACTCGGGTGCCATTTCGCGCCTTGGAGCCATTGAAGCCGGTACCACAACCATGGATTTTGAACCCGAGGAAATTCGCCGCCGCGGTTCCATCCAGCCCTCTCTGGCCACCTGGCTCTGGAACAAGGAGCGTCATTTTGCCCTGGATATTCCGGGTGACGGCAATTTTTCAGCCGATCTTGATCTCCTGCTCAAGGGTGTGGACGGTGTTGTTTTTGTCATCGACGCCGTGGACGGCGTACGTCCCCTGACCAAGAAATTCTGGAATTCGGTGCATGCAGAGAAGCTGCCGGCACTCATTGTCATCAATAAAATGGACCGCGACCGTGCGGATTTTCATCAGGCCTTTGACAGTCTGGCTCCTCTTGGTATCAAAACCGTGGCCATGCAGTTGCCTATCATGAAAGGTGGCAGTTTTGCGGGCTATGTGGATATCTTGGAGCATAAAGCCTTCAGCTTCGGGGCCGATGGTGCCGTCAGCGAGTGCGAGATTCCCGCAGAGCTGGAAGATGATGTGGCGCTTTTGCACGACGTGACGGTTGAAAATATCGCCGAAAGCTCTGAAGAGCTCATGGAAAAATATCTTGATGAAGGCAGTCTCTCCCATGAGGATCTTAAGAAAGGGCTGAATATCGGCGTGCTCTCTGGCGAGCTGACGCCTGTGCTGATCAGTTCAGCGCTTGAGAATAAAGGCGGGGTTTCGCTTTTGAATGCCATAGCGACTCTTTTGCCCTCTCCCCTGGCAAGACCGGCTTTTATCGGCGAGCAGGGTGAGAGCAGAGCCTCTGATCCCAATCAGCCGCTCGCCTGTTTTGTGGTTAAGACTTTGACAGATCCCTTCTCGGGTCAGCTTTCTCTTCTGCGCGTGCTCTCAGGCTGCATGGAAGGCGATTGCACGGTCAAAAATCAGCGTACCGGCGAAACTGAGCGTCTTGGCAATCTCCTCTATGTTCGGGGCAAGGAACAGCTGCCCTGCAAGGAAACAGTGGGTCCCGGCGCTCTGGTGGCTGTGGCCAAGCTCAAAAATACGCGTACCGGCGATACCCTCTGCGAGGAGAAGTCACCCTTTGCCCTCAAGACGCCGGATCTTCCGCCGCAGTTGATCACCTATGCCCTGGCACCCAAGGAAAAAGGCGAGGAAGACAAGGTCTATGCGGCCATGCAGCGTCTGCTTGACGAGGATATTACGCTCAAGCTTGGTCGCGATGAGGAAAATGCCGATATTCTGCTTTCGGGCATGGGCCAGCTGCACATTGAAATGGCTGTGGAAAAGGCCAAGCGCCGTTATAAGATCGATATTGTGTTGAAAACGCCTAAAGTGCCTTACCGTGAGACAGTACGCGGCAAATGCCAGGTGCAGGGACGTCATAAGAAGCAGTCGGGCGGTCGCGGCCAGTTCGGTGACTGCTGGATCGAGCTGGAAGGCATGCCGCGCGGCTCAGGCTACAGCTTTGAGGACGCCATCGTGGGCGGTGCCATTCCCAAGCAGTATATCCCGGCCATTGACAAGGGTATTCAGGAAGCGGCGCAGCGCGGATTTCTGGCAGGCTGCCCTGTGGTCGATTTCCGCGTCAAACTCTACGACGGCAGCTATCATACCGTGGACTCTTCGGAAATGGCCTTTAAGGTTGCCGGTTCCATTGCCTTCAAAAAGGCCCTTGAGTCCCTGAAAGTGGTTCTGCTGGAGCCCATTGTGCTTTTGACGGTCTCCATACCCGATGAATGCATGGGCGATGTCATTGGCGATCTCTCCTCCCGGCGTGGCAAAGTCCTTGGCTCGGATTCTCGTGGTGGTGTGACGGAAATCAAGGCCCATGTGCCCATGAGCGAAGTGTTGCGCTACGCGCCGGATCTGCGTTCCATTACCGGCGGTCAGGGCTTTTTCACCATGGAATTTGATCACTATGAGGAAGCACCTCAGCCTGTGGCCGAGCAGGTGATCAAGGAGCATGCCGAGGCTAAGGCCGCATCACGTTTTGCCTTACGCGGAAACTGAAAAGAGCAAACAGCTTTTGCATCAAGTGATTAGGCCCATGCTGAGGCATGGGCCTTTTTATTTCCGCTGAGTCTTTTTTGTCTCTCCCAGGAGGCTTTTCCATCATTTGAAAAAGCGCTTACCTGATAAATCAGAAGCCCACGCCTTGGCCAGTCCATCAGGCAATAAAAAAGCCCTCTGAAGTGGTCTGTGGTGGCATGGCAAGCATCGTAACGGCTTTCATCAAAAAAGGTTCACGCGGACAAAGCTTGCCTCCAGCGAAAAAATAGTTGAGAACTCCTGCCTTTTCTTGTTCTCTTCGACCATGATTTTGACACCGGAGGACATCGAGCAAGGAGCGTTTTTCAAGATACAGAACAATCACGCGGTAAACTCAGCCGCCAAATACGCTGCGGAGCAAGGTTGTCAGAATGCTGGATCATCTTTGTCAGAATTTGCGTCGGAAAAAGGAAACCCATCAGCGTATATCGCTACGTGTACCAACGTAACGCGGCTCAGAATCCGTCGAGCCTAAAAATGAAAACGGCGTCATTCTGAGCTTTTTAAGAAAAGCTGTCTTTTTTTAAAAAGCTTCGGGGGCATTTTAAGGTTGCTTAACATCCCTCATTTTTCAGGCAGAGCTGCCAGAAGCTATTCATTGGCCCCGCAAGGGAAATGGCAGGAAGGACGAGGATACGTCGTTCAGGTCAAATAGGCAGCTCAGTATGCACGTCGCATTGCCAATTGAGGGAACGTTGTCTTCGAGACGACATCAAAATTTTATGAAGAAAGGCAACTACGACCTCCACCGCCTTCGTCAGCTTGGTATAGAGCGGGCAGATGCTGGGCTTTGCT
>JAGADH010000170.1 GCA_017613715.1 Desulfovibrio sp. | reverse complement strand
AGGGGTATGCTGTCAACCGTTGCCGTAACATCACGCAAAGCGTAAATTTTCTTGTCTGCTGGTGCCAGATCGCCAGACTGGCCAGTAACTGCCAAGCCATGTTTCTTGACGATATCAAAAAATTCCTCTCTGCTCAGGTCGATGCGAAAGCCTGGAATTGATTCCAGTTTATCAATGGTGCCTCCCGCTCCCGTATGCCCCAAACCTCGCCCAGACATTTTAGTGACAGTCACACCACAGGCTGCAACAACAGGCGCGATAACTAATGTTGTTTTATCGCCAACCCTTTATAAGCCTTGTCCGAAAGGCGCGAGTGCTTGACCGTACTCTCCTATAATGGTCACTACTAAATGTCTGGGCGAGGTTTGGGGCATACGGGAGGCACCATTGATAAACTGGAATCAATTCCAGGCTTTCGCATCGACCTGAGCAGAGAAGAATTTTTTGATATCGTCAAGAAACATGGCTTGGCAGTTACTGGCCAGTCTGGCGATCTGGCACCAGCAGACAAGAAAATTTACGCTTTGCGTGATGTTACGGCAACGGTTGACAGCATACCCCTGATTGCTTCCTCCATCATGAGCAAGAAGCTCGCGCTGGGTAGCGATGGCATTCTGCTTGATGTCACAGTGGGCAGCGGCGCCTTCATGAAGAACTATTCAGATACGCTCAAACTTGCCCTGTGTATGGCTTCCATCGGTAATTCAGCGGGGAGAGCTACAGCGGTACTCGTCACGGACATGGATACTCCTTTGGGAAATACCATCGGCAATGCTCTTGAACTGTCTGAAGCCATTGATGTTTTGAAAGGCCAGGGACCGAAGGATCTCCGTGAAGTCTGTATTGAGCTTGCAGCTGCCATGCTCCAATTGGCTGGCAAAGGCACCTTGCAGGCATGCCGTTCCGAGGTCATCAAAGTCCTGGACAATGGCGCGGCCTATGCAAAACTCTGTGATATGGTTGCAGCCCAGGGTGGTGACCTGGCTGTTATTCACCATCCCGAGCGTTTGCCCAAGGCCCGCTTTCAGCGTGAAATCAAGGCTCAGCAGTCAGGCTATATCACAGCCATGGATGCTGAATTGTGCGGTATTGCCTCTATTCAGCTTGGAGCTGGCCGGGAAAAACTTGGAGATACCTTGGATCCGGCGGCAGGCATTGTTCTGCTCCGCAAAACAGGTGATTCAGTTTCCAAAGGCGATGTCATAGCTGTCTTACAAAGCAATGATGAGGGGCGCTTTCAAGGAGCCGAAAAAACATTCCTGAAGGCATTGCAAATCGGTGAGACGAAGCCGAAAATGCGACCGCTTGTGCTTGCACGCATTGGCACAGATGGGCATGTTGAAAAATATTTTCAGGAATAAGCGTCAATATCTGCCCATACTAACGAAGAGCAAATTCACAGCTCTCAAGGATCTTTGCGGCTTTGCGAGAGATTTCAGGAGGCAATAGTCCAGGCGGTTACAAGGCTGATTGTAACCGCCTGTTTTCTGAACTGGCAAATCCAAAGCTTTTGACAGTGAGATGGGGACAGAAGCAAAAAGCCTCCCCTGACGTCTCACGCTCGATCAGACATTGCCATTCTTTGTAACACAGTAGAGCGAGCTTCGCTATTGCTAGTCAACCTGATAGCGATGGCCAGGAGAAATTTCGATGAAAAATGCCGTCATAGCAGTTTTTGTCGTGCTGGTCCTGACACTTGTGGCAGGCAAGGCACAAAGCGTTTCAACCGAGATGACCAACGGAGCTTTCGGTCAGAACATCACCTACAAAAATGAGGCCTACATCCGAGTCACCAACGCTGAACAGTTCCTGAATGCCCTTGGCTCTGGACGCAGCATACTCGTGGCAAAAGATACGGAAATCAATCTGACGCCAATGCTCAACAAGCAAAGCCTCTTTCGTTCCCAATTCAGGCTGTGGATGCCGGATGTTTCCGATGGCATTGCCAATGGTCGTGAAGCTGTGGTCAGCGAGGAAGTGTACGACGGCCGGCAGTTAACCATCGTCAACATGAAACAAATGACCATTGAAGGCGAGGGCAATTCGCGCCTTGTTGTGGAACCTCGCTATGCTTTCTGCCTGAGCTTCGTCGATTGTCAGCAGTGTACGGTGAAGAATCTGACCATCGGTCATACGGAAGAAGGCCAATGTGAAGGCGGCGTCATCGGCGTAAAACGCGGCTGGAGAGTCTTCCTCTTCGACTGTGACCTCTACGGCTGCGGCACATACGGACTGGACATCGATGAAGCGAGAGATTTCTCCCTGAACAGCTCAGTCATCCACGACTGTACCTACGGCATCATGCTCCTCAGAAACACCGACAGCGTCCATCTTAATCACTGCGACTTCTTTCATAATCGGGAATTTGCGCTTATTGACAGTCGTGGCTGCAACGTGGTTTTCAACGATTGCCGTTTTTTCGCCAATAACGGGGACTCCAAGCTTTTCAACATTGACCGCGAATTTTATCTGATGGGCTGTCAAATCTATCATCCCACAGAAATGCTTGGCTCCATTCATCTGGCTGATCAGACAGGAGCCAAGAACGTTTTTAATCCAAACCCGCTGCATCCAGGCATTCAGCAACGTGCTCTTGGCCCGGACAGACAAAAGGCAAAACAATAAGCATGCCGGCAAAGAGAGGCACTTTTAGGCCATGATAGCGGAAATGCGACAAGCTTGCACGGCCTTTGCTCAGAGCCTTGCTGCCTTATCCTCCTACTAGCGAAAAGCATGACAAAAGCGCATAGCCCCCGAAGCTTCCCAACGGGGGCTTTCTTTTTGCTCTCCAGCGTTCAAAACGAAACCATAGAGACCCATAGTTCGCTTTTAGGGCTGCCTGCGGACATCCAAACGAAAAACGGCTATGTTTTCCTTCGGTTTCTGAAGGCTTGGTGCCCCTTGGCAAAGCGGATCTTCTCGTAGAACCGCCTTTTCAGCTTCTGCAGCCACAAGCAGAGCCAGAGGCCCCGGCGCTTTCGGCCTGGCACTCGCCAGCATTACGCAGCCAGCGTACGACTTCGGCTTTATCCGGAACCCACCCCGTACAAAGCACCTTGCCGTCAAGAGCGAGCGCAGGCGTGGACATGACCCCGCAAGCCATCATCGCCTTGAAGTCACTCACCTTGATGACCTCGATAGCAAGACCGAGCTCCTGCACAACATTCCGCACCAGGCTTTCCGTTTCCCGGCAGCGTGCGCACCCAGGTCCAAAAACCGTCATGACCATGATTCTGCTCCTATGCCTACATTGTTACAGCGTTAAAAATCCAGCCTATCAAGGTGAAAATGACCATCAGCATGCCCAGAAAAAACGCGAGCAATGGCCAGCGCATGACCTGCCTGAGCATCATAAGCTCCGGCAGACTCGCGGCCACCGTGCTCATGCAAAAAGCCAAGGTTGTCCCCAGAGGCAGTCCCTTGAGCAAGAGGCTTTCCATGACGGGCACGATACCCGTCACATTGGTATAGAGCGGGATGCCCAGGCACACTCCCATGGGTACCGACCACCACTGCCCTGCGCCGAGATGCTCGGCAAACCATGCCTCTGGCAGATAACCGTGCAGAAGTGCTCCCACGGCAACGCCAATGACTATCCAATGCCAAACCCGGCGGAGAATGGCCTTCACTTCAGCCGCAGCATAGCCATGCCGTGCCAGGCAATCCGTCTTCCTTGTTTCGCCAAAAGCAAGCGGCATGACCGTGCCATTCTCCAAGCTTTCTAAAAGAAAGGACTCAAGCCAGCGCTCGGCCCTGACGGCATCCATCACCATGCCGCCGACAATGCCCGAGAGCATGCCGACCAGCACATACATGGCCGTGAACTTCCAGCCCAGCAGTCCCCACAAAAGCACCACAGCGATTTCATTGACGAGCGGCGAGGTGATCAGAAAGGCCATGGTCATGCCCAGGGGGATCCGTGCCATGGTAAAGCCAAGAAAAAGCGGTATGCTGGAACACGAACAAAAAGGCGTGATGGCCCCAAAACCAGCGCCCAGCAGATAACCGATGCCCCGTCCCTTGCCCGCCAGGTAATCGCGGACGCGCTCGACCTT
>JAGADH010000169.1 GCA_017613715.1 Desulfovibrio sp. | reverse complement strand
GAAGGAGCTGCAAGAGGAAGCCGGCGAAAACTATCAGGAAATTCTGCGCTTTTTCCTTTTGGAACAGCTTGACCGCTGCTGGAAAGAGCACCTGCGCAATATGGATGCCCTGCGCGACGGCATAGGACTGCGCGGCTACGGACAGACTGATCCCAAACAGGCCTATCAGCGAGAAGGCTTTGTCATGTTTCAGGACATGCTCTTCCGCATCCGTGAAGGGGTCATGCGCACCATCACACGAGTTCATGTGGCCTATCAGCCAATCGAAGACAATGACGACAGTCAGGGCGATTTCGTCCAGGAAAAGGAACTGCGACATCGTGAGGAACCGCAGAATCTTTCCTATTCAGGCGGCTCCAAGGACACAGCAGAACCTGCAGCACAAAAGCCGTACCGTGCCAAGCCTCAGATTGGGAGAAATGATCCGTGTCCTTGCGGCAGCGGAAAAAAATACAAAAAATGCTGTGGCCGCAATACCTAGGCCAGAGCAATCGCATCATAGGACAAGGCTACAGCCCAAGGGCTGGTAAGAGCAACCAGGGAAATTCGGAGGCAGCGTTTCCGCCCGTATGCCGGGTCTCTGCGCTGGAAAAGAACGTATGAAGGACATCAAAAAGATTCTCTGTGCCGTTGATCTTTCAGAGCATAGCAAGCAGGTTGCCGAATATGCCGCAACACTCGCGGAAAAACTTCAGGCAAGCGTTCTCGTGGTCTATACAGCACCTTCTTTAAGTCAGTATGTGGGTTTCCATGTGCCTCCCAATACCATTGAGAATTTCGTGGGCGAAATTGTCACCGGTGCCGAGCAGTCCATGCAGAGCTTTGTTGCCGAACATTTCAAAGGGCTTGATGCCAAGGGACAGGTCCTCATCGGCTATGCGGCTGAAGAAATCCTGAACCGGGCCACCGAAGAACAGGTCGATATGATCATCATGGGTACGCACGGTCGCAAGGGCATTGACCGTATCCTCTTTGGTTCGGTCGCAGAAAAGGTGGTCAAAAACGCCCGTATTCCGGTTCTGACCATTCGTCCCACAGCCTAAACGTCATGGGTACGACCACCGAAGCTTCGGTGGTCGTCCTTTTTCGAGAAGCATATGTACACAGGCAGTCTTCGTGCGCAGATCAGCGCCCTTGATCCCTATACGCCGGGTCTTTCCATCGACGAGATCCGTCAGAAATTTGGGCTCGCCCAGATTTTCAAGATGGCAAGCAATGAGAATCCCCTGGGGGTTCCTCCCTTAGCTCAAGCAGCCATAGCTCGACACGCAGCTGAGGCCTTTCGCTATCCGCGCGGGGGCAATCCCCGCTTGCTGGCAGCTCTCGCCAAATTCCACAAGGTCAGTGAACGGCGTATCGTCATCGGCAACGGTTCTGATGAGGTTATCGATCTTTTGATCCGCATGCTCTGCGAGCCGACAAGGGATACCATTGCCTGCTTTAGCCCCTGCTTCAATCTCTATCCCATTCAGGCACAGATTTCTGACGTAACGGTCAAGCGCTGTCCGCTTCGGGAAGATTTTTCCTTTGATTTTAACGGGCTGCTGGCTCAGGTGGACGACACAACACGCCTTGTCTTTCTCACGACGCCGGACAATCCCTCAGGCTTTTGCCCAACAGTTGACGAAGTCCGCGACTTTGCAGCCAAGCTTGAACAGAAGACATCCAAAGCCCTTCTGCTCATTGACGAAGCCTACATGGATTTCTGCGAGGATGAGACTGCCCACTCGCTTTTGGCCTGCGGAGAAATACCCTCCAATGTCGGCATCATGCGCACCTTCTCCAAAAGTTTTGGTCTTGCGGGACTGCGTCTTGGCTACGCCATTCTGCCCGAAGTCCTGGCAGAAGGTTTCTGGCGTGCGCGTCTGCCGTTTTCCGTGAATCTGCTAGCCGAAGAGGCCGGGCTTGCCGCCCTCACAGATCTCAACTTCCGCGAAAAAACCATGGAGACGGTACACCATGGCCGAAAGCTCTTGAGCGAAAGTCTCAAAGCCATGGGCTGCACAGTCTGGCCCAGTGCCGCCAATTTTCTGCTCTTCCGCCTGCCAGCGAGCGCAAGTGCCAAGGACTGCTTTGAAACCTTACTGTCCCACGGCATTATCATTCGTCTGCTCAAAAGCTACTCTCTGCCGGATCATCTCAGAGTGAGCATTGGCAATTCACAGGAAAATTCCGCTTTTCTCAAGGAAATGGCGGCATTTCTGGGCAGGATCTAACATGGCCAGCACAACGTACGTGATCACCATTGACGGCCCGGCAGGTGTCGGAAAAACGACACTTGCCCGTCGTCTCGCCGAAACCCTTGATATCAGCTACCTGGATACGGGAGCCATGTTTCGCACCCTGGCTCTCAAGCTAGGCCTGGCGGCCGAAAGCATGACCGAAGAAGCCATAGCAAAAGCCTGCGCAGAATATCACTTTCATCTCAAAGGTCATGGCGAAAGAACGCAGCTTTTTGTCAACGAGCGTCTCGTGGGCAGTGAAATCAGGACTGAAGAGGTGGGCATGTTGGCATCAAGACTGGCACGCCTGGCTCCGTTGCGCAAAGCCCTGGCCGAGATGCAACGCAAACTGGCTGAAACACAACCGCTGGTTGTCGAAGGCCGCGACATGGGAACCGTGATCTTTCCTCATGCCCGCTTCAAATTTTTCCTCGATGCGAGTCCCGAAATACGGGCGCTTCGCCGTATGCGCGATGCCGAAAACCATGATCAACCCACAGATCTTGCCAGACTCACGGAACAAATTCGTCAACGTGACGTGCAGGACCGCACTCGAGCCATTGCGCCGCTCAAAGCAGCCGATGATGCCATCTGCATCGACACCTCGGATCTGGACATCTCCCAAGTTCTGGGACTGATGCTCAGACATATTGATGCCAGCGGGGGCACGGCTCGCTGCCGCTGAGCCTGATTGTGGGCATGACGATTAGAAGGCCGCAACTTGCGGCCTTTTCCTTTTTTCAACGGCCGACAAAAAACCGTCATCTGGCAAAGTTTTCCTGAAGATACAAGGGCAAAAAAGAAGCAGCAAAATATAACATATTGATATTATTGACTTTTACAGTTTTGGCACGCCTCCTGCATTGAGAAAAGCAACTTAAGCCTCACTTCAGAGGCCAACATACTCATGGGGAGGACACTATGAGCAGTCAAATGGATTACGAGATCAACAAGGAACTGGGTGAATGTTATCTTTTCATGGGTGATTTCGACAAGGCTGAAGAATACTATCGCAAGGCCGCCGAAAACAACACCGAAAGCGCAGCGCCGTATATGGGACTGGCTACCGTGGCCGTCCAGCGCTCTGAACTGGACAAGGCACTTGTCCTGTACAAAAAGGCTGCTGCCGTTGAGGAAAATGACAAGGCTCTTTGCGGTATCGGTCTGGTCTACATGGAAAAGGGAGAGCACGAGGAGGCCTATACCTGGTTCACCAAGGCCCTTGATCAAACCGCCACCAATGTCGTTGCCTTGAATTGTCTTGTCAGGGAAGCCTATCATCTCAACCGTGTGGAAAAGATCTTGCCATACCTTGAAGGTGCTTTCTCCACATCTCCTGAAGGTGAAGCCATACGTGTCACTCTCGCTGGGTGCTTGATGTCCTTGGGACGCATGGATGAAGCCAGAAGCCATCTGGAAGCCATTCTGGCCCTCAATCCGACTAATACCAATGCCAAGGAACTTTTCGAAAGCATGGTTGCGTAGGTACTTTGTCGCAACCTCTCCATACTCCCTCCCCACATGATTTTCCGGCCCCGGATGGGTGTCCGGGTGCCGGAAAATCCTTCTTACTCTGGGGAACAACGCCGATGCAGCCTTGTGTATCGGCGTTTGTCGTTTGTCGAGTGACTCTTGCCTTCCAGTACATATCTTTTCTTGACGCACAAACGTCCTTCTTGCTCCATCATCTCGTCCGCTCAAAAAGCGCAGACCAAGCGGATGGACAAGCAGAAGACCAGAGGCTATAGTCCACACACGGCAAAAATTGCCCATAGCTCGCACCAGACAACCCCAAAAATCACGAGAATCCGGGGATCAGCTTTTGGCAAGCATTTTGCAGCCTAGCTGGAAACGCCAACCCTGGAGGTGCATATGGAAATAGATTCCCAACAACAAATGGATGAACTGCTTCGCATTCAAGCACAGCAGCAAACAGCCAGAACACAGCATCCTGCCTCGACATCGGCTCAGCCTTTTGAAGCGCTCTTCTCACAAGCTTTGCATTCCCAGCAGCAGGCGGCAGCTCCCATGCCCGGCCTGATGCCCCAAGGAGCCGGCCAGGCAGAGATGATCAGCCAGATGCTGCTGAACCCCATAGAACCAAGCCAACAGGTTGATGCCACAAGCGATCTCTTGCAAAGTGCCTTTGACAGCGCCTCTGGAACATTGGATCTTTGGGACAACTATGCCAAAACCCTGGGATCTTCGACTGAAGGGTCTTCTTTGCGCAATGCCTATTCGATTCTTGAAAACATTGACAATCAAGTGGCTCAGCTCAAGTCGCAAACAGCTGAGCTAGGCCATCAGAATAGCGGCCTGAACGCCCTGATCAATGAGCTTGAAATCATGACCACAACGGAAAAAATCAAGTTCAACCGCGGAGATTACGCATAGGCTTCTATCCATGCTGCGAAAAAAAGCTGCAGATTCAGGGATCTGCAGCTTTTTTTTCGCAGCCTGCGGGCAGACTGACAAGCGCACAAGCAAAGGATCTTTGTTATTGAAATTTTTACGCTCTGATGCTATGCATCAGGCATCTTAACGACCATTTTTCATTTCCTGACACGGAAAGGTAGCGAAGTGGTCGTAACGCGCTCGACTCGAAATCGAGTTATCGGCGATGAACCGGTACGTGGGTTCGAATCCCACCCTTTCCGCCAGTAGCCTTTTTATTGCATTTATTAAAAGCCCGCAAAGCCATAAGCTGAGCGGGTTTTCTTGTATCTTGCGTTCATTGTGTTCCATTAAATCCCATTGACTGCCATAAATTTTGGGTACAAGATAGGGTACAACATAGGTTGTACCTCCACTCTGAAGAAAGGAGTTGTACCCAATGGCGGGAAGTCTAAGCGACAAGAAGATAAAAGCGCTTGTACCCAAGGAAAAAACGTACATCCAGAGTGACGGTGACGGTATGTACCTTGAGGTCACTCCCAAGGGGAGCAAGCGGTGGCGAATGAAATATCGCTTTTGGGGCAAGGAGAACCGGCTTTCCCTTGGCTTGTATCCACAGGTTAGCTTGGCTCAGGCTCGCGAGAAATGCCAAGAGGCCCGCAAACTGATAGCTGAGGGTATAGATCCTTCACAGGCACGCAAGAAAGCCAAGGCGCAAGCTAGAGAGGAAGAATTTAAGGACGCTCTCACCTATGCGGATGTGGTCAAAAAATGGTTTGAGGTCAAGCAGTTAAAGAACGTCGAGCGCACGCAAAAAGTCAATCGGCAAAGGCTTGATAGGCATATTCTGCCTGCCCTTGGCGGCAAACTCTTTTGTGAGGTCACACAAGAGGATCAACTAGCTATCCTGCGGGATCTTGAAAACAGAGATGTCCTTGAGGAGTGCAAGCGCGTCTGTGACCTTATGGAGCAAATCGGGGCATACGCGCAGGCTCGCAAGTGGTCTGAAGGGAATATCGCGCTAGGGCTGAAACAGCTTATCAAGCGCAGGCCGTCGGCAAAGAAAACGCATTTGCCTGCCATAACAGAGCTTGAAGGTGTCAGGGCAATGCTCAAAAAGATTGACGTTTTCTGTAAGCGTGGCGAGCAATATGGCAATCCTTCAAGCATTATGCGGGCGGCATTGCGCCTTTACCCTTTGACAGGCTTGCGAGGGAATGAGCTTGCGGCGGCTCGGTGGGAAGAGGTGAACTTTGAAGAACGGAAAATGGTGATTCCTTTAGAGCGTTGCCAAAAGACGAAAATGCCGTTCACGGTCTATCTGTCTTCTCAGGCCGTTGCTATCCTTCAAGACCTATACGAGCAGAGGCGTAACGGGTTTATCTTTCGATCTGGCGGCAAGAACGGCTACATCACATTGAACGGGGTAAACAACGCTCTTCACAGTGCAGGTATACCCAAGGGCGAAATGTGTAATCATGGGTGGCGCAGTGTCATGCTGACCTTGGGGCATCAGTACTGCCCAGATTATGAGGCGGTAGAATTATCGGCTTCTCACCAAATAGGGAATGACATGGCTCTGGCGAATAATCGTGGGACTTATGAAGAACGCAGGCGGGCTTTTATTCAATGGTGGTCAGACTTCCTTGACGCTTTGGCTAACGACAGAGAGCCAGTAAAATACCATATTGAATACTAGCATAGAATGGCGATATATGGAATGTCAAAAATGTACACACTCAGAAAAAGACTAACATACATTTGAAAGCCAAGGAAAATTGATTAATATTCAGAATAATCTCAGCCTTTCAAATTACGGTCTTAATAACTTTTATGATGAAGAACCAATAAGGGGAAAATCAGCTCATGCCATTGCTGAAGTTTTTCCGTTACACGTGTCAGGGCATAGCGATTGCAAGCTTGGGCACGGTCGGAGTATCCCACAGTTGGGAGGCTCTTATTGAGGGAATTGTCATGCTGTTTGCGGCTATGATACTGTTATACCTTGAGCGCAAGGGGGATCTACAATGACGCCAGAAATTGCGACAATTATTTTTTTGACAGGCTTTGCCGCTGTGGGCATTATCTATGGGCTTAGGATAACTCGCAGGAAGAACTAGGCGCAGATATTGTTTTGACAGATTAGCGGTATCCCCTCAGGCCTTGTATCCCACACGGGCTCATGCCTACCTATGCGACAGTCCGATGAATTGGAGACTGAGTCCCGGGCAAAAAGAGAATTCTCTTCTAGGCTTGATCTACAGCAAAAGCGATAAACCTAATAATCTGCTAGTCAAAGAATAAAAGTCGTACTATTGAGGCAGGGATATCTTGAGAACGGCATCGCGATCATGGCGGAAAAGCCCTGGCTTGTTGGTAGGCGTGTAACATGCTATATTTCCTTTATGAATACGGAAACTGAAAAACCATGGCTCCTGGGCCCTGCGTACTGTCTTCTTCAAAATACTCTTCGGCAAGCAACCGAACGTGCTGAGACAGTTTCTTAAGCATGTTCTCGACCTAAGAACCGAAAAGTACAAGAGCATCAAGCTGCCCGAAAGCAATCAGCAGGTGTACTAAGAACAAGCTGACCATCCTCGACCTCAAGAAAGAGACCGTTTAGGGCACGTTCCTGAAGTCGAAATGCAGCTGCTTTCGAAAATTCCCACGTGGAAAGGATTATCTTCAAGCTGGCAGAGATGCTGGTGGAGCCGCCGCAGGACAAAAGTATTTTGAACTGAAAAGAGTGATCGTGCTGATCGGGACCATGAGATTTTCCCGAAGATATACCCGTTTTGCGGACAGAAAGGCAGGCCTTGAATTCTCAGATCTGATGGGTGTGAAAGTTCTGGAACTGCCCAAGGCACGGGAAATGGCTACGATTTGCGGCTAGCTTGGGTCGGCTTAAGTTCCTTGCCGCCTCGAAGAAGGAGACGTTTATGCGACATACAGCCCAAAACGCTGGTACAAATGAAGCCATAGCTTTATAAAACCCCTGAGCACGGTAGAACAGATGCCTTTGCAAGCTGAAAACCGCAAGTCCTTGCTCAGCAAAGGCTTTGTATGGGCGACTATAATCTCTAAGCGTTCAAGACATTACGCATGAAAAAGAATTTTATATTTATAAAACAGAGAAACCCATTACAAAAAGATATATAATGTTTAGTGACGTAAAATAGCAGATCTGCTGGTAAGGCTAGAAAAACACCATTAATCTGGCATAGTAATAGAAAAAACAGGAAGGCAAAATTAATGATCGATGTCCTCAATTTATATTGCATCTTTAGTCACAAAAATGGGGCATATGCCAGGAAGTTTCAATTTGGTGACAACCATGTCATAATTGATATAGATTCAAAAGGCAATGATAACGAACGCTTCTGGGACGTACGAGACGATGCGCTCATTCTGTACAATAAAAACAATGTACAAACATCCGTCTTTAACTATGACGAGTCTTCTTCAAGTGAAATATATTCTACATTTATAGGAAAATGGAATCGAACTATTGACCTTCGCATAATCGCAGCGAAGCAACTCTCAGATTTGTCAGAATCATCTACACGCTTTCAGATGCGCGAACTCATCCACAAAAGATGCATTTCTGTTGGTAAACACACGCTAGGAAAGTTTAGTGTTATCCCAGAAAATGCATTATACAGCATAACAGTTGGCGATTATACAACATTTAAAGATGATATTACATGTATTTATCCAGATTTATTAGGCAAAGCAGTGACAAATTTTTTTGAAGAAGGTTGCAAAGTTGAGCAAACTTCAAAAATTATTATTGAAAACGATGTAACAATTTACAATGGTGTGCAAATATTTGCGCCTGTTACTATCCATAATGGATCGATTATCCTCCCGCACTCAACAGTAACTCAAGATATTCCAGCCTACGCAATTGCCCAAGGATCACCCGCAACAATCATCGGATATCGCTTTCCGGATAATATTTGCTCATCTTTACAAAAAATAGCGTGGTGGAATTGGGATGAAAATACGTTGCATGCTAACAAAGAGAAATTGAGTTCAAACGATATAGATGCATTTGTTCAGGAGTTCTCTAAATAGAGGTCGGCATATGCCAAAACTTTATACATCTAAAGGCAAAGAAGCAATAGAGAGAATAATTAATACAGAACATGTTGATTTAAAAGAACTTGAGTGCAAAATTGTTTCTGATGCGTATGTCCTACCCTGCAAACCAGCAAAATCTTATGGTGCAAATATTGTCTATGCAGGCGGCGTAAGTACCAAAAACGGGTCCTTTCTAGCTGGCTTATTTCGTCACGCAAAAAACAAGACATTAAATTATTCAGTAACGACAAGTTATCCTGTAAAAGAAAGTGAATCACTAGAAAGTGCTATATTTGGCGGCGTAATAATTGATATTTTTGGCCATACGATTACAGAGACAATATCACGACTTTGGTTTGTACATAAACAACTTTATGCTGATTTGCCCATTCTCTTTGTCAATACTGGCCAGTCTGTACCACCTCATTTTAATGTCATCCTCGATTTATTAGGAATTTCTGAGCGCACCATTGTTCTTACAAATCCCGTTCTAGTACACACTCTTTACATACCAGAACAATCAATTATTTTATTTTCAACGCTCTATAAAGACTATTTTGCTAGTATCTACCAAGAGATGAAGCTGCATGCCGAGAATAAAGATCTAGGCAAAAAACTTTATTTAACACGTTCACATTTTACAAGAAAAGATTGTCTTGGTGAGCCACTCTTTGAGGAAATTTATCAGAATAATGGATACCAAATTGTAGCACTTGAAGAATATTCGCTTTCTGAGCAAATCAGTATTATTGATCATGCAGAAGAGCTTGCCATGACTATTGGTACGCTCTCACATATGGCCATTCTCTTTTGCAAAAATACAGCAAAATTGACTTTCTTATTGCGAGAAAATGAGCCTAGTGCGCTTACACCACAGCTAATTCTCAATAAACTTAAAGATTGTGAGATCAGTATTATCGACGCAACCTACAACTTCCTACCGACGACGCACGCAAGAGGAATTTTTCTCCTTTATCCAAATGAGAATTTTGAAGACTACGCAGAAGCAGAAAAATTAGAGTATGATCATGAGCACATACGCGCATCAGTGAGCCGTTTTATCCCAGAATATTTAACACAATATGCAACAAACTATAGTTGTTATTGTTATGCCTATAAGAGGCTCAGAGATCTCGATTTTTTTGATATTGTACAACGTATGTCTCAGGTTGTTTTAAAAAAAAATATTATTCGTAAAAATTTTCATACAGAATCAAAAGTCAGCTTAAAAAACTCACTCCGCCTGACGGAAACTATTCTTGGCGCTCCAAATATACTTGCCTTTGATCAATGCCAAGAAGGTAAGCGCAAGCAAAGTCTCGTAAAAATTGGTATAACTGAGGATGCAATACTTTTTTCAGGACACAAAATCCCACTTGGACCGGCAAAAGAGGCCGTATCGGACGTTTTTCCGAAATTTAACGATACAATGCTCGAGATTTTACCAATTCTTTATACTGGACTTTATCTTGCAGAGACAGATGCTGATTTTTTCTACTTTGAGAGTGCAAAGCCAGCTCTAGCCATTAAAGAATGGGAGCTGTCAAAAATCATCTCATCTAATCTTGATTGTGTCTTCCATCGTGCCACGTTTGCCCAAGCTCTTGACAGTCAGTATATCTCTTGTCATGGGAGTAAATCCTGGCAAGCCGTCACTAAGCTGATTGCACGTGATCCTTATTTGGATGCTGTTGCCAAGCATTCTGGTTATGCACAGCATTATGTCTTTGACAAAAATTTTGGATGTATTAGAAAAAATATTTTTCTGCAGTTTTTTTCGTGGTATTATGCAAGTATTTCTATGCTCTCAGATGATGAAAGCACTCTTCCGTACCTGCAGGAAATTTCAGAACGCTTGATAACCCTTTATTTTTATGCGCACAGTTTTAAAAACATCTGTATAGCCTATTATCCTGGAGGATGCTAGTGCACAAGAGTTCTTTCTTACGCATGGAATGGTTTGTTGAAAATTATTTAATGAAAATCACAACAAAGAGATCGCATCCCATCTCTGTGCTTGATGTCGGAAGTTGTGATGTCAATGGCAGCTATAAGCCATTATTTCCAAAGCCCCAGTTTTCCTACGTAGGACTTGATATGGCTGCTGGCAAAAATGTTGATATCGTTCCCAGAATGCCGTATAGCTGGACTGAAATTCGCGACGATTCCTATGATGTCATTATAAGTGGTCAGTGTTTTGAACACGTAGAATTCCCTTGGGTTCTTTTTGAAGAAATGGCCCGTATTCTCAAACCAAACGGCCTTCTCTGCGTTATTACGCCACGTCATCAGTTGCGTCACCGCTATCCTGTTGACACCTATCGCTATGATTCTGATGGCATGCTTGCGCTTGCCAAATACGCTAACCTCACTCCGGAACACGTCTCTTGCAATGAAGCTCCGATCCACGCCCCTAGAGACTGGTTTTCAATGTTTGGTGACTGTATGATGGTTGCCAGAAAGCCCAAAGAATGGCCTGGGATTCTTGATGTACGTAGTTACCAATATATTCCTTGGCCAATGAATAAGCTAGCAGCAAAGTTTGTATCTGAAGAAAATCACCCAAGCTTTATTAGAACTATCTTCAATCTTTTTAAGCGACCGAAGTAATATATGAATTTAAGAAAGATACGGATCGCAATCAAAAATTTAACACGAAATCTCTACTATCGTTTTTTCTGTATACTGAAGAAACAGAATTCTATTATTCTTTATTCTTCTTCAAATAACGATCAGTATGGCAACATTACAGCTCTGGCAGAAGAGTTTAAGAAAAGGAAGATTCCGACCGTATCAATCACCGCCGAATGGTTTTTTGCGAATCTCTATGCCGGACTACGCCTCCTAGCAAGTGCAAAAGTCATTGCCATAGATGCTAGTTCTCCGGCAACTGTAGTCCCACTTATCAAAAAGACAATCCTTATCAACTGCTGGCATGCCTTGGGAGCCTATAAAAAAATTGGATTTGATGCTAAAAGAAAGGGGGTGGACGCCAGGAGAGAAGAAAAGAGAATTCGTCGTATTCATCGATCGCTCTCGTATTTCATTACTTCATCTCCGTATACGTCAAGAATCTATGCAAAGGCCTTTCATCTCGAAGATTGCCAGATGAAAGCCTATGGAAGTCCAAGAATGGACGCGGTTTTGTCGAGTCCACGCAAGGCGCCAGAGCTGACAAGCATCCTCTATGCACCGACGTTTCGTACAAAGCATTCCACGCGTTTCATGCCACAGCTCCCAGACGCCAAGAAGATCAAGGACGCCCTTGCCAAAAATGGTATTTCGGCAAGACTGTGCTTTCGCTCGCATCCAACTGTGCCTGGTCCTTTTGCTTCAGATGGCTGGGAAGATTGGTCACAGCTTCCCCAGCTTGAAGCCTTAGAACAAGCCTCGCTTTTAATTACTGATTACTCATCCATCTTTTTCGATTTTCTCCCATTTTGCAGGCCCATACTCTTTTATGTGCCAGATTATCAATTGTACATTGACCATGAACGGGAACTTTATTTTTCTCCTTACGAACTGTTCCCAGAGACCACCTCTTCAAACGAAGCTGATCTTGTTATAAAGATAGTTGAAAACATTGGTTGCCCAAAGAACTATGATAGTCTTATTGAACGATATCTGTCGTCATGTGACGGGACTTCAACTAAGAGAATCTGTGACTTTATTCTGAGCTTAGCTAAGGAGCATCAATGATCTATGCAGTTCTTCTTGCTGCTGGCAGCGGCAGCCGCATGAAAACTTCTTCAATCCCCAAGCAATTTTTGGAAATTCGTGGTGAGCCGATTTTGCGACTTGCTGTTGATAAGTTCCTCTGCTGCCCAAAAATCCAAAAAATAGTGGTCGTTGCTCCCTCTATTTGGATGAGTCACACAAAAGACCTTCTTTCCAATCCACGCTATAAAAATATTGACGTCTGTCAAGGCGGTCAAACGCGTCAAGAATCTCTCTATAATGCCGTAAAGTATATTGATGATACCTACCAGGCAAGCGATGCCGACATAGTCGTCTCTCATGATGTCGCCCGTCCTTTTATTTCGCTGCGAGTGATCGAAGAAAATATTAAAGCTCTTGAAAAATATGACGCAGCAGATACCGTTATACCTGCCACTGATACAATAGTAGTGTCAGAAGATAATGTTGTGATATCTTCAATTCCAGATAGAAAAAAAATGTATCAGGGGCAAACGCCGCAAAGCTTTCGCTTAAAATCATATCTTAAGATCTATGCCAAGCTTGATCGTTCCTATTTGGAAAATGTGACTGATGCCGCACGTATCCTAAGCGAGAATGGGCAAACCGTTGGACTTGTACAAGGAGATGTCTTCAATATAAAAATCACAACTGAGTACGATTTTCATATTGCTTCCTTCCTCCTGGGAGAGCTCCATGATTAAGGAAGTCATTCGGTTGGTGAAGCCGGGCCTTTTCCTGCCTATGTTCGCCATCGAAAAGCCAGCTGAAGACGCAGTGCTCGTTCGACCACGCTACCTCTCTATCTGCGCAGCAGATCAGAGGTATTTTCAGGGGAATCGACCTCCTAAGGTGCTAGAAAAAAAATTGCCGATCTCGCTCTTTCACGAGGCCGTTGGAGAAATAGTCGTTGATCCGTTGCACCAATTTCCGGAAGGTTCTTTTTGCATTCTTCTTCCTGGTGGCGTTGACGCGCAGGTCAAAGCAAGTAACTATGCAATCGGTGCCTTTTTTCGCTCTAGCAATAGGGATGGCTTCTGCCAGGAAGTGCTGGCTATGGATCGCTCAGAGCTCATCCCCATTACAAAAACGCCTGTTTGGCCTTATGTTTTTACTGAACTCATGAGCGTATGCGTGCAGGCCTATGGTCGCCTGACCGAGATCCGAAAGGTAACGGAGAAGACCAGCTTCGGAGTACTTGGCGATGGTAGCATGGGATATATGATGGCACAAACGCTGCGTATTATTTTCCCAAAAGCGCAGATTTCTGTTTTTGGCAAGCACGATGAAAAATTGTTGAATTTTTCCTTCTGCACGCACCGGGTCAACATCCAAGATACATCGCATGTAGCTGAGATAGACGTCTTCTTTGAGTGTGTCGGCGGCAATGCCGCCCAAAATGCCATTCAAATGGCGGTTCAAAAAATCAATCCAACCGGAACTATTATCTTGATGGGTGTCTCGGAAGTTCCGCCTGTTGTTCCAACCCGTTTAATCCTTGAAAAAGGTCTGACACTCATAGGTTCAAGTCGTAGTGTACGAGCCGACTTTGAGATGGCCAAGAGCTTCATCGACCGTGATGAGATAAAAAATTCACTGCAAAAAATCGTATCCGCTCACACATCCTTTCAAACAGCCTCGGAACTCGGTGATATTTTTACACGCGATAAGAATCTCCCTTATAAAACTATACTGTATAAGAATTTTTAATATCTCATAATACCCATCTTTCATGCTTTACTACATAATTTTCCTAAAAATTTTATACATACAATAAAGCTTACACCCAAGTTTTTTTCCTTTACACTTACCCCTTTCTAGTTTTTAAAATTTGATTTATTATAGCAATTTTATACACTAAAAAAGTATATGTTTTTATAGTTACATAAATATTTTTTTGAAGCATTGCCTAAAGAATTATTTTTAAGGATTTCTATGAAAATGACTGATGCCCACAAAGACCTAAAAAAACAGATCAATTCCTACCCAAGGAGCCGTATCTGGCTCTTCAACAGTGGCAATCAGTTTGCCGGGAATGTCAAGTATCTTTTTTTGTATATTATCAAAAACAGAAAAGATATCTTTGCATGTTATATCAGTGAAAGCAAAAAAATAGCAGATTATATAACAGATTTAGGCTACAATGCTATTACATTTAACTCTCCGATCGCAGACAAGGTTCTGCCAAAGGTCGGGTTCTATGTTGTTGAGCAAGTCAAGGAAAACTTTCCTGATGCACTTTTAAATGCCAAACTCATTAATCTGTTTCACGGAGTTGGCTTAAAAGCCATTGAGCGCTGTTGGTCGCGTGATTTTCTTGGGATGCAGATTGCCAAAAAATACATCAGATATAATCATTTCTATCATACACACATGTGTTTTTTGGCAACTTCACCTTTTATGGAGAAGCATTTTAAACAGCAGCTCGATTTGCGTGATGATCAAATCATTAGAGCTGGCTATCCAAGATGCACAAAAGTTCTTGAACGCACCTATGACCCCAAGCGCGTACTGGATGGCATGGAAGGAAAAACAGTTGCCCTCTATGTGCCTACCTACCGTGAACACGACTCCCGAAATTTCCTTTACAAAGCCATCCGAAATATCTACGCACTCATTGAGACATTAAAGCAGTGTAATATTCTTCTCATCATAAAACTCCATCCCAAGATTACCAACGATTTTTATTTTGATAAATTTAGTAAAATTGCTGACAATTGCGATAATTTGATTTTATGGGATAACACCTATGATGTTTACGAGATATTTGAATACGTCAAGATCGGTATTATTGACTATTCATCCATGTATTATGACTTATTAGCAGCAGGTGTAACCAAATTTATTCGTTATATTTTTGATTATAACGATGAAAATAAGTTTCTCTTATATGATTATTTTAGCAATACGCATGGCTTAATTTGTGATAATTTTGATCAATTTTTAGAATCTTTAAAGACTGTCTCGTCTGAGCAGGTTAAGCAGGAAAACCATCAAAATATTTACAATAAGTTTTGGTCATATACGACAAATGACCCTTGTGCAAATATCATTGAACAAGCCTACGCTTTCCAGGTCAAAGAGGCACCCCAATCAACTTTATATAGCTTTGACATCTTTGACACACTAATTTCCAGGCATGTGCTTAAGCCATGTGGCATATTTTATGGCGTACAGGAAAAAATTGCTACCAGCAATGAAGGCTTTCCTGAGATTTTTAAAATTCGCTATGCCGAAATTAGGATAGATGCTGAAGCGAGTGTCCGAGAATATGTCAAAAAGTCACAAGGTGACTTTGAAATTACTTTTGACGGTATTTTTGATCGTCTGAAGGATGTCTATGAGCTGAAGGCTCTGCAAGTTGAACTTTTAAAAAAATGGGAAATAGAATTAGAGCTATCAAATGTTATTCCTATTAAGAAAAACATTGAATACGCAGAAAGTCTTCTTTTAGAAAATGAAACGGTTGTGCTTATATCTGACATGTATTTACCTGAAGACATTATCAGGAAAATGCTGGGTATAGTGAGTCAGACGCTTGCCAATGCCAAAATTTTTCTCTCGAGCACGCAGCGCGTCCAAAAAACAACGCAAAAATTATATCTTGCCGTTTACCGCGCGCTTGCCCCCTTTCGCTATACCGAATGGCATCACTATGGCGATAACACGTTTGCTGATAGCACTGTTGCTGGCAATTTTGGCATTACCCCTCATATTCACGAAATTCCTGCCTTCAATGACTTTGAAGAGGGACTCGTGACTTTTTGTAGGCACTACGACGCCTATCTTGTTGCTGGCTTGCTGGCACGCTCACGCTTTATGCACAGTCTTTCTCATAAGGAGTACTACGCTTACGCCCATCTTGGCTTCTGTTTTATTCCTTACATCGCCTGGGTCATCACCCATGCTCTTAGAAACAAGACAAAAACCTTATACTTTATCTCTAGAGACGGCTATTTTTTAAAAATTATTGCCGACTCTTACCTGACTAAACTTAATCTGACTGATCAAATACGAACAAAATATATTTATGGATCTAGAAAGGTCTGGCGACTTCCTGCTATGATTGAGGAAGTTGATGAAGAATTTTTTTCCAATTTCGGCAATTTCGTAGGCGTCGATTGCTATTCCAAACTACTTAAATCCATTAATATAAACCACAGTACCTTTCAAAAACTTTTTCCTGAACTCAATTTAGGCTTTTCTTCGAGCATTACGAAGCATGATGTCAAGTCTATTGTTAGATATTTCCAATATTCTGAAAAATTTAAAAACTACCTTTTGCAAAAAGCGGCAGAAAAGCGTCAGATAGTCCTTGACTATCTGCGACAAGAGATTGATTTTTCAGAAGATTTCGCTTTTGTTGAGTTCTGGGGGCGTGGCTATACGCAGACACTCTTTGGCCGCCTGCTCAATTTGGCTGCGGAAAAGCAGACCAAGAATATTTACTATTATTTCAGAAGTATCCTGCCTTCTGAAGGCGATAATATACGATATAATTTTACAACAAATAAGACTTCTCTCATTTTTGTTGAATCTGTATTTGCAAACTTCCCCAAGCAAACCGTCCGTGCCTACGAAAAAAAGAAAGACCGGATAGTCCCCGTCATGGATGACGAGCCCTATGATGCGGAGCTCTTCTACGCCATTCAAAATCACACAGTTGCTTTTCTGAATGAGCTCTTTTCACTGCCGTTTCTTGCAGACAAGGATACTATCCTGCGTCTTTTAGCCGACTATGAACTGTTCTGGTTCAAGAATAATCAGAGTGATCCTGTTTTGATCGATGCCCTTGCCCATCTGCGCGATTCTGTCGAACTTTGGGGCGATGTTCGTGAATTTGCACCTGAGTTTACTCTGGCTCATCTTTCCCTTCTTGAAAGTGGAAAACCTGTTTCTTCCTTCACCAGATCGCTGCCCATGAGTTTAGCGAGAGCAAGTGAGTCGGCAAAAGAGGCCTATGAAGAATTTTTGCAGAATCGGACAATGAACCTTGTCTCTGAAGAGGGGGTTGCCCTGACTCGCAAAGACCGTCTCCTGATCAAATTGCAAAAAGATCCAAAACGCTTTTTTGCAGATTCCAAAAATCCTCTTTTCCGCATTCTGGGTGCGACTTTGCTCTCAAAGCCCTTTCGCAATAACCTTGGTAAAGCCTTCGTTTCCTATGTTCAGAAACATCTCTCAAAATAGAAAATCTTTTTTCGAGGCTCACTCTGCTGAGCCTCTGTGCCCTCAAAAGGGCTTTTCAGATTATACAGAAGGGGCTTCTGAATAGTTTGGAACTGTACGATCAAAGAGTTTACTCTCAGGCACCATCCGGGCAAAGATTCTTGGCTTTGCCAGCCTTCAAAGGGTAAAGTTTTTTTCAAAGATCCTTACGTTTTCTCTTTCAACTGCTTGCAACTACAAAGGAGGCAGGTGCGTCTTCTCCCTTCTTTGGCGAAGAGCACCGCAATCGCCATGACAATACATGAAATTCGCGATGAGCTGGCCAAGGGCAAAGCTACGGTTGGCACCTGGCTGCAGATTCCTTCCGCCGATGTTGCCGAACTGATGGCCAGAGCAGGCTACGACTGGGTTGCTTGTGATATGGAGCACGGTTCATTCGGACCAAGTATACTGCCGGATATCTTCAGAGCTATTGAAGTCGGTGGTGCCGTTCCCTTTGCACGTCTGCCAATAGCCGAAAAAACCCGCATCAAGGCCGCTCTTGAAGCAGGGGCTCACGGTCTGATCTTTCCCATGATCGAAAGTGCCGATCAATTACGGGAGGCCATAGATCTTGCGACCTATCCAGGTCAGGACAGCTGGCGCGATGCTGGTCAGACTGCCCATGAATACCGCGGTGTCGGCTATTGCCGGGCCAATTGCTTTGGCAAAGCCTTTGACAGCTACCGGGCCAAAATCACGCCTGAGATTTTCATTGTGGCACAAATCGAGCATATCAGAGCCCTTGAGCAGCTCGACGGCATTCTTGCTCATCCGAGGCTTGATGCCATCATGGTCGGTCCCTATGATCTCTCAGGCAGTATGGGACTGACCGGAGAATTTGAGCATGCCGACTTCAAAGAGGCCATGGCTCGCATCCGCAAAGCCTGCCAAAGACGCAATGTACCCATGGGACTCCACATTGTTCAACCCAATCCCTCAGAGCTTTCCGACGAAATTTCCAGAGGAACCCGTTTCATTGCCTATGGCATAGATTCGGTCTTTCTCTGGAAAAGTGCCGAAAGGCCAAAAGTCTAAGCATGCTCTTGCTCTTTAGGGAGGATCTATCTTGAACATCACAGTTTTCGGTGGCTCAGGCTTTCTTGGCTCCCACATCTGCGACAAACTGACCGCAGCCGGCCACAACGTGACCATTGTCGACCTCAATCCCTCACCCTGGCTCAAGGCCAAGCAAACCATGGTCTGCGGCAATATTCTCGATGAAGAGGTTGTCAACCGTGCTGTCAAAGGTTCCGATTTTGTCTTCAACTATGCCGGCATTGCCGACATCGGCGAGGCCAATGCCCGCCCTGTGGATACAGCGCGCATCAATGTGCTTGGCAATGTCATGGTGCTCGAGGCCTGCCGTAAGGAAAAAGTCAAGCGCTATGTTTTTGCCTCGTCACTCTATGTCTACGGCAAATCCGGCGGTTTCTACCGCTGCAGCAAACAGGCCTGTGAAATCTATATTGAGAACTATCAGAGCATGCACGGGCTTCCCTATACCATTCTGCGCTATGGCTCACTCTACGGACCAAGGGCTGACAATCGTAACGCCATCCATCGTTTTGTGCATGAGGCTCTGACCACCGGCACCATCACCTACTACGGCCCGCCCACAGCCTTGCGCGAATACGTCCATGTTGATGATGCCAGTTCGGCAACGCTTGAAATTCTTGATGCGCAGTACGAAAACCAAAATATTATCATCTCAGGCAATCAGCCCATGCGGGTTGGTGATCTTTTCAAGATGATTGAGGAAATGCTCGGCAAAAAACTGGACATTTGCTTCCAAAACGATCCCAATAGCGGTCATTATCAGATCACCCCCTATGCCTTCATGCCGCGCATCGGCAGAAAACTTGTGCCGCCGCTGACCGTGGATCTGGGTCAGGGAATTCTCCGGGTCATGGAAGAAGAACATCGCTCTCTGCACCCGGAACTCTCCCAGGAGGGCGGCTATCTTCTGCCCACAGATGACTAACGGGATTATGTCATCCAAGCTATTCCTTCTTACGCCAAACGAGGTTCACTATGAATATCATTGCCATTATTCCCGCCCGCATGGGATCGAGCCGCTACCCGGGCAAACCTCTGGCTCTCATCCACAATGTGCCCATGGTTGGTCATGTTGCCTTTCGCACAGCCATGAGCGATCTGCTCAGCCACACCTATGTGGCCACATGTGATGAAATCATTCAAAAATACTGTGAAGATGCGGGATTATCCTGCATCATGACAAGTGACCAGCATGTGCGCTGCTCAACGCGCACAGCTGAGGCGCTCCTGACCATTGAAAAGAATACAGGACAACGCGTGGACATTGTTGTCATGGTTCAGGGCGATGAACCCATGGTGCAGCCCGAAATGATCAACTGTGCCGTCAAGCCCATGCTCGATGATCCCTCAATCAATGTCGTCAACCTGATGGCCGAAATGGAAACCCTTGAGGAATTCGAGGATCCCAATGAGGTCAAAGTGGTTGTGGACCGCAACAACGATGCTCTCTACTTTTCACGCGAACCCATCCCCTCGCGCAAAAAGGGTGCAGACAAAGTGCCCATGCGCAAACAGGTCTGCATCATCCCCTTCCGCCGCGACTATCTGCTGCGCTTCAATGCCATGGAAGAAAGTCCCCTTGAGATCTATGAATCCGTTGATATGATGCGCATTCTCGAACACGGCGAAAAGGTTCGCATGGTTCCCACCAATTTCCGTACCTGGAGCGTTGACACCCCTGAAGATCTGGCCCGCGTATCACGCCTGATGACCGGAGATCCCCTGATGCAGCGCTATGGTGGAGGCGTGCGTGGATAACGGGATCCCCCGAAAGCAGTCCTTGTTCACGCGCCTGCGCAAGGCTGCTGAAGAGCTCTGGATCGCACTCTTTGGCTGGATTCCCACACCGTTAGGCATGCTGCTCAGACTGATCGCCTGGCGCCCGCTCTTTAAGCATTGCGGCAGCGTGCGCTTTGCTACAGGACTCACGCTTATTCAGTGCTCAGCCATCAGCCTTGGCAATAAGGTGCGCCTGGGTCGCGGTGTCTTTCTCACTGCCAATCACGGTCGCCTTGAGCTTGGCCCGCGCGTGGCTCTCTCCCCGCTTGTGCATGTTTCAGCCGATGAAGGGGAAATCACTATCGGCGCCTGCACAGCCATTGGTCCGGGAAGCGTTCTGCGTGCGGCCAATCACGCTTTTGCCCGCACAGACATTCCTATTATGGATCAGGGGCATACCTCAGGCTTTATTCATATTGACGAAGATGTCTGGATTGGTGCGAACTGTGTGATCACCGCCGACGTGCACATTGGCCGCGGAGCCATTGTCGGGGCAGGTGCTGTAGTCACGCGGAATGTGGCACCCTTTAGCATTGTCGCGGGAGTTCCTGCCAAGGTTATCGGTCAGAGGCAGGATTCACAAAACAGCAAGCCCCTGCCGCATTGACAAATCCCGCGCCCTGCCAGAGGCTTTCCCCTGTCTTGCACAGAACGCTGCATGGATGCCAGGCCCTTTCGACCATAGCCGGCTGACATACCTGAAGCCCAATACGCTAAAGCGAGGTTTTCATGGCTCTGCGTTGCCTTGTCTTTGACTGTGACGGGGTGCTGCTCGACAGCGTTCCCGCCAAAACTCAGGCTTTTGCCCGCTTGGCCACACCCTATGGGCCTGAAGCTGAAAAACGCTTTGTGCAGTTTCACCAAAGCCACGGCGGCGTCAGCCGTTATGAGAAGTTTGCCTGGTTCTACCGCGAAATACTGGGTCGCGAGATCACGCAGGCAGAATCCCAGGCGTTTGCCGAGAAGTTCAAGACCTACTGCCGAGAAGAACTGAGCAGATGCCGCGAAATTCGCGGAGCACGCGAGGTGCTTGAACGCTGGCATGGACAGCTGCCCCTCTATGTCTGCTCAGGCGCTCCGGAAGCCGAGCAGCGGGAGGTCCTATCTGAACACGATCTTGCCCGGTATTTTGACGGCATCTTTGGTTCACCTCCTGAGAAAGCTCTTCTCTTGCAAAACATTGTCACAAGAGCCGGTATTGCCCCAAAGCAGACACTGATGGTCGGAGACGCCACCACGGACCTTGATGCAGCCAGACATGCCGGCACCCTTTTTTACGGAGTGGGCGAGCTTCTGCAGGGAGGAGACTATCCCTGGAGCATGGATCTGACAGAGCTCTCAGCCTATATCACGCAGGAGCAGGGACAGGCCTAAAGGCCGAAAGACTCCCTCGCTGGCAAGGATAGCCATGAATCAGACACAAGAAAGGATGCGCCCACGCTTCATTGTGGTGCTTATCCTCGCCTTTTTCGCCATAATGGCCTTTTTTCTTCAGCCTGAACCAAACAATCAAGCAAAAGCGGATGAAGCTCCAAGCGTAAAGCAAGAAGAAGCCAGGACAGACCTGACCAGGGAAAGCGTTGATCCCATCGCCGCAATTCGCATACGTGTGGCCAACAGCTCCACAGCTGAAGTGTCCGAGGCAAAGCTCAAGCACGCCTCACAGGTGCTGCAGTTTGCCAATGCGGCTGAAAGCGTTGTTTCCGAAGGCTGGTTTGCTCAAGCTGACCGCATAGCCTTTTTCATACGCATCTACCTTGGCGAATGGGAGCTGGCTATTCTGCCGAAAGTCAAAATCGGACGAGCAAGCTCCATGCAGAGACTTCTGCCGCCTGACCAACTCTTGCCGCCTGAGCTGAAGCAAAAGATGGCTGAACAGATTGCTCTCATGGCAGAGCACCTTGATGCCATGCTTAAGAGCTATGATGAACTCAAAAAATATGTTCAGGACACGAGTATCATAGATGAGGGGGTACGGGGCAAACGCCTGGCAGCTCAGATCAATAAAAGCTATGAGCAGTTTGTCTTGGCACGCAAAAGCTATTTTTCCCTTCTTGAAACAGAAAGTCTGCCTGCTGAGGATCTTTTTCTTGCCCAATCGCCTCTGCGCCGGCAAATCATTGCCGCAAGAGGCATTTTTGCCCTTTTTGCCGAGATCACAGCGCAGTTAAGCCGAGAGACGATCTCCCGCGAGGCCATCATTGATCTGCAGAAACGCCTGACCCTCCTTCTGGCCTATGCCGAAGAACCTCCCTTCAAAGACAGCCCCTTGAAGGAACGTGCCTTCAGAGCCTTTCTCAAATCCGTACACATCTATCTCTCCGATCTTGACGTGGGCGTCAGAGAAGGTTTTTATCCGCATGTGCGCAAAGCGCTGAACAACTCGCAACTTGCCTGTCGCACCTCCTACAATGATTTTGCCCAGTATCTGAATACCCACTGAAAAGACACATCCCCACAAAAAAAAAAGTCCCTCACAACATGGAGGGACAGGAGAGGTCACTTTGAGGTGTCTGACCAAGCTCAGACATTGATATTGATACCACTCAGTCTTGAAAGCGAGCCGTTATTGTAGAGACCAAAGGAAGACTGCGAAGAAGAACTGTTCTGGTTGTCCCACCAGGCTGCCATGGATTCAAGCTGCAGACGCGTACGCATATCCTTGGGAGAGAGCGCCATGAATTTTCTCGCCTCCTCAATCTGCGACAGGGCCTCACTGCGCTGATAGTCCTGGACGATCGCGCTATTTTGATCAAAAAAGGCCTGCAGCACGTTATTGTATTGGCTTTTGGAAGAATTGACGGTGACACTGTCATCGTCATTGGTCTTGAGGGAGAAATCAATGTTTGCATCCACATGGGCTGCAAGGATATGCCCGCTCAGATCTTGAAAGGTCAAAGCTTCACTCTCGAGAACCTGCTGATACGCTGCGCTTGTGCCTATGCCGGTAACCTTGCCCTCGCTGTCAAGAGCAAAGCTGACGCCCTGATCAAGGTCAAGACCTGCACTCCAAAGTCGCTCTGCCAGATTCTTGGATTCCTTGGCTTTTTCATCACAGGCAAGCTGCGCCAAGGCTTCAACGGCGCTATCGGCACTATGGGCTGTGAGTTTTCCAGCTTCAACCAACGTATAGGTGACATTGGCGGGATCCACGTGCAGGGCGTTTAATCCGTCCTGAACCGCCTGGCTCATTCGTTCCTGCACAGAATCGCAGTACTCCTGAAGCCTGGAAAAGGTCACACGACTATCTTCGCTAAGCCCCATCTCTTCCATAGCATAACGTGTCAGCCGCACCAGGCCGGAGAGCTGATCGCTGAGCGAGGTCTGGCTAT
>JAGADH010000168.1 GCA_017613715.1 Desulfovibrio sp. | reverse complement strand
GGGGAATCCTGATACCTTCCCCACCGCGCTCAGAGACGAAGTTCGAGATCGCGTGAAGCACATGTAGTTTTGATTTTTTGCTTAACAGCAGAAGGCTACCCGCCAACGGTGGCCTTTTTTATTGCCCTTTGGCCTTCTCGCGCCGATGCCTGACATCATGTGCCTCGTGGGATTTCAAATGCGTCAGCTTTTCCAACCGGTTGGAAAAAGCGCCCAAGCCCAAGAGGTAGTCATGCCTGAAGACGCCAAGAAGGATCTCACAGTTGTTGGTATGCGGTGGGATCACGCCGCGCCCCGAAAACTGTGCTGCCTTGGCGGCAGTCTCTCGAAGAGATCGTCCTCAGGAGCGTTCAGGAAGAACCGTAACCACACCTACACAGAAGCGCAGTGCCGGAGGCTTCTGCAATTGCTCGTGTCAAGGTCGATGGCTTTGAGATTCCCCGTGAGCAATGGGCGAAGACGTTTCCAAGGCACGGAGCACTCATAGAAATCCTCCACGGCGTTCGTGGTGGCGGCGGTGGAGGGAAAAACCCTGTCGCAGCTGTTATGAAACTGGTCGTGGTGGTAGTCGCTGCCGGCTCACATGGTGGGCGGGTGGTCTGGGCGGTTGGGCTGCTGGCGCTGCATATGGCGCGATAGCCGTAGGTACTGCCGCATCGATGATGGCGATTGATGCTCTGTTCCCCGCACCACAGCTTTCACTTGACATGAGCGGTAAAGGAGCCAGAACACAAGATTTACAGACCTACAGTATTACAGGCGGCAAGAACCAAGCCATGTCTCGTCAACACAGGACAGCCAAGAAAACGCCAAACAACTCAGAAACAGAGCTATCTTGAAAAACTCAACTTCTTGGATATCGACCCTTGGAATGTGTTGATGCTGGAAGCCTTCAGATACCTGTGCCTGTTGTGAGCAGAGCCTGGAAAATTGTCCTACAGAGAGTTGCGATATCCTCGAGGGGACTGATATAGGGCGGCATGAGATAGACGAGATTATTGAAGGGGCGGATCCAGACGCCGTTGGCTATGCAATAGCGGCTAAGCGCGCTGCAATCAACAGGGCTCTTGGTTTGCACAACGCCGATATCGCCAAGCACGCGGACATCAGCGACACTGGGAAGTGTGGCACAGACGGCAAGCTCAGAGCGCATGACCTGCTCAATGTCGTGCACCTGCTTTTGCCAGGCCCCTGTTTCAAGCAGGTCAAGGGAGGCGTGAGCACAGGCGCAGGCCAGGGGATTGGCCATAAAGGTCGGCCCGTGCATGAAGACCTGGCCATGGGCACAGATGCCTTGGGCTACCGTATCTGTGCAGAGCGTAGCGGCCAGAGTCATGCTGCCTCCGGTCAGGGCTTTGCCAAGGCAGAGTATGTCAGGAGTAACGCCTGCCCATTCAAGAGCCATGAATTTGCCCGTATGGCCAAAGCCTGTGGCAATTTCGTCAAAAATGAGCAGAGTTCCCGCCTGCTGGCAGAGTTCTGCCAGACCCTTGAGGTAGTCTGGGTGGTAGAACCACATACCGCCAGCGCCCTGAACAATGGGCTCAAGGATGACAGCGGCAATTTCCTCTCCGCGTTGGGCCAAAAGGCTTTTGGCAGGCTCAAGGCTCTGGGGATCGAAGGGCTGATCAAAGCGGCACGTAGGTCTTGGCATGAAGATCTGCTTGGCCAGGCAATCGGAAAAAAGCTGGTGCATGCCATTGACAGGATCGCAGACACTCATGGCGCCCATGGTATCGCCGTGATAACCGCCGAGCGGCGCAAGAAAGCGTCTTCTCTGTTTTTCGCCAAGCCCGTACTGATACTGCAGGGCCATTTTCAAGGCCACTTCCACAGCCACAGAGCCTGAATCAGCCAGAAAAACCCGGTTCAGCTGCTTTGGCAGATGGCTTTTGAGGCGTTCGGCAAGGCCAATGGCCCCAGCATGGGTCAAACCGCCGAACATGACATGGGGAAGCTGGGCCAGCTGCCGGCTTATGGCACGTTCTAGATGCGGATGGCGGTAGCCGTGCACAGCGCACCACCAGGAGCTCATGCCGTCGATGAGTTCTCGGCCGTCTTCCAGGATAAGGCGGTTGGCATAGGCTGTGCGCACGGCAGAAAGCGGGGCAGAAGCCTCGGCAGAACTATAGGGATGCCAGAGTGAGGCGCGATCGCGCTCAATGAGGGATGTTGCTTGTTTGGGCGTTTTGCTGCGGACTATGAGCTCCCGTAAGGGAATAAGCGCCTGGGAGAGCTTCTGAAAGCGTTGCTCGCAGTCGCAATAGGGTAGCGTTGAGAGCGGCAGGTGCGGCAGGCGTTGCCTCAAAGAAGCGATATTGTCGCTTAGGATACTGCGCTCGTTCTCATCCTGGCAGAGATGGGTCTGATTCAGGACAAGGCCAAGGACCTTGCAGGCAGAACGCTCAAGGGCGTCCAAGGAGAGCAGAGTATGGTTGATGCTTCCTAAGCAGTTGGCTGCGCAGAGCAGAACAGGAAAGCCAAGCAGGGGCAAAAGCGTGAGCCAGTCCTCGTGCTCATTAAGAGGCACATGCAAGCCGCCTGCTGTCTCAAAAAGCAGGACATCGTAGTCACTGTGGGCCGAGACAAAGGTTCTGATTTCAGAGGCAAGCTCCTGGCAGGAGAGTTTTTGCCCCACAAGACGTGCCGCCAGATGCGGTGAGGCAGCCAGAGGATAGCTGTGCAGGGTTTGGGCTGTGGGGAATGCTGCACCAGCGCCTGCCATACGGTAGTGGTAGCTGTCGCTTGCCGCGGTTTTTCCCGCACTCCCTTCTGCAATGCCGGTCTGCACGATTTTGACGGCCATGGCCTTGTCTTGGTGGTCGAGCAGACTTGCCAGGAGCGCTGCTGTTGTGACGGTTTTGCCCACATCAGTGCCTGTGCCGGTGAGGACAAGGCAGAAAGGTATGTGTTTTTGTTCAGCCCATGGCATGGTGAAGTCCCAGTTTGTCCAGCATGGCAAGATCGTCCTTGCACGCCTGTCCCTGTGTCGTCAGATAGTCGCCGACCATCAGGCCATTGGCACCGGCGGCAAAGATCATTTCCTGCATTGGGCCAAGCGTTATGGGGCGACCGCCGCAGACACGCAAGGTCGCCTGAGGCAGAATGTGCCGGAAAAGGGCAATGATGCGCAGCGCTTCTTCGGCATCCAGGGGTTTTTGCCGAGCCAGGGGTGTTGCCGGGTGCGGATGCAGAAAATTGATGGGTACCTGACGGATCTTTTCTTCTTTGAGCGTTAAGGCGAGAGCTATGCGGTCATCCCAGCTCTCGCCCATGCCGAAAAGCCCGCCTGTGCAGTTGACAAAGCCTGCCCTGCGTGCGGCCTGAACGGTCCTCAGGCGGTCCTGCCAGGCCTGGCTTGTGCAGATTCTTGGATAATAACGTTCACTTGTTTCGAGATTGTGATGAAAACGCGTGATACCTGCCTGCCTGAGCTTGGCAAGCGCCTCTGCCTTGAGCCGGCCAAAGGATGTGCAGAGACGGGCCTGGAGGGCTTGTGGCAATGAGGCAAAAAGCTCGGTGACAGTCTTCAGTTCGCTCGTGCTTAAGGCCGCACCGCTTGTGACAATGCCAATATGACTGACGGGAAGTTCTGCCAGTGCGAGGATGCGCTCTTTGAGTATTTCTCTGGGCAGCAGGGGAAAGCTGGCAATGGGGGTATGATTGGCACTGCTCTGAGCACAAAAGGCGCAGTTCATGCTGCAATTGCCACTGCGAGCATTGATGATGGCGCATAAGACAATTTGCTTGCCAAAGGCTTCTTCACGCAGGCTTGTGGCCTGCTCAAGCAGTTTTTCTGTGGGCAGAGCAAGCAAAGCGCGAGCTTTGTTCATGGCGCTGGGATCAAGCGGCATAGCAATCACCTCTCAGCCTTGAGCGGAAAGGCACTCTCCTTTTTTGACTTTTGCATTCGTAAAAAGCTCATTATGTGTCGATTTCTGCAGGCAGGCGATGGGTCAGAGATTCTTTGTTAAAAAATGCGTAATGATTCAACGGGCGTTGCTGTGCCGAAAAAGTGCTCATCGAGGTAGCGGCTGCGCAGACAGGGAATTGGCTGAAAACGGACGTTCTGCACTGTTGCGGGCTTGGAGCTGAGCCTGAAGCTCTGCTCGGCGCGTCTGGCAAAATCCTTGAGAAGATCCGACTGCCCATAGGGCAGGCTTGACAGGGAATGCACGCCCTCAGGCAGACGTTCGCGGTATTCCAGAATGATTTTTGAGGTATCGTCGTTGAAGCGCTGACTATAGCTTCTGATGATCCAGAGCGGAGCCTGCTTTGCGGTCTGTCCCTGATCTGTCTCGTCAGCCACAAAGGGATTTTTTCCCGGAAGGCTCAGGAAGGTCTGGGCGAAAAAGGGTATCTCACCCAGATAGAGGCGATCTTCATGCACATTGAAGGGCTGACTCAGATTGGCATCCCATTTCCAGCCTCTGGGCAGATCAGCATGGGCTACAATGGCCATGGGCCCCTGGGCTGATCCGTAGACGCTGATCCAGGTGTCGATACTGAGGCCCCCCATGGAACCCATGCCCTCAAGTTTGAAGGTGCGTTTTTCGCAGCCAAGAAGAGGCAGGGTGCTCCCCACAGCGATCTGAGGCCTGCTTGTGGAAATATACTGATCATGAACCAGGCCGCGCATCTGGCTTTGTCCCTGACAGCCGAGAAGCTGGACCAGCAGGAAAAGAAGGCAAAAAAGTGGGCGATACATGCTGTCCTCCTTGGTCAGAAAGTATGATTTTAGTCTTCCTTGTGACAAAGCTCAAGAAGAGCGCCAGGCAAAAAAAAGAGGGGGAAAATCCCCCTCTGCAATGCTCAAAACGGAAGCTCTTTCTGCTACTTGCTCTTTGCAGCTCTCGCCCCCTGATGGCAGGGACGGCAATTGTAGAAGATCGAACCAAAACGTTCGGGATTGTTTTCGACCTTCTTCAGATGGCAGGCATAGCAGGCATGGGAGGATGACTTACTGTGGAAGGCATTGAAAGTGCTGTTCTTTTCCTGAGAACGCCCCATGCTCACATGGCATTCCTCGCAACCCACATAGCGGCCCTTGTCGCTCACCCTGTGATGGCAGGTGAAGCAATTGATGCCCTGATGCGAGGAATGATTGAAGGTGACATCCATCAGTTGCGACTTGGAGGCCTTGATGGTCATGGGACCTTGTATGGCATTGGTCATGCGGGAGTGGCAGGGGCGGCAGTTGACGAATGTCGTTGCATAGAGCTCAGGCATTTCCTTGGCCTTCTTCAGGTGACAGGCATAGCAGGAATGCTTGGATTCCTTATCGTGAAAAGCCGCAAAAAGACTTTGGGCATTCTTACTGCGGCCCACGGCCTTGTGACACTGGCTACAGGAAACGTAGCGGCCATTTTTTTCCGAAGGCATGTGGTGACAGGTAAAACAACTGATGCCCCTGTGCGATGTGTGATTGAAGGTCACATTAAGCAGATGGGATTTCTCCGCCTTGAGAGAGATGGGCTTTTTGATAGTTTCGGCCATTCCCTTGATACTGTCTGCCCTGACTTCGGCGGCAAAAAGAAGCGCAACCATCAGTAAAAAAAGGTGGATATACTTCATATAGCATTCCTCGGTGCGGAAACGTACTTTATAAGAGAGGGTCGTCGTTCTTGCAGGGACAGGCCAGTTGGCTTGTAGCCTGTCTGTGAAGCAAAGAAATGGGCGCGCCCTTGGCAAAAAAGGGGAGAAAAAAGGTTCAGCCTTTTTCTCCCCGGCGCATTTTGGCTGTTATTGCAGATGCAGCACGCCCTAACACAATCAACGTATTACTACTTTTGTGCTGTCGACTTGGCCTGGGGTCCGTAATGACAAGGCCGGCAGTTGTAGAAATGCTTGCCGTAGGTCTTGGGGGCCTCAAGAGACTTGCTGAGATGACAGGAATAACAGGAATGCTTGGATTCCTTGGCATGAAAAGCTGCAAAGGTCGAAAGCGGTTCAGAGCTGCGCCCTTTTTGAGCGTGGCACTCGCTACAGGAAACGTAGCGGCCTTTTTTCTCAGAGGCGGCGTGGTGACAGGCAAAACAGTTGATACCACGGTGTGAGGTGTGGTTGAACGTGACATTGAGAAGATGCGATGTGCTGGCTTTGAGTGTCACAGGATTTTTGATGACCTCGGCCATATCCTGAATGCTTTTGGCTTCTGCCACACTTGCGGCCTGCAGAAAAAGCAGAGCCAAAAGTGGCAGGAAAAGGTGACTATATTTCATCAATATTTTCAGCGTGGAGACCCCGGAAGGAAAGACCGGGGAGGAAACGCTGCCTCCAATGTTTTTCCTGTAGAAAGATGTTTGTTGCGGCTTCTCAAGCGAAGGTATTCCAAAAGGAAGCACGCAGAGGCTTGAGTTTCTTTTCCCAAGCAATGAGCTCAAGGTGGAGCATCCCCAGAGCCTGGGCATCAAGATGGGGAATATTGATGCGCTCCCGCATGTCCACAGTAGGACAGTAGGATTTGCACTTGGTACACCAGTCGAGGGCTTCCCCATGAGTATTGGTTTCTTCCGTGAGGATTTCGATTTGCCTGCTTTGGGAAACACCACAGGCCGGACAGGCCAGACGCAGAAAACGCCAGTCACTGCCGCAGATGCCGCAATAAAGATGCTTGCGACCGCCGCCTTCATGCAGATAGGTATTGCGTTCGTCAATGACCGGCTTGTCAAGCCAGGCCAGGACAGGATAACTGCCACAGACCGGACAGTAGCCCTTCTGCCAGATATTGTTGGTGTCCCACGGTTTTTCCTGATCAGCTTCAAAGCTTGCTTTGCATAGGCCGCGCAGAAGCGTTGAAACCACAAAACTGGCCGCAAGATTAAGCACGAGCGTGTCAAGCTGATATTTTGTGGCCAATTCCGTCAGGAGTTTGGGGGAATTGGTGCAAACCGCCTCACACAGGGTTTTTTGCTCTTCCACGGAGAGCGCCTGAAAAACCTGCGCGAGAGGCGTTGGCAACTGGGACAGCGCAGGAATCTTTTCAAGCTGCGGAACCAAGGCTTGGGCTACCTTGGCATAGCTATCGCCTAGATCGGGCAAATCCTGATCAGAAAGCAGCGAAACCCCAAGACTGAGACGGGAGGCCTGACAGGCAGGCAGGGT
This sequence comes from Desulfovibrio sp., assembly GCA_017613715.1. Lineage (GTDB taxonomy): Bacteria > Desulfobacterota > Desulfovibrionia > Desulfovibrionales > Desulfovibrionaceae > Desulfovibrio. The sequence continues at coordinate 1,265 of JAGADH010000168.1, read as the reverse complement.
GATCTGCCTGTTCTTCAGGTCTGCCATGACTTCCTGGGCAAGAGCATCGCGTGCCTCAAGCAGAGGAGCAAAAGCGTCAAGTATGCTTTTGAGCGCAGGTCTGAAGGACGCAATCTCGTTAAGGGTTTCTGTCGCGCTCTGTCGTGACACTTGCATGCTTTCTCCCAGATTGTTCACAAGAACGTTGATGATTTACCCAGAAAACGTTTCCGCCCCACCCGGTCATGGGGCAGAAAGGTTCTTTCTACATGAAGGATGCGTACTCGTAGTAGTACTCTTTTTCTTCCGTCAAAAGATAGATGACATTGACGTCTCTGGGATCGGCAAGATAGGCCTTGGGGAAGGTCTTCTTAAGCTTTTCAAGACGACGCTTGGCTTCAGCGAGAATCTCACTGCGTTCGCCAAAGAGCATGGTGCCCGTAGGACAGGATTTGACACACATGGGCAGGAGGCCTTCGGTCACGCGGTCAATGCACATGTCGCATTTGCTGAGCATGCCGCTCGTTTCTTCGCGGCGGGGAATATTGTAGGGGCAGGCTTCAATGACGGCCTGAGCATCTTCTGGGCTCAGTTCCTTGCATTTTTCCGTAAAGAGCACAGCACCGGTCTTTTCATCATGAATAATGGCGCCAGGCACCACCTTGTCGGCCACATCCTTGCAAATGGGGGCCATGCAGTGGCGGCACTGATCCGGGAAGAAGTTCCAAAACACACGGCCTTCTTCATTTTTGTGCTCACGGAAACGGACGATTTTGTAGTTATTGGGATTGAGATCTGGCGGATTCTGATGCGTACCGGTCTGTTTGGTCTCAATGGCCGGAAGATTGTGCCAGTCTTTGCAGGCCATCTGGCAGCCACGGCATGCTGTGCAGCGAGAAGTATCAATTAAAAAAGACTTGGGCATGAGTGATCTCCTTGTCGGGCGCGTTCCCGGAAGGAACGCGCCCGTTGCTATTAGGCAATTTCTGTCAGCTTTCCTGCTTTGTAGATATCAACCATGCAGGCCTTGTCTTCCTGAATGGTGGTATTGGGATCATACACGCCTGTGGTGAGTCTGTTGGTCGAGTCACCGCAATTGGGTGTAAGCCAGCCGAAAGCAAAGGGCATGCCGATGAGTTGCACAGTCTTACCCATGATGGTGAAAGGCTTGATTCTCACCGTAACCATGGCAATGGCTTCCACCTTGCCACGGATGCTTTCCACGATGACACCGTCACCGTTTTTGATGCCCTTAATGGCAGCGAGTTCCTCACTCATTTCCACAT
>JAGADH010000167.1 GCA_017613715.1 Desulfovibrio sp. | reverse complement strand
TTTTTATCTGCATCTCCCCCTTGCCTGGTGGGGTCTTGTCAGCTTCATGATTGTTTTTGTCGCCTCTGTGGCTTTTCTCTGGAAACGCAAGCCCAGCGCTATGCTTTTAGCCAAAGCTGCAGGCGAGGTGGGAGAGCTGCTTGCGCTCCTCACCGTTATAACCGGCATTATCTGGGGAAAAACAGCCTGGGGTGTCTGGTGGACCTGGGATCCCCGTCTGACAACAGCTCTTGTGCTCTGTTTTCTCTACGCAGGCTGGTTGATGCTGCATAGCCTCGATTTTCCTGAAGAACGCAAACACATGCTCTGTGCTGTCACTGGCATTCTTGCATTTCTCGATGTGCCCCTGGTCTTTGTTTCTTCACGCATCTGGCGAACTATTCACCCTGCAGTTTTTACATCTCAGGGCATTCAGATGAGCCAGGAAATGCTCATCACCGTTATCTGCGCACTTGTGGCCTTCGGTCTCTTTTTTGGCGGCCTTGTCAGCCTTCGCCTGGCTACGCTGAAAGCCCAGGCAAGCATCCAAAGCTGCCGACAACAGTGTTCTTTTTCCCATTCCGCCTGAGAGGTTGCTATGGAACCTTTTTCTTGGCTCCTTGCTGCTAATGTTTTTGTTTGGTTGGGTCTAGGTGGCTATACGCTCTTTCTCAGCCGCAAACAGCAAAAGCTGTTCAGACGTCTGCAACAGCTTGAGCACACAACAAGGCAAGGTTCCTCTTTGCCTGACAAGCCGTAAAGCCATCACAAATCACAGGAGGCGGTTTGGCGTCCTTATTTAAGGAAGACCATGCCGAAGTGCCGATGACCGAGCAACAAACTTCTCTCAAACAGCGCCTTTTGATTCTTTTTCTTGCTGTACTGCTCATGCTTATGCTTTTTGTCATGCTCAAAGAACGTCTGCTCCACCCATCTCTGACAGTCAAGAATGCTCCCCAAGAAATGCACTTTCAAGCATCTTCGGAAACCATCACACGCGATATGGATGAAGTTGGAGCCTTGATGCAAATGGTCAAGGCCAATCCCCAGGACAGTGCCCTGATTCTCAAGCTTTGCGACGCCCTCATGCGCGCTGAACGGTGGGATGCTGCTGAAAGCTTTGCCAGACGCGTTACCGACCACGATGCCAACAATTTTCAGGCACATTTTCTCCTTGGTGTTATTCTGCATCAGCGCCAAAATTATCAACAAGCGCAAGAAATGCTTAGCAAAGCTCTTGCCATTCATGACGATCCGGCTGCCCGCTACAGTCTCGGCATACTCTGCCTGTACTATTTACAGCAGCAAGAACAAGGCCTCATGCATCTTAAGGCCGCCTTGAAGCTGCCTGATCTTACACCCGATCTCCAAGCGAACATTGAAGAAGAATTGCGTAAGCATCAGAAAAACTAAATTCTTCTCCTGAAAAGTAAAAACTGCCTTTGTACGCAAATATCCAGGGAAGATGCTTGAACAACAATACGCGTTTTCTCGTCACAAAGGCCTTCACCCATGAATACAAGAATCTGGTGATCAAGAACACAAGTCAGTATCGTCAAACATTGCTGTAACTGACACTTCAATACTCTATGAGGCATCCTCCTAGACATGTGCTAGGCTTTTCCGCGCGAGCGAAATAGCGTCAGTCACCTCGGCTTCCGACCGGCTTGCTCAAACCCTAGAAATGCAGAGCTGACTGAACTGCCTGCGTCCTTTGAGGACTATGGCACACTTGGCAATGCTTCAAGAGCCAAGTTGCTGACAATAGCTATAGACGCTTATCCCGACACAATCCGGGAAACAGAGTATATCGCGTTGCCCAAGCTACCTCGCGAGCAGAGAGATTCATAGACCATCCGTAAGCCTGACCCGGCAAAAAAACCATTGGAGGCAGCATTTCCTCCAAGGCCTTTAGGCCTTGGGTTTAACGCTGAATATTAGATGAAAAAACATTCTTCCCAGCACAAGACTCAGGCTGATACAACGGCAAACCGTGCTCCTACTGGCTATCTTAGCAAACGCTTTGTCATACTCGCTATGGCTTTCAGCCTCGTTCTTGGTCTGGTCATCGGCTCTCTTTTGGCGAACCTTGCCCTTGAACAAACACAAGCACTGCCAAAGGCAGCAAGTAAGCCTGCGGAAAACCCCCAGTCAAATGGGCCACAGCTTTCAGCAGCTGATCAGCAGACGCTTTCCAAGCTTGAGCAGGCCGCTCACCAAAATCCCAAAAATCAGGAAAACTGGGTGAATCTCGGGAACGCCTATTTTGACGCTCAGCGTCCAGACGCAGCTATCAGAGCCTACGAGACCGCCGTAAGCCTTGGTGCACACTCACCTGATCTCCTCACTGATCTTGGCATTATGTACCGTCAGCTGCAACGTTTTGAAGATGCTCTGCTCTCCTTTCAGCAGGCTAAGGCTCTTGATCCCACACATCTCCAATCACGTCTCAACGAAGGCATTGTGCTTTACTACGACCTACATCTCAAAGACGCGGCTCTCCAAGCCTGGAAAGAAGCTTTGCAGATTAATGCGCACATCCACATGAGTAATGGCGAGCCTCTTGCATCTCTCGTGGAACGTTTAGAAAAAACGCCCTAATGCCCTTGGCCACGACGCAAGCTAGCGTTTGACTTTTTTTTGAGTCAGACTATACAATACCTAAATTTTTACGTCTTCATCAAGTAGATCACTACGTCTTCGTCGTTCAGCCGTTTCGCTAAATGGGAAATTCTGCCATGGGCAAGAGAGCAATGGTCAGCACTTTACACTGTTCACGCAAGCTCAGTCTTGTATGCCTTTTTTTTGTCAGTCTCGTTTTCTGCCGTGTACCATTGGCCGCTCAAATTCTGCCTTCGGATCTGCACGGGGAATGTATTCCTTTTCTTCCCTATCTTGAATACACGCTCGATGAAAAAGGCAGCCTCGACATCGAAGCGCTTGCGCTACAAGAAAAAAGTCTGACTTTTCAACCTGTACGCTCACTCGACTTTGCACCTGAGACAGGAACCTTCTGGCTACGCTTCACCATCGGGCCTCTCGCCGAAGGAGCGAAGCCCATGGAATGGCTGCTTTCTCTTGGTGAAAGCCTACCTGGAGACCCCAAACTCTATATTCCCGAAATTCAACCACAAACGGGCATGCAGCAGTGGCGAATTGTCCATGTCACAGACAGACATATTCTGAACCTCCCCGAAGCTGGCAATGAGGCCAAGACATGCTTCATCCGGCTTGACGGACCGCCTGGACTCTGGTTTGCTCCCATGCTCCGCTCCCCCCACAATGCAGCTAACAACTGGGGGGCGCTAGCACGACCAGCCGCTGTGCTCGTTCTTGCCATACTGGTCTTGCTCAGCCTTTTGCGCTGTTTTTCCGAAAAAGGTCAATGGCGACTGTGGACAGTACTCTTTGTGGGATGTGCTCTTGCTGCCGGCTATATGGGTTTACCGACTCTGGAAAAAGGGCATATTGGCTTTGGGCAGTTTGCCAGAGTGCTGGCTCCAGGCCTAGCGCTCATGCTTCTGCCGCATGTGGCCAGACACATGATGCGTACCCAGCACTTTTCACGCTTGATCGATGCACAACTCATTGTCCTGACCCTGGTTGGAGCCTGCGTCACCCTCGTGCCGCTCGTTCCAGGTTTCAGCTGGACAGCACGTTTCCTAGAGCTTTGGCCTCTCGTCACAATTTTCTATATTCCCACTGCCCTTTGGGCACTTTTTCTTGGAATTCCCACCGCTCTTCACTTTTTAATAATCTGCCTTCTGCCTCCGCTCTTCACTGCTGCCGGTCTGCTTGGCCTGCTCAGTGGTTTATCTGCCGATATTTTGGCTGCGTTTCCGCTTTTTGGCATAGCATGCAGTGCTCTGCTCCTTGTGGCTTCGCATTCTCCAGAACAAGACAGCAAAAAAGAAAACAAAGGCAATGAAACCATTATGCTCAAGGATCAACTGGATGACCCTAATCTGCGCATTATTGCCTTCGATCAGCCCAAAGCGACCGTGGAAAACCAGGAGAAACCCAAAACTGCCGAAAAACACAGCATCGAGCACAAGCTGAGTTCTGAAATGCTTGAGAATCTGCAGCAGCCTGTTGATCTTCTGCTATCAGAAGCCACACATCTTGAAGAATGCGCTCTGCCGCCTGCTGTACGTGTCCACGCCAAGAACATGGTCGATCAGGCCAAACGTCTTTGGAATCTCGTCAAGGGCTGTAAAGAAAACGACAATTGCTCGGCTCAGGAAGAAGACGGCAGTTGTGATCT
>JAGADH010000166.1 GCA_017613715.1 Desulfovibrio sp. | reverse complement strand
GGGTGTATGATCATGCCAGGGTTTTGCAAAAGCGGATTAAGGCCATTGCCGTCAGCTGGAATCGGCGTCTGCATGATGAAGGGATTGCTGTAACTTGTGAGAATAAAGCAAAAAAAGACCATGATGCTGTGAAAAAAGGCCCAAAACCACAGGCGTGTCTTGGGAGAAAGCGACCGGTAACTGTGCAGTAGCGGAAAGAGCGATCCCAGTATGGCCGTAACGAGTGCCCAGAAGAGCATGGATCCCGGTTGACCAGCCCAGAAAGCCGTCAGGCGGTAGAAGAGTGCAAGGTAGCGGTCTGTATAGTTGGCTGCATACTGCAGGCTATAGTCTTGCCAGAAAAGTGCATGCAAAAGTGCGGCCGATGCCAGAAGCAGGCAGAGGCTGACCGGGAGATGTGCCAGTTCAATGCGTTTAACGTTATGGGCATTGTTCTGCCATAAATCCATGAACGCAGCCAGGACCGCTAGAAGCGAAAAGAGCATGGCCAGAACAAGAGCAAGATAGCCAAAATAATACATATGCATTAGCCTGAGGTAAAAGACGCAAGCCTGAAAGTCGACAATGGGGTTCTGAAAGCCAATGAATACACTCTACCTAAAGGTTTTTACGATTTTCTTTTTGATATTTTGATGGGCATTTGGTCATCAGGGTTTTTGCAAGAAAGCATTTATTGGCATCCATACCGCCTTCAACAATGACTTCTGCTCCTGCTTTGAAAGTGTCAGGAATAAGTCCCTGATAGGAAACTGGTATGGTGATGGTCGTATTATCCCTGTCTTCGAGCAAAAAGGTCAGATGCAGAGAATGGGGATCGCGTACCAGATTGCGTTCGGCCACTGTGCCAAAAAGACGGATGGACTGAACTTTTTCAGGGCTAGCTGCAAGCGCTTCGCTGACATTGAGAAAATAGACGCTGCTGCTCCGTACGCCACTGTAGATGAGCCACGAGACACCGCCCAGAAAGAGGAAAAAAGCCAGTATGTAGAGAGGAAGGGTGTTTTTTTTATTGTTCATAGTGTTTTTTGACAGAATGTGCTGCCGTCGTTGTCTGTGCTTGAGAAAAAGAGCCTGTAGGTCGCAATGAACAGTATGCGGTATTTTGTCAGTGCGCACAAGAGCATTGACAGCTCTGGTTTTTTACGGTTTTTGAGGTCCATTGCCATTGATATGGAGTCCAAGTCGTGATCTGGCGAGCGCACGCATGTCGGCCACTGCATCACTTTCATCAACAATTTCCCGTCCAATCACTTCTTCAAGTACATCTTCAAGAGACACTACGCCCGAAAGCCCTCCGTATTCGTCGACAACAGCGAAAAGGTGTACGTTGACCTTGAGCATGCTCTGCAGAAGCTTGTCCAGCGTCTGTGTTTCTGGGACAAAAAAGATCTTGCGCATCAGACTTGCGAGAGGTGTTTTTGTATCTCCGTTGAGCAGGTGTCTTGTGATAATGGGACGTTCAATCAGCCCCACAAGGTCTTCATTGTCGCTGCCATAGAGCGGAATTCTGCTGAACTGCCAAAAACGTTTGTCTGCATAGACCTCTTCTAGTCGCATCCTGGCCGGTAGGGAAAAGACAACGGTGCGTGGGGTCATGATTTCATGCACATGCTTTTGATCAAGGGCAAGCACATTGCGGACCCAGCTTTCTTCGTTCTCATTGATTTGACCGGCTTTGCGAGAAAGCCCTGCCGTGGCACAGATATCAGCTTCTGAGTACGGAGGTGTTTTGGGAAGATATTTTTTAATAAAGCCCGTGATGCAGTTCATGAGAGTAATGATGGGCAAGAGAATTTTGATGGCGAGAGACAGCGGAACCACAAGGGCAGAGGCAATTTTTGTGGCAAAAGCAACCCCGAGAACCTTAGGAATGATTTCGCCGAGAGTCAGTATGAGCAGTGTAAAAACAGCAGCGAAAATACCCGCATAGACTTCACCGAAATGAGTAAGTGCTGCACCGCCGGCCACTGTTGCCCCAACGGTATTGGCAATAGTATTAATGGTGAGAATGGCTGTGATGGGCTTACTGACATTGGCACGCATCTCACTGAGCAGCTGTCCTTTTTTTTCTCCACTTTCTTTCATGCGTTCAATGGTCGTGAGGGGCATGGAATAGAGAGCAGCTTCGGCCAGAGAGCAAGTGAAGGAAAAAATCACGGAGAGCGCAACGGCAAAAACAAGCGTAGTCATAGAGTATCTCTGTAGAACAGGTTGGCATTGCGGGCAGTTTTAATCTGCGCTCTGCAAGGTGTTTTGACGCAGATTCAATGGAAAATAATCTCACGGATCCATGTTGACAAACAAAAAAAGGCCGCGTAGAACATAAATATGTGACGCGGGGTAGAGCAGCTCGGTAGCTCGTCGGGCTCATAACCCGGAGGCCGCAGGTTCAAATCCTGCCCCCGCAACCAGAAATTTCAGGCGCTTATGGCTTATACCATAAGCGCTTTTGTGTTTTGATCAGAATCAGTTTTTTGGGGCTTAATAAGGCAAGAATGCTGAGGCTTAGCTCGTTTGGGGCGGTGTTTTTTGATCAGCGTTGGGATCACTGGTAGGAGGTACGATATCCGCATCCACGATATCCTCATCTGAGCTGTCTGCTGGCTGTGACT
>JAGADH010000025.1 GCA_017613715.1 Desulfovibrio sp. | reverse complement strand
GCTGTAAAATCAATGATCACACTATTTTCGGGTACACGCCCAAGCAGATCCTGCAGGTTGTCCGACACAGGACATTTTCCCACCATACGCAGCGACAATTCCGCCACACGGGCGGGACTGTCCACGCCGCCGGCCAGCGTGTATTCAGGGGAATTCTGCACCACATCGCAAATAGCTCTTCCCATACGGCCATTGGCCCCCACAACCACCACTGAAGTACTCATAAAAAAACTCCCGCTCTCAAGTTAATGACGCGTCTTGCAAGCAGACGAAAGCATGTGCAAAAAACCACAAATGCCCCTAGTTTTTCAGCAGAGCAAAAAAAGCTTCTTCAGACAAGACCGTAACTCCCAGGGCCTGAGCTTTGGCAAGCTTTGAGCCCGGCTTTTGGCCCACAATCAGATAATCGAGCTTCTTACTGACGCCGGCCAGAACAGTGGCGCCGGCGGCCTCGGCGGCTTTCTGCGCCTCAGATCGGGAAATGGACAAGGTTCCGGTAAAGAGTACCGTTTTCCCGGCAAAGGCCGAAGTCTGCTCCACGGCTGTCGCTTTAGCCGTCTGAACTGGCCAGAGGCCTGCCCGCCTGAGTTTGGCGAGAAGCTCCACATTGGCCGGGGTCGAAAAGAAATGGCGCACTGACAGCGCCACTTCAGGCCCCACATCCCGCAAAGTCAGAAGCTCTTCTTCTCTGGCAAGAGAAAGTTTTTCAAGATCGTGATAGTGCATAGCCAAGGTACGAGCCGTTTCCGTACCCACATGGCGAATGCCGAGCGCGCTGATCAGGCGCTCAAGGCTTGTATTGGCGCAAGCATCGGCTAAAGCTGCCACAAGCTTTGCGGCCAGAGTCTCTCCCATGCGCTTAAACTGCAGAAATTCAGGCACGGTGAGCGTCAAAAGATCGGCCGGATCTCTCACACGACCGCTTTGCACCAGCTGTTCAACCCATTTTTCGCCAAATCCCGGAATATCAAGACCCGCTTTGGAGACAAAGTGCAGTACGCTTCTCAGGCGAATGGCCGGACAGGCAAGGTTTTCACAGCGCAAAGCCGCCTGGCCGGGCTCACGGTAAACGGGACTTGCGCAGACAGGACATTTGTCAGGAAAAACATAGGGCAGAACCTCACTGCCCCGTTCTGCCAGAACAGGTCCCACGATTTCGGGAATCACATCACCTGCCCGCTGCACCCAGACAGTGTCCCCGATACGAATGTCCTTGGCTTTAATTTCATCTTCATTGTGCAGTGTGGCACGTGAAACCACGACCCCGCCCACAGCTACGGGTTCGAGCACAGCCACAGGCGTGAGCACGCCGGTGCGTCCCACCTGAATTTCGATATTTTTCAAAAGCGTAGCCACTTTGAGCGCCGGAAATTTAAAGGCCACGGCAAAACGTGGAGCTCTGGCCGTAAAACCCAGCTGTCTCTGGGCTTCCAGCCTGTCCAGCTTGACCACACAGCCGTCAATTTCCATGGGGAACTCTTCGCGATTGGTGCGGACCCATTCGGCATAGTCCATGACCTGCTGAGAATCAGCACAAAAACGGCCATTGGGCGGCGTCAAAAAGCCATAGTCTGCCAAACGCTGCATAAGCTCCGTCTGGCTTGTGCAGGCTTGTTCTGGCTGCCAGTTACAAGCCCCAAGACTATAGGCCAAAAAGGTCAGCTTGCGGGAACGGGCAACCGCGACATCGAGCTGCCGAAGAGAACCTGCGGCCGCATTGCGGGGATTGGCAAAAACTTTTTTGTTTTTCGCTTTCTGATCGGCATTAAGAGCAGCGAAATCCTTTTTAAACATGACCACTTCGCCGCGCACCTCAAGCAGCTCCGGCATAGACTGCTCACCCCTGAGCTTCAAAGGGATGGTGGCAATGGTGCGGCAGGCTTCTGTTATCACCTCACCGATTTCGCCGTCACCCCGAGTCATTGCCTCTGTGAGAACTCCCTGCTCATAGACAAGCTCCACTGCGAGACCATCAAGCTTGGGATCACAGTAAAAACCCTCTTCAAATGGCCCGAAACCTTGATAGGCTCGACGCATTTTTTCCAAAAAATCGTTCCATTCGCGCTGGGAAAAGACATTGTCAAGACTGTACATCTTGAGTCTGTGTGGCTTTTTGGGCAGACCGTCCAAAAGACGTCCGCCGGCTCTGAGTGTCGGCGACCAGGGACTGCGCAGTTCAGGCCACGCCTCTTCCAAAGCTGCGAGCTCATGAAACATGGCGTCAAATAGCTCATCAGAAATCTCCGGGGCATCCAAGGTATGGTAGAGATAATTGTGGCGATCAAGCTCATGCGTCAGAAAACGCATGCGCTCGCGCACATCCTCAGGCACCGGACGCGCTTGACGCTCTTGCTGATCCTCTGCCATTGCTCTTCCTTTACTCTTCCTTTGCGCATTGGGATTTAGCCAAGATGCAGCATATGCTCTCTCAGCCACGCGATACGGTCGCGCACCTCGGCTGCGGCCTCAAATTCCAGATTCTTGGCCAGAGCGCGCATCGTACGCTCAAGCTCACTGATCTGTCTGGTGCAGTCTGCCACGGTTTGCGGTAGCTGCTGCTTGGCAAGCTCATCTTTTTTGCCGCGGCTGCGGGATCGCGCTTGCCCGTAGAGGGAATCCAGCGGCGAAGCCAGGCTTTTGGTCGTGCTTTTGGGTACTATATGATGAAGCTCATTGTAGGTGAGCTGCTTTTGTCTGCGCCTTGCGGTTTCTTCCATGGCCTTCTGCATGGATTGCGTGACATTGTCGGCATAGAGCAGTACCCGTCCCTGCGCATTGCGTGCTGCCCGGCCAAAAGTCTGAATCAGCGCACCGGTTGAACGCAAAAAACCTTCCTTGTCGGCGTCCAGAATACAGACAAGACTAACCTCGGGGATATCAAGACCCTCGCGCAAAAGATTGATGCCAACAAGCACGTCAAATTCCCCAAGACGCAAAGCCCGAATAATTGCCAGACGCTCAAGCGTCTCAATATCTGAATGCAGATAGCGGGCCTCAACCCCCATGGAACAGCAGTATTCGGTCAAATCTTCAGCCATACGCTTGGTCAGTGTTGTAACCAGCACACGTTGACCCTGTCCAATCACGGCCTTGCACTCACCAAGCAGATCATCCATCTGACCTTGCACAGGCCTGACATGAACCTCAGGGTCAAGCAGACCTGTAGGACGGATAATCTGCTCCGTAATGCTGCCAGGCGACTGTTCCAGTTCATAGGGGCCGGGTGTGGCAGACACATAGACCACCTGATGGATCAGCTGTGAAAACTCCTCAAAGCGCAGCGGGCGGTTATCAAGAGCCGAGGGCAGCCGAAAGCCGTAATTCACCAGGGTCTCCTTGCGCGAACGGTCACCGCGATACATCCCGCCCAACTGCGGTACGGTAATGTGGCTTTCATCAATGAAGAGCAGAAAATCACGGGGGAAATAATTGATCAGACAGGACGGAGGCTCGCCTTCCTTGCGGCCATCCAGATGGCGTGTATAGTTTTCGATGCCATTGCAGTAGCCCAGTTCCTCGATCATTTCCAGATCCAGCTGCGTGCGCTGCTCAAGACGCTGAGCTTCCAAAAGCTTGCCTTCGGCTTCAAAAAAACGCAGGCGCTCTGCCAGTTCATCGCGAATGTCATGGATGGCCCGCTGCAAATTGTCCTGATCACTGACAAAATGGCTGGCCGGATAGATTACCGTCTTGGCAATTTCGGCCCGAACCGTGCCCGTCAAAGGATCTATTTCCTTAATACTTTCCAGTTCGTCGCCAAAATATTCAAGACGCAGGGCCTGCTCATGTTCATAGGCAGGAATGATTTCAAGGGCATCACCGCGTACGCGAAAGCTGGCGCGGTGGAAATCATAGTCATTGCGCTCATACTGAATTTCCACAAGGCGCCGCATCAGTGAATCCATGGGAAAAACCTGGCCCACCTCCACCGGCACCACCATGCTCGCATAAAAATCAGGTGAACCGAGTCCATAGATACACGAGACCGAAGCCACAATGATCACATCTCTGCGAGTCAAAAGGGCATGCGTTGCGGCATGGCGCAATTTGTCAATATTGTCGTTGATGGAGGAATCTTTCTCAATATAGGTATCGGAGGCGGGCAGATAGGCTTCTGGCTGATAATAATCGTAGTAGCTCACAAAATATTCCACGGCATTGCGGGGAAAGAGCTCGCGGAATTCGCTGTAGAGCTGTGCAGCCAAAGTTTTATTGGGGGCCAGAACGAGGGCCGGTCTGTGCATGGCGCAAATGACATTGGCCATGGTAAAGGTTTTTCCAGAGCCCGTGACCCCCAAAAGAACCTGGGCGGGTACGCCGGCTCTGAGATTCTCCACAATCCTGCCAATGGCTTCAGGCTGATCACCGGTGGGCTGATGAGGACTGACAAGATTGAAGGGGATCTCTTGTGTCATCGAATGGTTCACTTTTTTGCGAGGAGGACACAGGGGCTTGCAGGAAGAAATCGCCTTGTCTATAGTCTGAACGATTTCAAGCTCACAAGGGAGAAAAATATGGAAATTGCCTTCACCAAAGCGGCTGACGAAACTCAATTTCCCAGAATTTACGGCATGGATGCGATACTCAAGAATTTCAAGGGCTGCCCACACCTTGAGATCACGCTTTTTCGCCACGGAGCACATGACGAAGAACTGAACGCACTCTACGGCAAAAATCTCGTGGGCGCCCCGGATCCGGATGTTCCTGCCGAAGTGCTCAGCGGTGCCACGGAAGAAGGTGGTCTGCGCTTTCTGCTTGAGAATTTCACGCACGAGGAAGTTGAGCAATTTCTGCCCTATGTCGAAAAACGCTACGGTCATCTCATTGAAAAGATCATCGTGGCGCCTGTGGAGATTCCCGTGCCTCTGGGCACAGGCCCTCTCGGGATGCTGCCGGCCAGCAAAAATGCCGGCTTTATCTGCTTCGACAAGGCAGAGAATTATCCCCTGCCCTTTGCTGTACGCGCTTATTTTGACTTCACGCTCCAGGCAGAACTCTCCGGCAACCAGGCATAGGCTTCGGTCCAGGGCTGAAAATCACAGTCAATAGTTCCCGGTCCAAGACCGGCCTTATGCAGTTTTGCTTCAAAGGAACGCCGCGTCAGCAGTGTGGCCCCCATGGCCATCATGTGCGGCGATTCCTGCTGACAGTCGAGCAGAACAACGCCGCGCAGAGCAAGCAGTGCCACCAGGCCGGCAAGCGCAGCTCTCGACGCTTCCGAGGCGCGATGGAACATTGATTCTCCAAAAAAGGCCCGGCCAAGGCCGATGCCGTAGAGCCCGCCCAGCAGCCTGCCGTTGCGCCAGGCTTCGACGGAATGGGCAAAGCCCAGACGGTGCAGGCTAAGATAGGCCTCCTGCATCTCGCTGATCAGCCAGGTGGAGGACTCCTTGCCGCGCGGAGCAGCACAGGCCTTGATCACTTCCTCAAAAGCCCTGTCCCAACTGAGCTCAAAGGGCTCTTTGCGTAAACTGCGCTTGGCGCGGCGTGGCAGATGGAAGGCGCCTGGCAGAAGCACACAGCGCGGGGTGAGAGACCACCAGAGGATGGGATGTTCGTCGTCATACCAGGGGAAGAGCCCCAGACTGTAGGCCGCAAGCAGACGTTCAGGGCTTAGGTCGCCGCCAAAGCAGAGCAAACCGTTTTTGTCAGCAAAGGACATGGGCGGAAATTCCGCTCGGCGTTCAGCTATCAGCTCGGCATTGAGCGGCCCTTGAGCCATCAGATCGCCGGGACCTTTTCTTTTTTGGCAGCGACCTTGGCTTCCAGCACAAGGTCGTCTGAACCAGCCTCATTTTTCCGCACGGCAAAGTGCGCGCAACCGCCTTTCTTCAGCTGGCCAAAAAGCAATTCCTGAGCCAGAGCATCTTCCACCTTCTCCCGCATCAGACGTCGCAGAGGCCGGGCCCCCATGGCGGGATCGTAGCCCTTTTTGGCCAGCCAGCTGCGGGCCTCGTCATCGACCTCGAGTGTCACATGACGAGCGCTCAGAGGCTTGAACATTTCTTTCAGGAACTTATCCACAATACGCTGCATCATTGCCTGCGTGAGATTGTGGAAGGGTACAAGCGCATCCAGGCGATTACGAAATTCAGGTGAAAAAAGTTCTTCCACAGCATGCAGGGCTTTTTTGGCTGAATCCTCATAAGCGCTTTGACTGAAACCCAGTGAGCGCTTACTCATCTCAAAAGCGCCGGCATTGGAGGTCATGATCAAAATAACATTGGAAAAATCTGTCTTGCGCCCCGTATTGTCGGTCAGGGTGCCATAATCCATGACCTGCAGAAGAATATTGAAGATATCAGGATGTGCTTTTTCCAGTTCATCGAGCAGGACCACCGAATACGGTGCCTTGCGCACAGCCTCGGTCAGAAGTCCGCCCTGGTCGAAGCCCACATAGCCTGGGGGGCTGCCCACAAGCCGGGAAACCGAGTGTTTTTCCATATACTCGCTCATGTCAAAGCGCAGAAAATCCACGCCCATTATTTTGGCGAGACTACGGGCAATCTCGGTCTTGCCCACACCGGTCGGACCATAAAAAAGGAAAGAGCCAGCGGGACGCTGGTCAACGCTCAAACCTGCTCTAGAGCGCAGAATGGCACGAACAATGATCTCAACAGCCTCATCCTGGCCAAAGACCTGATCCTTGAGATCGGCTTCAAGATGCGCCAGGCGCTGTTCCTCCTGACCGCTCACCGT
>JAGADH010000165.1 GCA_017613715.1 Desulfovibrio sp. | reverse complement strand
TCAGCAATCTCTCCACTTCCCGCGATATCGGTCAGAATGTCTCTGTGGGTTGGGGGCTGTACCGCGATGCAACAACCGGAGGTCAGGATCTGCTCGTGCAGGTGCAGTTTTCTAATCTTTTGCGCTGGCCCATCACCATGCTGGGCTTCAGCCTTGATGCGCAGGGAAAAATCACAAGCATACGGCAAATGCAGCCAAGAAATGACGGCATTTTCCGTCCAGCCCAGACAGTGTTCGACGCAGCCGGCAGACAACGTCGCATCTTCGGTCAGCCCCTGCCGCTTTCCCAGGGCATTTTTCTGCTCACCCTCGATATGCTCGATGAAGGGCGCAAGGTTGGCTATCTGATTGAGGCACAGACCATGAACGGGCAGTCGGCCCTGGCGAAGAGCCCAGTCTATCCGGTTCGGCATAAGCCTGAGCAGGATGCCATGCGCAACAATGCGCAGGCCAATGGCCCGGGCAATCTCCTGGGCAGATACGCCATGGTCCAGTTTGCCTCAAGCGGTCAGGATGAGAATCTTGCCCTGCCAACCTTCCAGACCATCACACTCCATGGCGCAAGCCCTGTTCTCTCCTTTGCCGTTCATGACGGCGAAAAGGAGCTGGGGAACGGTCTTGCGCAGTGGCTGCCCCTGGGTATGCCCCAGCTTTCGCTGCACAAGAAGCCAAAAATGAAGAATGTGCCCTTCGGTGAAACCATAGAGACGTGGTATGCCTTTCTCGACGGCGCAGGCTATGATCGTACCTGGTACATGATTGGTATGGGCAATGGGACACGCTGGGCTTTTGTGCCGCTTGAGCGCTATCAGCCGGAAGCTCTTCAGGGAGTCTGGACAAGCAAAACAGAACGCTGGGAATTTCAAGGCGACAGGGTGCAGCTGACACGCGACGGCCATACCGGTCAGGGGCGCTTTGTGCTAAAGGGGCACATTCTCTCTGTGAGCGGCATGCCCAGGGACTGCTATGCCGTTTATCTGGCACCAAAGTTTGGTCAATTGACGCTGATGAGTCGCAAGGGTGAGGCCTCGCTTTTGACACGGGAGGGTGCGCCAGTTGCAGCCAAGCGTTTTGAGGGAATCTGGCAGAGTCAGGAGGCAGGTATCCGCTGTGAGATCAGCAAGGTTCCGGCCAGCGCCTATTACAGTCTGCGTCTCATGAGGCCAGGTCAGGAGTGTCGCTGCACCTTTGCGGTTCAGGGCAATTCCCTCTATGCCACCTTTGCCAACGGGCAGCAGATGATTATTGGCTACGAGTTTCAAAGGCGAGAGCTTATCCTCCTTTTCCCCCAGAGTGCTCCCTTGCGCCTGAAGCCTCTTTTCTGAGAGCTCTTGCGTTGTGTCCTGCACACCCCATCCTCCTCATTGAGCTCAAATGGGATAGGACAAGCTGCTATCCAACAAATCCATGAGCGCCAATATCCTGCTGCTCTTGCCGAGCGTACAGGTCAACTCCTGCTTGTCGGCATCAGTTACGACAAGGAGAGTAAGCAGCACGCCTGTCGTATTGAGCCATTTTTCTCTGGCTTGAGTCCAAAATCGCAATCTCTTCAGTATCTACGAATCTCTCATACTCAGGCAAATCCAGGTATTTTTACTTAGTGATTATATATTTAATGAAAATATTTTCTTCATAAAGAATCTATTGGCTCTAAAAGTCTGAAGGTACTTCCGCTGTAGTTCGTAATTCATAGAGATAGTTTATCATACTATTAGTTTTGAGGTGTATCATCGTGGCTACAGAAAACCTTCCATTGTATATAGATGAATTTCCATATCTGCGAAAAAACCATTTTGTCTATATTGATAAAACAGAACAGCTGGCAAGGCTAAGTCAATCGGGCAAGAAATATTTTATTGCCCGTCCCTATGGATTTGGAAAAAGCTTGGCCTTATCGACCCTGGCTGCTATGTTCAGCGGTCAATCTGAGCTCTTTGCCGGGCTTGCAGCTTTTGAATTTGTGCAGGCCTGTGCCAATAATCCCCATCCAATACTTTCTTTTGATTTTTCTGTCCTGCCTACAGGTGCTGCTGAACTTTTTGAAAACTCTTTAGTTAATACGATTCGGTCGCTCGGGAAAAAATATTCTATAGATCTTTCAGGCCAATCGCCGTCAGAATGTTTCATTGATCTCATTACTCAATTATCTGCTACTGCCAATAGTCCTGTTGTCCTTATTGATAATTACGATAAACCGATCCAAGAGTGTTTTGAAAACACTGAATTAGTATTAAAAATCCATGAAATTTTACGTTCTTTCTATAAGGCTTTCGAAGCCTCCAGTGAATATCTAAGGCTTCTTATTATAACAGGGGAGGTTGAATTTCATAACGTTGGTGTTTTTTCAACAATTCGTACCATTCGTGATATTTCCTTAGCTAAAAACTTTGCTGATCTCTACGGTTTTACGCAAAATGAGCTTGAGAATACTTTCTCAAGCTGGTTTGTGGACTTAGCAAAAGAAATGTCGGTAACGAAAGAAACTCTTCTGCAAGACTTAGCAAACGAAATTACGCCATGTTGTTTTGCTACAAAAACTTCTGTCTATCATCCCTCTACGCTGCTCCATTGTTTGCAGACTGGCGAAATTAGCAATTATAAAAATATTTTAAAAACGCATCTGACTCAGTTTACGCCAGAGTATTTATGCATAAATCAGGGCGATTCTTCTTTTCTTAACGTTAGAGACTTTGAATTTTATGTTGATAAGACAGAATTATTACATTATACAAATAAATTTTTAGATACTGATCGTAAATATATATGTATTAGTAGGCCCCGCCGCTTTGGAAAAACTATCTCTGTTCATATGGTTTCTGCTTATTATGATTATTCTGGGAAGGCTCAGTCTACTTTTAAGGATTTAAAAATTGTTAATGATCCTTCGTTCCCTGTTTATGCAAATAAATATATAGTAATTAAAATAACAATCCAAACGTATTTGAGTAAATATCAGAATATTGATATTATTATCGAAAAAACCAAAGAAGATATTATTGCAGATCTGCTTAGAGCCTATGTTGATGGGCATTATTATAATGATATTAATGTTTTGATGAAGTCTGTAGCCAAGAGAGTTCAGAAAAAATTTGTTATAGTTATAGATGAATGGGATTGCATTTTTCGAGAATTTAAGGAAAAAGATGATTGGCAAGAAAAGTATTTAGATTTCCTACGTTCTTGGTTCAAAGATCAGGATTATATTGCTCTCGTTTATATGACTGGCATCTTGCCAATTAAAAAATATGGAACACACTCAGCATTGAATATGTTTGATGAGTATTCAATGATATCAGCTGCGCCCTTTAGTGAATTTATTGGTTTTACAGAAGTCGAAGTTCAAAATTTATGTAAGCAGTACAAAAGGGATTTTGACGAGTGTAAAAGCTGGTATGATGGTTATCAAATTGACGATTTTAAATCAATATATAATCCAAGGTCTGTTAATAGATATATAAGTTCTGGGCTCTTGCAAACATATTGGAGCTATACTGAATCCTATGAAGCCTTAAGAATTTATATTACTATGAAAAACTTCGGTCTTCATGATACGATCACAAAACTTTTGGCTAATGTTTCAGTGCCAGTAAGAACTGAAACTTTTGCTAACGACATGAAGACCTTTTACACAAATGATGATATCTTAACCCTCCTGATTCATTTAGGGTATCTGGCGTATGATGGTCAAACTGGCTCTGTGCGGATCCCCAATAAAGAAATCGCCGGTGAATTTGTCAAGTCCATCAGCACAGGTGGCTGGCCCAAAGTGGTTGCAGCCATCCAGAATTCCCAAAAGCTGCTTGAGGCTGTCCTCAATCTCGATGCCGAGACAGTGGCAAGGGGCATAGAGGCCGCGCATCTTGAGACGAGTCAGCTTCAGTACAATGATGAGAATGCTCTGGCCTACACCATTTCTCTGGCCTTTTTTGCTGCGCGCGAACACTATACCATTGTCCGTGAATTTCCTACGGGCAAAGGTTTTGCTGATCTTGTCTTTTTGCCGCGAGCAAACTCATCCTATCCAATGCTGCTCGTTGAACTGAAATGGCATTCGACAGCAGAGGCAGCACTCGCCCAGATCCACGAACGTCAATATCCTCATGCTCTTGCTGAGCGAACGGGGCAGATATTGCTTGTCGGCATCAATTACGACAGGAAAACGAAGCAGCATAGCTGCTGCCTTGAGCGTTTTCAGCTTTGAGTCCCAGTGTTTTCAGAAAAAGGCTGGCCTTTGCGCTTTTGGGGTAGCGGAGGGCATCTGTGAGGATTTTTACTGATTCAGGATTCTTGAGGGGTGAAATGGGAAGAAGCTCGCCTGAAGAAGGAGATGTCTTTTATGCTGAAACATCCTGTTATTTTGGTTTTGCTCATAGGCTTTTGCTTTTTGTTCTCCGCTAGGCCCGAGGCTCAGGATCTGAACGCCATTACCATTCAGGGCACGTGGTATGGCAGTGACGGGCAAAACCAGATGCAGCTTG
Source organism: Desulfovibrio sp. (assembly GCA_017613715.1). Taxonomy (GTDB): domain Bacteria; phylum Desulfobacterota; class Desulfovibrionia; order Desulfovibrionales; family Desulfovibrionaceae; genus Desulfovibrio. The sequence continues at coordinate 935 of JAGADH010000165.1, read as the reverse complement.
AGCTGCAGGGCGAGCGCTGTAGGCTCCAACTCAATGGCCAAAGCCTCTCAGGCGTCTGGACCCTTGCGGGCAATCAGCTCATCATGCATTTCGCCAATGGCAGAAATCTCCGCTATACGCTTGCCTTTGATGGTCAAAGCCTCATCCTTGACGGCTCTGTGCGCCTTTTGCGGGCCATGGGCCAGAATCAGCCCCTGCCGGGAACTATGCCGCAGCCAGCCGAGACTTCGGGCCTTGATGGTCTCTGGTCTGCCACAACGGCTCAGGGTCTGCGTTCTTTCCGCTTTACGGGCCATCACTATGCGCAGCTTGTGAACGGCCAGGTCGTGGAAGAAGGGCAGTTTTCGCTTTTTCCGGACGGTCGCTTTGTCTATCAGGTCACGGCAGGCCAGTACGCCGGGCAGAGCGGAGAAAACCGTCTGCTCCTGCAGGGTCAGAGTTTCACCATGTACTGGCCTCAGGGCATCAGTCTGACCTATCAGCGGCAAGCCACAAATGGCTTGCCTTCCGGCAATTTCGGCCAATCGCCGCTTGAGGGACACTGGGTCTGGGCCAAAAACGGGCCTGTGAGCTTTGGCTTTGTCTTTTCAGGCACGCGTTTTGTCTCGCTCTGGAACAATGCCGAGCAGAGTCGCGGTACGTTTCAGATCCAGGGCAGTCAGCTTGTGATGCATCACGAAACAGGTCCGGATGCCGGCAAGACCGATATCCTGATCTTTCAGCTGAACGGCAATCGCCTTTTGCTTTTCACCTCGCCCGATCAGGATCCCATTCCCTATGTGCGTCAGGGCTTCTAGGCCTGCGTTCCGACGATCGTAAAGCTTCCATGGGCTTTGGCCGGCGCTCGGCGATTTTACTATCAGAAGGAGGAGCGGGGGGTACCCCGGCAAAGGCTATGCACGCGAAGACTCTTTCAACCTGGAAAATGTTCTGGT
>JAGADH010000024.1 GCA_017613715.1 Desulfovibrio sp. | reverse complement strand
TCCTTGAAAAACTGAAGGAAAAGAAGGCAGAGGCTTCTTGCGATTACGTCGTTGAGTATCGAGGTCAACCAGTCCAAAGCATCCAGGTCGCCTTTCGTAAGGCTGTTGAGCGTTCTGGTATTGGGAAAAGCTTCAGGCTTCATGACCTGCGCCACATGTACGCTACGTATCTTTTGGGCAATGGGGCGGATCTTTCAGCAGTGTCCAAGATGCTTGGGCATTCAACCGTATCCCTCACTGTGAACACATATGCTGCAACCCTGGCTCATGGAGCACGGTCACAGCATTTACATTTTATTTTTTTCTAGCTTTTGCTAGAGTTGCATTCGCAATAATCTCTAGATATTAGTGATAGATGTGCTATAGAGAGCCTGTTCCCTACGTCACTGGAGGCTCCTATCGCACGCACCATCAAAGAGTTTGTCGACGCTATTAAGCGTATGATTCCTGATCCGCGTCGGACCAGCCAGGTCACATTCTTCACCGGATACACGACATAGTCTGTATCGCACATTGCCTAAAAAACGGGAATTGTGGTTTTACCTTTTCCCGTAGAATCCTCTCTTCTTCCTCTTGTCGGTGGAGACAAACCCCATAATAAAACTCCTAACTTTTTGCTCACAAAGGGAAAATTTATAGAGAGTTTTATCTCTTTGATCAATCACGATTTTTCCAGAGAAAATTCAGTGATTTCACTGGCTTATCTGTGACAAGAAAATTAAAACTTACGGCTGGATTCCCATTTTTTAAGATATTTGCGTGTATTGCTGTGTTGGCCATCACGAGCGGCTGCAAAAGCTTCGCAAGCGTCGAAGCCTATGGTAAAGATCATCAGGAATGCTTTCGGACTTTCTGGCACTTCCCCAGGGAATTCCAAGTGCTGATACTTGGTCGTTGCCTGCAAAGAATTCATTCTGATCTGTTCTCACACTGCCTGAATGAATGCCTTGGGGTCTACGACAAGTCAGTCACCAACATCAGTCTTGATGGGAAGACCATGCGAGGTAGCAGTCGGAAGATCAGAAAGGTCAACACGTACTCTCGGTTTTCAACACGGACGACCGTGAAGTCGTTGATCAGATAACCATTCCTGACAAGCCGAACGAGATCACTGCAAGTAAACAACTTCTGTCATCACTTTGTTTTGAAGGTTTTACGGTACGCGCCGATTATGATGTGTCAGACAAGCATAGCGTCTCTTATTCATGAAAAGGAGACATGGAGGCTCACGACCAAGGTACTTTGCAGAGTTTTATCACATCTAAGCACGCCATAGAGTGTATCCATGCAGGCAAGAACCTTGTGAGAGGCATGGGGGGGCTTGACATACGTGCCATTTAAAACCCTTTGGGAACCAGGGAGAGGTTTCAAAGATAATTGTTGTGACCGTGGCATAGCCTCGTTAGCCATATACAGCCAAATGTTGCTCTATTGTCTAGAGTATTTGAAAATATATTGGTTTTGCTGAGATTTAGTTCTCATGCAAAATTCACTATTGCTCTGTAATGAATATGTATTGGCTGAAATATCTGAGGTTTCCTCGCCATCACACTGACTTTGTCTTGAACAATCATGTAGACTGGAATCATGTGGAGAATAATGTAAAAACTGCTTTGCTGACTGAAAGAGTTTACCAGAACTGGGCAGTGTTATAGCTAAACATGATTGTTTCCTGCGAGGAATAAGAAATGGTTATTCCTGAAGAAAAACACGGACTTTCAACAGATATTCGTGACAGAAGCTGGATATGGAACAATCCGGACTGGTTTTCTTTCTACGACATATCTGAAGAGTTTCTTTCACAAGCGCGCGAATTGGATGCGTCCGAAAGAAAGTTGGAAGACCTTTGCTCTTACCAAGGATTCGAAAGCGAACAGCTTTACGTGTTCGCCGGAAACATTCTCGCAAGCTGGGATCTTGAAGGCATACGTCTGAGCCGCAGGTCTGTCCGCTCCTCCTTGGCGGATGCCGTCGGACTCGGAATCGCCGAATGGAAGAACCGCAGCGGGAAATCAAGGGAAAGCAGGGCTGTGGCGGCGACGCTGGAGATGCTGTCCGATGAGGAGCCCCTGACGCTCGACAGCATCCTGTCCTCGCACGCCATGCTCAAGGAAAACGGCGATGACGATTGGGGCCGCCTGCGCGACCATGCTGAAAGCGTGTACGCCTTCGACGACGAAGGAAGGGGCTATTCCGTCTATGATGCGCCGCCGCAGGAACGCGTGCCGGGGCTTATGGAGCAGTACGTCAGATGGTGGCAGGAATCGAAGGAAAGGCTGCCAAGGGCCGCAGGAGCGATACTGGCGCATCTCCTCTTTGTCGTCATCCATCCGTTCCGCGACGGCAACGGCCGGATGGCGAGAATGCTCGCGGACAGGTATCTGGCTGAAGCGTCGCGGTACATGTTCAGGCCGTACAGCCTGTCAGTGGAAATAGGACGCCATAAGGCCGAATACTACATGGCGCTGGAAAGCATCACGGAAGCTCGCGGAATGAGCCGGTTCCTCGATTTTATGCTCGCCATGCATGCGACGGCCATTGATGTCGCAATGGAAAGGGCAAAGCTCTTGGAGCGGGCGCATGCGTTTCTTGCGGCAAATGACATCCGCTTGTCGTTCCCTGAAACGGAGCTCCTCCATACCCTCTGCGCGAATCCGGGCCACAGGTGGTCGTTCATCGAGGCGACTCGCGACATGGAAGACGACGAGGAAGCTGAAGAAGCGTGGAATTCGCTCATCGAAAAGGGTTTTGTTGCCAATGGTGCCTTTGTCATTCCAGATATGGCGTAAATCAATATTTCTTCGAATGACCGCGCCGTTTCTTCCATTATCTCCGCACGGATCCGCGCTCTCCGCATGGCTTCCGTCTCACCCGGAGGAGCGCGTCGTTCCGAGAGGAAAGAACGCGGGAACAGGGACGGGTAGCTCTTCGGGAATCAGGCTCGTTCTGCATCGTGTCCGAAGACGCAAAGCTGACGGGATTTCGTGGAAGCACTATAGACAGTCCTGCGTTCCGACGCTTTTGGCTACTGCCATTGGCAGGCCTTGTAACGAAGGAAGATATGGAGGCGGCGTTTCCACGCCGAAGACCTGATGAGGTTCCAGGGGAAGTTCGCCATAGTCTCCTCGGCTCTTGAGCAAGTGCATAGGAAAGAAAACGAAGTGCCCTCCGACACACTTGAAAATGGAGGGCTTTACAAGACAAGTGATCAGCACGCTCGGTGCTTCCGGCAGAACCTACTGCAGATTTGGAGAAAGAAAAGGCCCTGGATCGCCCAGGGCCACAGCGTCTAGCAAATGGCATGGCAAGCGACGCTGAAAAATGAAAATGCCCACACGCCATGGCGGTGAGCCCGATCCGACACCTTAGGATAGTCTAAGACCCGTAGGCAAGGAATGACCGAGAAGCTGCCGGGGGAAGATGAAAGCCTCGTCAGTCAACGAGGCCTTAGAGCGCATCAGTATCTGTGCCGGAATGACTGCCTCTCGAGAATCTCCAGATAGGGAAGAAACGCAGATTTTGGCTCATGCCAAAGGGATTGCAGGTATCATTGGTAGGGATAGCTTTTTTGTGGCTTGGGCTGGCAAGAGCGTGTCTGGAAGCCTTTGGGCGTGAATCTTAGAAGGCTACAATGAGCGCATGAATTTGCGGCCAACCATCTCCTCGATCTCTTCGGCCGAGTTCTCCTCAAGGAAACGGCGCAGGCCCGAGCAGATTTTGGCTTTCTCCTCGGGCAGATGTACGGCAAAATGCACGGGATTCAGATAGTGGAAACTGTAGAGAAAGGTCTCGCCCTGCAGTTCTTCTACAAAGGTCAGCATCTCAAGGATTTTTTCCTGTTCGGAGGCTTCCTTGAAGGAACCGTTGGCACGCATCTGCCAGAGCGGAGTGTCCTCAAAGATGGTCAGGCCTGTTGTGGAAATCATGCGGCAGGAGACGCGATTGAGCAAATCTGCTGTGAGTTTGGCATTGCGTTGCCAGCTGCCCGCGCCCCCACAGCCCAGCATGTACATTGGGACTATGCCGATATCCGCCTGCATCAGTCTTTGCATCTGTTCAAGAGCAGTCGCTCTATCTGCGCCTTTGTTCAAAAGCTTGAGCACCGCATCATCGCCACTTTCAATGCCGAGAAAGACTTCCTGGATGCCGGCTTCCCGCAATTGTCTGAGTTCCCTGAGACTTTTTCGGCGAACGTCGGTAACGCGGCTTTGCATGGCAATGCCCTGGCAGTGCGGAAGATACCTGCGCACAATCGCAAGATAGCCGAGCAGGCGTTCTGTGGGCAAAACCAGAGGATTGGAGCCAAGCAGCCAGACCCTGGTAGCGGGGGGATAATGATGGACTTTGGCCTGCAATTCCTCTTCAAATTCCTCGTAGCTTGCGTAGAGAAACGGGTAGCTGCGTGAAACAGAGCAGAAGTGGCAACGATTCCATGTGCAGCCCTGGGTGACCCGCAGAAGGAGGGCATTGGCATCCAGGGGATGGCGATACTCAGGCTCGGTGAAACGTTTGAGCATACTCTTCTCCGGCGTCTTCTTCGTTTGTCTGAAGAGCTTGCAAAAAAACTGTTTTTACGGAAAAACCGAGAGTATGGACAGACAGAAGCCAGCCAATGGCAGCCGTCGTGGCGAGAGTTCCTTGTCGAAAAGGCAGCCGTAACGATTTTTGCTCAGGCTCAATGCCAAAGCAAGCGGCTTTTACTTAAAGCATGAGTGGAGGTGTGCATGGACACAAGCATTTCAGCATGGCGTTCTCTGCCCGAGCCTTTTTCGCCGGCAGAACCCCTTTTTGTCATTACCGATCTGCATGCCTGCAGTCAGGCTATGGATCGCCTGCTGGCGCAAAAACCGGCAGACTGTCGTCTGGTTTTTCTTGGCGATGCCGTGGATCGCGGTCCAGATCCTCTTGGTGTTCTTGCGGGCCTGATGCGTGATCCCAGAAGCGTACTTTTGCGGGGCAATCACGATGCCCTGGCCTATTTCGCGCCAAAGAACAGCAAAGTCTGGCGGGTCTGGCAGCACAACGGGGCAAGGCCGACCCTTAAGGCCTTCCGCGCTCTTAGCGGAGAAGGTGACCAGGCCGAGCAAAATACCGTTACGCTGCCAAAGATCTTTGAGGACTACTGGCAGAAGGCTCTGAACTGGTGGAAAAGCGGCAACCTTCTTTTTGTGCATGCCGGCGTGCCTGAAGACGGTATAACGCAGGCCTGGCTCGACATGGAGCCAAGTCGTGCCGTGCTCACAGAAGATTCGCCGTACTGGTGGCGTCCCTACTTTGACCGGCAGTACTATCATGCTCCGCGCAAAATCGCTGACGAAGAGCTCTATGTTGTCTTTGGCCACACCCCCCTGGAGGAGAATCTGACCTTTATGGACTTTGGCCTTTCCCTTGACCGTGGCTATGAGCTGAAGAACGCGGCTGAGATCAGACCCGGCAAACCTGCTCAGGTCAGAATTGTCTCAACGCCCTGTGACGAGATTGATTAGCGGAAGGGGGGGCTGGTCCAAAGTTGTCTGGCAGATCGCGCTCTTAGGCAAAAGCTCGCAAGTCTATGCTCGTGCTCTTTTCAACGTAACCTGCATCAGATTTTTTGCCGAACTCTGAAAGCAAAGAGAGCTTTGGCAAGGTCAAGCTGCGTCATGTATGACCCAAGAAGCATGCAGGCTTTGGCCAGGCCTTGTCAAAGAAACCTTTGGGAGATCGACGCGAAGGTCAGGCAAAGGGTTCACGAGGCGCCAGGATGACAGGAGCGGGTTTGGCGTGCGGGCCAAGCTGCTTTTCGAGCCAGAGAATATCCCACCATTGACCAAATTTATAGCCGCAACGGTTGAAGTGTCCTACAACCTGGTAGCCCATGGCCTTGTGAAAATGCAGGCTTGTGTGGGGGAGCAGGGGGCTTTCGCTGTCTGACCAGCCAAGGCAGGCATAGCAGTTGAGAATGCCCTGGGCTCTAAGCAGTTCTTCGAGTTTCTGGTAGAGCATCCGGCCAAGGCCTTTGTGCATCTCTTCCTGGCGGATATAGATGGAAGTTTCCACAGCCCAGTCGTAGGCCGCGCGTTTTTTGAGGCGACTGGCATAGCAGAAGCCTAAAAGTTCCTCGCTTTCGGCCACAAGCCAGGGAAAACTGGCAAGCGTGCGTGTGATGCGTTTGGCAAAGCGCTCCTGGCTTGGCGGCTCAAGCTCAAAGCTGATGGCCGTGGATCTGACGTACGGGGCGTAGATGGCAAGGAGGGAAGCGGCATCGTCTGTTCTGGCCAGACGCAGGGAGATATCGTGTGGCATGGCTAACGGTTTTTTTGAAGAGCAAGAAGGCCTGCCAGGATGCTCCAGGGATTGGGGGGACAGCCTGGAACATAGAGATCCACGGGGATTTCTTCGGGCAGACCGCCAAGGCACTCAGGACTGTCGGCAAAGAGGCCGCCAGAAATGGCACAGCTGCCCACGGCTATGACAAGACGCGGATCAGGTACAGCGCGGTAGGTGTCAAAAAGGGCCTGCGCCATATTCTTGGTCACGGGGCCAGTGACCAGGATGCCGTCGGCATGGCGTGGCGAGGCCACAAAGTCAATGCCAAAACGGCCAAGGTCGTAGAGCAGGGTGCCGAGCACATTGGTATCGGCTTCACAGGCTGCGCAACCGCCGCAGCTGACCTGGCGCAGCTTCAAGGATCGCTTGAAGATCGAGGCTTTGCCGGCCGGCTTTGTCTGACAGTCTGCCTTTTCAGACGGACCTGTCAGAAGAAGCTCTGAACGGCTTCTGGCAAAAAGTTTGTAATCGCGGCTAAAGTGGATGGCAGACTTTGGGCAGACCCTGGCGCAGGCTCCGCAAAAAAGGCAGCGGCCAAGATCAAGTACTGGCATCGCCTCGCCTCTACGCATAAGAGCCTTGCTTGGGCAGGCCTCAAGACAGAGCCTGCAGTCGCCGCAGTGCGTGGCTTTGAGTACGGGTTTGCCGCGGAAGCGTTCAGGCAGAAAAGGCTCTTTGGCCGGATAGTCGAGCGTGCGGTATTGCTGATGGATGCGTTCTTTGAGAATGCCGAACATAGGGGCCTCACAGGTCGTGACCGCAGTAGGAAAGATTGAAGCTCTTATTGCAGAGCGGAAAGTCGGAGATCTGATTGCCGCGCAGGGCCAGAGCCAGGCCTGGCCAGTTGCGGAAGGAGGGGTCAATGACCTTATAGCAGGCAAGCTCCCCGTCCTGCCCGGTCACGGCCAGATGCACGATTTCACCGCGAAAACCTTCCACCTGGGCCACGGCCAGGCTGTGCGGGGGAAGAGTCTGGCTTAGCGTAAGTCTTGGCTGATCCGCCTTAGCTTCTTCCAGGGCACAG
>JAGADH010000164.1 GCA_017613715.1 Desulfovibrio sp. | reverse complement strand
TGGAAAAGGATGGCTGCCTGGGCAAGATCTTCGGGATAGTGCTTGGGTTCACGGGCATTACAGATGTACATGACATCGGCGCCGACCTTTTCCACAGGAATCTCAAGGCCCGGCCATTCTTCCGAATTTTCATCGCACATCCATTCACAGGTATCTACCCAATCTTCCTCAGTGACATCCATCTGGGCTCCGTAGACACGGTGCATGCCAGAACCGATCTTCATCTCCCAGGGGGTGAAGCCCTGCTTAAAGAGGATACCGCGCAGATAGCTGAACATGACGCCGGTATCAATGCCGTGCGGGCAGTACATGCCACACCGGTTACAGCATGTGCACTGACCCCAGGCCACATCCATGCAGTGCATCATAAATTCAGCATTGACGCGGCCGTTGCGTTTAAGCAGCTCACCTAGTGTGGACTGAATCTTATAAGAGGGAATCTGTTTGGGATCGTTATTATTGGTCTTGTAGAAAAAACAGCTGTCGGCACACATACCACAGTGCGCACAAATATTCAGCCAGGTACGGGTGCGGGATTTACAGGTCGATTGTAAATCATAGGCCAAAGCATCCTGATTGACCTTGAGCTGACTCATCTGCTTATAGTATTCGGCACCGCCCTTATCAGCCAAAAGCTCATGAATCGCTTCCTTGGTGGTCAAGGGTGCCGGAGAACACAAAATCTGAGACATGACGAACTCCTTGCAAGAAGCCAAAAAGACCGTTTGACCTTACCAGGGGAAGACACCACCGCGGGCACGACCACCGCGCTTAATGGCATAATCCATACCCAGCTGAGCCCGGGACATGAAGAAAAGAACGATGTGAGCGAGCTTGGTGAATGGGGCGAGAACCAGAAAGAGCTCGCCGGTAATCACATGCAGCAGAAGCCAGGTATCGTAGGTATTGACGTCATACTTCATCATCAGGCCCGTGAAAAAGGGCATGAAGGTCAGAAGCAGCACAAACCAGTCTTTCCAGGTATTCAACTGACGCACCGTAGGCGAAAAAAGACGGCGCAGCACCAGAAGACCTATACCGGCCAAGCTGGCAATACAGAGAATGTCAGCCACATTGGACGGCAAAGAAGGCAAGGAGATTCCCGTGGTCTGCTCAAGCAGAACCGTATGGCCGAGCAGGAAGAGAGGAATCAGGACAGCACCAAAATGCAGCAGAAAAAAGGCCAGCATCGCCACGGGCTGAGCACGCCAGCCAGCGGTTCCACCGGGCAGCAGCCATTTTGCAATGGAGCTCAGGGCTCCGGGAATGGAGCGGTCCCTGTGGTAGGCGTAGGCGACGCGTTCAAGCCGCCAATCAAGGCCACGCACATACCAGACCGCACGCACCAGGAGACCGACAACAAAAATAAGCAATGAAGCCACAAAACATGGGCCTGAAAGTGTTTGCAACATGAGCGTTCATCTCCTCAAGGCAGAGTTACTTGTTGTTCTCTCCATGCGAGGCGGCCTCGGCATGACAGGTACGACACTGCACCAAAGCCGGGCCCTGACCGCTCTTGCTGTGACAGTCAGTACAGGCCTTGTGCAGATACGAAACCTGATCTCCCGCCTTCTGCAGACGGACATCAAAGGCAGCCGTAGACAAACCTTGCTTGGTCACTCTGTGGCAACGTGAGCAGTCACTGCCATGTTCATCCACATAGTTCACATGTTTTGTATGATTAAAAATGACTTTGGGCAGAGCGGGGTTGTTGATGACGGGGAAGGAAATCTTCAAAAGCTCGTCACTTTCAGCGCTCTGGGAAGACGTGGCAACCAATACCAATAAGAGGAGACTACAGCAGAAGGCGCATGCGCTCCTCAGCGTGATGATGGGCATAAACTATCCTCGGAACGGGCGTAGACCCGTCAGCATGTCAGAAATGGTCTGGGAGAACACCGCGCAGATCACAACGTGATCAGCTTCTACGTGCCGTACAACGCGTATGCAAAGCCCCCGACATTACGATACTCGGGCACAAGGGAAGACGTGATCGTACGCGCGCCAACAAACCCTCTGGTCTCGCCGTCTGCTACGGCTTCTGGGAGGCGCAGACGAATGTCACTCACAGCGGATCGCAAAAATCCACGGCAGTACTGGGTACTCTTGGGCCGGAATCTGGTCTACTCACTTTAGAGTCGGTACACCTCCTGCGATTGAACTGACATGGAGCAACGCCGGCGAAAATCCACATAATAAAGGACAATGCAGAGCAGAGTAAAAACTACAAAAAAATTCCCATATAATCCTGCTTGTGTCAATCACATTTTCAAAATCTCTCGGAAACTTTTGCAAAAGGCCCCAGCCCAAGCGGACCGTGGCGAAAAAAAAATTGTCCCCGTGCTGACCGGGCACGGGGACAAATGAGGAAACGCACTTTCGTGTTGCGGATACCTCATAGGGGCATCCGCATCCCAGCTACACTAGGATAGATTGAGCATAGACAAATATCCATATCAAGTAAAGATGTTTTTATTGAGACTGTATTGCTATGCTTTTTTGTCCACGTTTCTTCCCCCTTTCCCATAGCTGAATCGGAGCGTTCATACAGCAACCCCTAGTCGTTACTTCCACGTATTGCTCGTTTCCGCATTCCCGCTTCCGATTCAGTCGATACACTCTTTACAAATTCTCTGCCTCATCGTGAGTTCTAGGATCAATGAGCATGGCACAAAAAAACGCACCACGAGGCGTTCTGCATCTAAGAAAACTGCTACAAAAACGTTCGAATTCAGAGTGTCGCCAGTAGGAGAAATGAATGATCATTTTTGAGAATTCCCCAGTTCGGCTGGCCGACACCGCATCAAGAACACTTTATGTATTCTTCGTACCATCTGGCTGAGCTGTCTTCTGAATGTATCCTTGCGAATTGACCAATTGGCAGCTTTACTTTCCTCAGAGTCGCTCTTCACAAAGAGGAATGCCACCAGGGGGCTGATGAGAAAAGAGGACTGCTCAGTTGCCTAGCGCTTAACGCGCTGTACAGCTTGATTGCTTTCTCGAGGATCAGCCCTATCCCTGCCGATAAAGATTTTTTGGTAAAACACTATCCACCTCATAGCCTTACCGGTACGCTTTCCGCTAATTGGCCTATGCCCCGACTGGGATGCGGCAAGCTTGTGTTTGGCGCCTTATCCCAAGCTATGGTGCGAAGCTCTAGACAGCCATAGCTCTGTCTCGCAAAACTTCACGAAAAACTTTGCCAAGAAATTGATCTTTCCATTTTCTTTGATTTTTGCTAAAAAAAAGGAGTGCATCAATCTAGACTGATTTAATCTATTTTAATACGCTTTATTTTTTTCAAGAAATAAAGCGAGTTGTGTTCCGGCAGAGGATACCGAGGAAACGCATCTTTCGACAACGATTGGAGGTTTTTTTGCGTGCCGCAAGGCACGGGAACATTCTTGGTTCATAGCCATAACCTAAGGGAGAAATGCATGACCACCATTTTTTACCTTCTGGCTTATTTCGCGTTTGCCGCGTTCTTTGCGCTTGCCTGCTGCAAGATCCGCGGCTATCTCGCGGCAAGTCCGCTGCACGTTCGCTGGGAGATCTATCCAGTGCCCCATGAGGGCAAAAAAGCGGCGTATGGCGGAAGTTTCATGGAAAACTCCGACTGGTGGACAAAAGTCCGCCATGTGGAGCATTTCTATGATATTCTGGGTATTTTCAAAGAAGTTCTGCTGCTTGAAGCGACCTTTAAACACAACCACACTCTCTGGTTTCGCACCTACCCCTTCCATTTCGGCTTGTACATGCTGATGGGAGGATCCATCATTCTCTTTTTCACCGTTCTTGCCGGTCTCCTCGGCGCAAGTCCTCTCTGGAATCCACAAGAAATGGAGGGTTTTGTCACATTCATCCACAACGTCTTAAACAGCGTTGTGCTTATTGGTGCTTTAGCGATTTTTGGCGGCGGTATTGCCCTGATCTGTCGGCGAATGAATGATGAGGGTCTTGCTGTCTATAGTTCACGGGAACACTTCCTGAATATCGGCGTCTTTGTATTGTTTGCCTTCCTTACCCTGATGACGTGGGCTTGCAACGCTGATTATGTCATCCTGGCCGCCACGTTTATGCACAATCTTCTAACCCTGAATTTTGTGCCACAGGAGAGTAATCTGTTTGCTTTGAGCATGCTTTTGGGCTTTTTTGTGCTGCTCTGGATTCCGCTCTCAAATATGCAGCACCTGCTTCTCAAATATTTTATGTACCACGACATCCGCTGGAATGACGTGCCCACCCAAGCCAGTGTCACCAATCAAAACCTGATTCCCGATCTTTTGAAAAAGCAGGTGACCTGGGCTGCTCCGCACATTGCCGGTGACGGCACACCCAAATCATGGCTAGATGTGGCCGTCAATGTGCCAAATAAGACTGAGAAGTAGGGGAAAGCTATGAACAAGCATTTGCAGATTCGAGATATATCGACAGTTGAAGGGCAATTAACGACTGTGCAGGAGAACGATCTGCCGCAGCAGCGACTGGATCTCAAGTTCATGCCCTGGAAACCATATACGGAAGAACAGAAGCAGTCCTTTGCCTGTCTTTTGGACGAGGTCAACGTTCTCAACATTCCCGTGCCCAAAAGCAAGGCCGAAGAAGAGGATTTAGTCAATCGCTTTTTGACGGGCATGCGTAAGCTTTTCACCACGGAAAACAATTTTACGTGTCTTCCCATGCTGCAGACGAGCATGGACAACTGCGTACAATGTAATTCCTGTTCCAGTGCCTGCCACCTCTTCGAGATGTCGGGCGAAAACGAAATGTACCGCCCCAACTACCGTTCGGAAATCTTCCGTCGCATCTATAAACAGTACATTAAAAAAGAACCCTTCGCCAAATGGCGCTACGGAGATCTTGGTCTCAACTGGAAGACGGTGGCCCGACTGGGAGAGCTCGCCTATCGCTGTAATCTCTGCCGTCGTTGCGCTCAGACCTGTCCCATAGGTGTCGACAATGGTCTGATTGCCAGGGAAATTCGTAAGGTCTTCAGTCAGGAATTAGGAATTTCACCCAAGGAACTCCATGAAAAAGGTACTGTTCTGCAAAGCCGCGCGGGCTCGTCAACAGGCATGACCTCTCAGGTAGTCAAGGACAATGTGGAATTCATTGATGAAGACTACAGCGAGATCACCGGCATAGAAGTACACACCCCCTTCGATGTTAAAGGTGCGGACATCCTGCTTTTGCACAATGCCGGAGAAATCATTGCCTGGCCCGAAAACGTCGCAGCCTTTTCTGTGATCTTTCAGGAGGCCGGCCTGTCGTGGACGCTTTCCAGCAAGTGTGCAGGCTATGACGGGGTCAACTACGGTGTCTTTTACGACGATGCGCAGCTGGCACGCATCGCTCTGATGCACATGCAAGCGGCCAAAGAACTCGGTGTCAAAAAGATCGTCATTGGTGAATGTGGGCATGCCCACAAAGCCCTGACCGTTATAGCGGATCGGGTGATTCCCTATGAACTGCAGACACCGCGGGAGAGCTGCTATGTGACCTTGCGAGACATCGTCATGAGCGGACGCCTGAAATTGAATCCTGCCCGCAACGACTTTCCCGTCACACTGCATGATCCCTGCAATATTGTCCGCCTGATGGGAATTGTCTCCCCCCAGCGGGAAATTCTGCGCAAGATCGCTCCAAAGTTTCGAGAAATGCCTTGCCACGGTGTCGACAACTACTGCTGCGGCGGCGGTTCCGGCTTCGCAATCATGTCTCGCAACAATATCGAAGAATGGCGCGGCAATATTACAGGTCGCAAGAAGATGTGGCAGATTGGAGAAGCCTTTAAGGATTGCCTCGGACCTGAAACCAAGAAGTACATCTGCGCTCCTTGCTCCAACTGTAAGGGCCAGATCCGCGAGCTGCTTGCTCATAACGATCTCTACGAAAAAAACAGCTTCGCCTACGGTGGATTGGTGGAGCTCATCGTCAATTGTATGGATAACGTTAATCCTGGCTTTATAAAATGGGGTGAAGATGAATAGAAACTCTTTGTCCACCTTCGTATCTTCTCTTTTCAGTATGAATAATCATCAACACATAGGCTTCACATTCTCGGTTTGAATCTGTTGTTTCATTGAGGGAGAATAATGCGTATTTCTTCTATGGCTTTCCACGCTCTTCAACTCTTGTTCCGTCTGGCTCACCAGAACGATGCCTCACCTATGTCAGCGTCGGAACTTGCTGACAACTCGGCCATTTCTGAACATTTTATTCAGAAAATCATGCGCAATTTACAGATTTCGGGTCTTGTCCGAAGCATCCGGGGAATTGCCGGCGGCTTTGTATTAAACCGAGCTCCGCAGGAGATTTCTCTGTCAGACATCATCGTGGCGCTTGAAGGCGGGATTAATCTTCCGGAAGTCAAAGAAAATTTCTTTGCCGGTGAAGCGGTTTTGAAAGTCTGGTCTGAGGCGAGCAACCGTATTCTCAGGGACCTTCGTGCTATCACCCTGATGGACGTCTTTGATCAGATCAAGAAAGAAGGTCAATCTGAGGAAATACCCAAGCCTCCAACAAAGGACCTGCGCCGTCCTCTCGGACGCATCCGTTGCCGAAGGCCAAGGGGCAAAAGACAAACATTTCACAATCGCCCCTATCAAGAATGATCTACCAATAAAAAAACCCGCTCAGGTTAAAAACTTGGGCGGGTTTTTATTTATAAATGTCAAATATAAATCACTAATTTTAATGTAAAAACAATACATTATCTTTATTAAGATATGAAACTTTCTACAATACACAAAAAAGCATTATCAACATACCAATATAAAAGTTCAATATATTTAGAAAATAGCAAAGAGCGAGTAAAAACAAGTATTAATTTGTTAAGATGCTATTGTGAACTTGCAGAAAAGGAAGCACTCTCTCCACACTCACCCCATATCCTTAAGTTTGCAAGAGAACTGACTTTTTATACATATGAGGCAAGCACTTGCTTGATCATTCATTCACTCTGAACATTTTTTACAATGACAGCAAGGCTAACCCTATAGACAAGAAAAAGAGAGCGGTTTCTCAGGCCGAAAGCTTATCTTGAGCATGGCACGATTTTTAATCGAGTCTGGAGGCAAATTCCTAAAAACCTGAATGATTGTGTCTAGACCTTTTTTTGTCTCCGTCACTATCATGCTTTGCCTTGGCACAAGGCCTTGTGATAAAAGAATGGCTGCCAAATGGCTTAACCTTACCAAGACAAGGACAGATATGCTGCAAGAACACTTTACCCAGCAGGGACAGGTTGTGCTCATCGCCGGTGGCGGACGCATCTATACCGACATTGCGGCCCGATTTGTGGCCAGCGAACGCTCTCTTGAAGACATTGTGGCGTCACCCTACTCCAAGAAGATTGTGAAGAATATTCTGGCAAGCGGGCACCGTGCAGCGCTTGAGTTCGACTATTTTCTCTTCGGCGTGGCCGGCTATTCACGGGTGACAGAAACACAGCTCGTACGCAAGCGCCTGGCCTCTTATCTCATCAAATCGGGACGGGCTGAGCTTGGGGGCAAAAGAGCCTTTTCAGTGGTTTATCCTCAAAGCATTGCTGAATTTTCCGCAGAACTGAGCTTACCCGATGGCCGTAAGGTTACTCTTTCAGGCCGTGATCTGGCTGAGCTGACAAGCCAGTGGTACGACGCAGGCCTTGCTCAGGGACTGCCTGAAGAAGATCTGCGCTATCTCAAACCCCAGGCCACAGAATTCAAGGCGATTATTGGCATGAACGCGCACGCCCTGCTGGACTGGTTTGCCATCCGCTGCTGTCGCAATGCCCAGCATGAAATCCGAGATCTGG
>JAGADH010000163.1 GCA_017613715.1 Desulfovibrio sp. | reverse complement strand
GGGCAACCCAATGGAGATTCCAAGCACGACCTTGAGGAGAACATCAAGCTTGAAAAGAAGCTTCGGAGCTGGCTCGAGAACAAATCCTTGCATCAAATACTGCTGTGGTTTGACTGCATAGAAACGACCAAGGCGCGACGCAACGGCAAGATCCATTCATGGACCACTGAGCTCACCACTCGTGACAAAATGTTCCTTGAAAAGTTGGGAATGAAGGTGAGTTGACCTACATGGGTAGGAGACCCCTTACAGACAAGAACATCACAAGGGCGTTAGTGCCTATTCATAAACTTTCAGGATAGATTGTCAAACGCAACTGAGAGAAACCTGACATACTATTTCGCCTGCCCGCGAGATCCGCGTGGGCCGGGCCTCTTCCCACTTTCACCCTTGTCCTTAAAGGATTTCAGAACAAAGAAACAGCAGCAGAAAGCGCGAAGTTTCTGTTCACAGCCCCTTGAACCGGGATGTAGCAATAGACCGGCAAGTCGATGAGACGCTGCCGTGAAGTAGAACGAAAAGAAGGGAAGCGAGGCATGAACGACCACAGGTACAAGATAGGGGGAAAAAAGGGCTGGAAGGACTGTATGAGAGTATCCGTCAGCGGGTATTGAGCATCAGGCCGACGCCAAGATGGCTGTAAATGGTAACTCAACTGAAATTTCTTTTCTACGCCGAGTTCCATCAGATCAAAGTTTTCTGCTTTTTTGAAAAACCGCTATCCTGAGAAATCTCGATTTAAGGAGCTTCCAATGGCCTTTCCCTTTTTGCAACAGCCACTTTTTCTGAAAAGCTGTGAGCTCAAGAACCGCCTTGTTCTCCCTCCCATGGCCACGGAAAAAGCATCACAGGGCATTGTCTCCCAGGAACTGTGCCATTACTATGAGAGTATGAGTCATGGCGGCTATCTTGGCTTAATCTTTATCGAGCACAGCTATGTCAGCCCGGAGGGGCAGGCAAGTCCACATCAGCTCTCCATCGCTGACGACACGACAATTTCAGGTCTGTCACGCCTTGTGGAAGTCATACACGCAAATGGCGTCAAAGTGATAGCACAGATCAACCACGCCGGTAGCGCCGCCTCACCCAACGTGACAGGCTTAGACGTATTCGGTCCAAGTGCTGTATTAAACCCGGCTCCCGCTGCCAAACGCCATGGGGGCCCAGTTTTGCCAAAAACGTTAAGCCTAGAAGCCATTGATCAGCTTGTGCAGAACTTTGCCGATGCCGCTGTACGAGCCCAAAAGGCTGGTTTTGACGGAGTTGAAATCCACTCTGCCCATGGCTATCTGCTCAATCAGTTCTATTCGCCTCTGACCAATCAGCGTACAGACACCTATACCGGTTCAAACCTCGAAGGCCGCACCCGTTTGCAAACTACTATTTGCCGTGAAGTGCGCAAACGTGTGGGCCACAACTTTCTTCTTTCCCTGCGTTGGGGAGCCTGTGATTATCTTGAAGCTGGAGCTTCAATTGAGGAGATTCCCAAAGCAGCCCAGATTTTTGCTGATGCGGGCATTGATCTTCTGAGTATTTCTGGAGGCATGTGTGCCTATAATCGTCCTGACCACACAGAGCAAGGCTGGTTTGCCGAACTGGCTTTAGCTGCACGCAAGGCCGTCTCCATTCCTATTCTGCTCACAGGCGGTATCAAGGACGGTCAAACAGCAGATCGATTTTTGGCTGAAGGCAAAGCCGATTTGATCGGTATCGGCCGAGCCATTCTGCATGACCCGACTCTTCCCAAAAAGCTTCTGGCAGACGCCTAAGGATCAGCCTGCTCAAACACACAAGTCTTAATGCCGAGAGTGATTTGCCAAAGCGCATTGCTGCTAACGCTGGCCTCAGGCTTTTGCCTGAAAGGAGTAATTATGAAGGACATCGAAAGCTTTCATGCTGATATTTTCAAGCTCTTCAACAACGACTGGGCACTGCTTACCGCGGGGAGTATCGATGATTACAATGCCATGACCATCAGCTGGGGACAGCTTGGTTCCCTCTGGGGCGGCCCTGGCAAAGCCAAGAATATTGCCACAGTTTTTGTGAAGCCCGTACGCTACACCTTCAACTTTATGGAAAAGCAGGATATTTTCAGCATCAGCTGGTTTCCCAAGGAATTCCGTAAAGATTTGGGTATTCTGGGTAGCAAGTCAGGCCGCGATGGTGATAAAATCGCCCAAACCCGTTTGACGCCCAAGCAGCTTGCACAGGGCGTGGGATATGAAGAAGCTTCTATCACCCTCGTTTGCAGGAAAATATACAGTGAAGCGTTCAAAAAAGAACGTATTCCCCAAGACGCCGTAGCTGCTTTCTACACCGATGAAGAGCCTCATCACATGTATATCGGCGAGGTCATCGACCTGCTGACCAGGGAATAATCATTGAATTTGCAAGGTGAAAAAAGACCTGCATGCAGAAGCTATGGCTCATAGACAATGACACCCCCGGCTCATCAAACATTCCGGGGGTGTCGCTGTTCGCCAAGGTCTTCTGCCAGGATGTACACAACGCTGCCAGCTGGCTCTTCTGCTTAATGACTTTTTTCCTGAACTTCAGGGCTTCCTGGCTAGCACAACCGAGGACATAGTTGGTACATCCACGACTTTTTTTATCTCAATAAAGCCGCTTGCACTAAGGTCTTCAGAGATTTCCGCAAAAGTGTAGACACGTCCGTGCTCTGTAGCCACAAGCATATTCAAACCGAAGAGCGTTCCGTCAACGGGGCTTGTGCGTGACTCGTCCATGACAAAATCGCGAATTGCTAACAGGCCGCAAGGTTTCAGCGCTGCATAAATTTTGGCATAGAGAGCCTGGCTTTCCTGACGACCCAGCTGATGGATAATGGCACTCAACCAGGCAAAGTCATAGCTTTGAGGTAAATCTGTCCTGGTGAAATCACCTTCCACAAGCCTGACGCGATCTGCGTATTCTGAGCCCAAAAAACGTTTTTTAGCCTGGGAGATACCGGCCGGTAAGTCAAAGATACAGGCAGAGGCCTTGGGCAATTGCTTGAGAAAGGCCAGTGTGTAGGTACCCGAAGCACCACCGATATCGAGAATACGGGCATCTGCCGGGAGAGCGGCCAAAACACCTGACTTTTGCAGCTCAGCCATTGTCTGATCAGTCAAACGCAGGGCAATGGCGTTCATGGCACTGATGAACGAAATACTGTCAGTCTCTGGTCCAAGGAAACTTTTGGCCATGCTTTTCTTGGGACGTCCGTCCTGCACAGCCCAGACCAGGTGGGCCCAGCTACGCAGCATTGAGGCTCTGTGACGCAACATGGGCATATAGGAATCCGCTTTACGACTATCCAAAAGCTCTGTGTAATCCTGTGCCACGGCATATCTGGCCTGGCTCGCCGAACCGTCTTTGCTAAGATAGCCAAGAGCTGAAAGCGCATCCAAAAGCGCTTCAAGGCCTCTGGGATCACAGGCGCAAGCCTTGGCAAGTTCCTCAAGACTTGCGCTATTGCCATGCTTGAGAATGGCCGTTGACAGATCAAGCTCAGCCATGGCGGCCACAACAGAAGCACGCATAAACGCGGCACTATCCTGGTCAAGAAGCTCTAGTGATGACATGCTTTTTCCTCACTGTCCTTTAGCCTGGACTTTGCGTTGATTCGCACAATAGAAAACTGTTCAAAAAGGCATTTTTGCCACAATTAGGAAAGACTTGCTTCAAAAATCCTTGAGCGTATGCTCAGGTCATGTCCACATCACTTTTGCTGCTTATTCTTGGCGCCGCGCTTCTCTACGCCACATGGAATATCATCATCAAAAATGGCGATAATAAGCTCTTTGAAACCGGGCTTTTGACCACGGGCGGTTTTTTGCTCTGTCTTCTGCTTTTACCCTTCCTGCCCCTGCCTCGAACGGAATCCTGGCCCTATCTCACAATCTCCTGCCTCTGCCACACAGTCTACTACATCTATCTTGCCAGCACCTATGAAAAGGTGGATCTCTGCCTGGGCTATACCGTCATGCGCGGCACAGCTCCGCTCCTCACATCCCTTTTTCTGCTGCTTTGGGGAAGCAAACTGTCTTTTTCGGCCTTTGGCGGCATTGCTGTTCTCTGCTCAGGTATTCTCTGTCTTGCTTGTGATGCTTTACGCGGCGGGTCCGGCCTGCGCGGCATTCAGTTTTCGCTGATCACAGCCGTGCTCATTGCCTGCTATACCATGCTGGACGGACTTGGTGCCTTGCAGAGTGGCAGTGCTGCCGCCTATGCCTGCTGGCTCTTTGTGCTCAAGATGTTCCCGCTTTCAGCCTACATTCTCCTGCGCCATAAGCAGGCCTACCTGGCCTATGTCCGCCAATGCCCGCTTCCAGGCCTTTTGGGCGGCGTGGCCTGTGTCCTTTCCTATGGTCTAGCCATCTGGGCCATGACCAGGGCCCCCATTCCTGTTGTGGCTGCCCTGCGCGAAACAGCTGTCATCTTTGGCATGCTCCTTTCAGTCTGCATCCTGCATGAAAAATTCACCCTGTTGCGCGCCGTGGCCGTTTTGCTCGTTGCAGCAGGCGCAGCCATCCTCAAATTGGCCTAAGCCCAAAAAAGAAGCTCGCAGATCATTTTCCCAGACACTGCCAGCAGCCTGCGCAGTTCCCCACAGGACAGGCTCTCAGGCGGGGCGTTGACTTTGCGGGAGAATAGGTCTGAAAGCTCTTGCCTTGCAGGGCTTTGTGACCTTGCGCGTACGACCCTTCTCTTAGGCTGATATATCACTTCTCATTTTTGATTCTGTCGGCGATTTCAATAAAGGCATTGAGCATAGCGGTGTCGTAGATGATTTTCAGCTCAGGCATTTCAAAGTCCATCAACAGTGAAAATTCGCCAGACTCACTGTTAACCAGATCAATCAAAGCGCTGCCATTGACAATGGTACGATAGGTATTGTCGGCTATTTGCACTTTTTTGGCGACGTTTGCGCGTGACATTTGCAGGGAAGCGATCCGCTTTTGTAAAAGCTCATCGTACATCTTCGCCACAGCGAGGACTCGCTCATTGATTTTGATATTCGTATTGATATGTTGGAGTTCAGCATCACTGGCTGAAACTCTGAGTTTTAGAGCTTCATCCCGATTTCTTTGTGCTTCCTTCGCAATATCCTTATTTTTTTGACGGTATACAGGCATTTTTTCTAAAATCGTATCATGCGCTGAGAGATATGTTTCTAACGAGATAAAATACATACCTGTGTAATATTTGGCAAGATTAACATTATTTTTATCATTCAATAATTCTCTTTCAATAATCTTTTGGATCTTTTTCATATTCATGGCAATAGACATCAAGCGAACAAGCTCGCTGCCTTCTGCCGAAATAATAAAATATTGTAGTTCTTCACGGGTTAGTTGTAAGCCATTCTTTCTAAGTGTCGATAATATACTTGACTGTAAATTTTCTATTGATATTTTATTTTCTTCAATTTCATTTTCATTATCTTTGATTTTCTTGTCAATACGTTCCTTGGTTGACGCCATTGGATTATATGAAGAAATGGGAGCAGAAATTCTTTCGGTTTTTAACTTAATGATATTTTCTTGAAGCTCTTTATTTTTTAAAATCAGCTCGTCAAGGATATCAAATGCTGTTTTTGCCTCTGAATCAGCTAGGATAGATTGTGACTTCTTCAATAATCTGACATATTTTGGCTCGCGTGCTGTAAGCAGTTCCAAAAGGG
>JAGADH010000162.1 GCA_017613715.1 Desulfovibrio sp. | reverse complement strand
CTTTCGGAAATGAAAAAACGCCAGCACTATGAAAAACCCCGTGTTATGCGCAAGAAAAAGAAGGCTGCTGCTCGGAAACGCCTTCTCAAGAAGGCGCGGAAGATGAACGCATCCTAGACCTGAAAAAAGACATTTCCCCGCCTGTTCAGCCCGTTTTGACGGGCACGTACCTTGGACAGGTCATGTCAGTGGACTTTGGGAAACGGGTGTCCGGCATGGAAGCTCAGTGTCGGATGATTTCTCAGAGAAAATCGGCAGGGGAAACCCTAGGGAGACAGGTCGCAGGTCTGAGACCGGGCGACGGAGGTCTGAATCCCTGCATAATTCCTGTTCTGTCTTTTGGACGGCAGTCCCAAACTTCTCGAAATCTCCGGTATCTCCGGGGATGAACAGATCCTGCGGGGAATCCTTTGTGATTCCCCGCATTTTTTTTCTCAAAGCCAAGCCCGGAGCAAGGCCAGCCATGATTCATGCACGCACCCTGAAGGCCCTTGAATTTCCCAAAATCGCCAATCTCCTTGCCGCTTTCTGTCATTCCCAGGAAGGCCAGGCTCGCGCCAAGCAGACTGCTCCCATGGCAACCGTGGAGCAGGCCGAGGAAGCGCTGGCCATCTTCAGCGATGCCCAGGTCTGGTTCAACGACAGCGAGGCCGCCAAACTTTTCTCAGCCACGGGCTTTGCCGATATTTCCCCTATGCTCAGGGCTCTGGGCAGCAGTCAGTTCATTGCCGACACCGATGCTTTCTGGGCCCTGCGCAGCGTGCTCAATCAGGCAAAACAGGCCATGCAGGCGCTCAGCCTGCCCAAGGGCGCGGAAGCCTGGCCACGACTGCTCGCCCGCTTTCAAAGCGATCTGCTTCCCAGGCAATTGCTTTTGGCCTTAAACCGCTGCATTTCCGATGATGCCCTGCTCAAGGACGAAAGTTCGCCCGAACTCTTCCGTCTGCGCCAGGACATCCGCAGTCTGCATCAAAACTGCCTGCGCAAGGTTCACGATTTTGCCGAGCACTACAATATCCTGCCCTATCTGCAGGATGAATTCATGACCATTGCTCAGGACCGCTATGTGCTGCCGCTCAAGGCCACCTACAAAGGCCGGCTGCAGGGTATTCTGCACGACTGGTCGCAAACCGGCGAAACCTGCTATTTTGAACCGATGTTTCTCGTGGAGCTGAACAATCGCCTGCAGCAGCTGCGGCGTGAGGAACGTGAAGAGGAAATGCAGGTTCTGGGCTATCTCACAGGGCTTTTGCGCGCTGAACGCCAGGGCGTGGAAGAGGCGCTTGAACTTCTGACGGAACTGGACCTTCTGCAGGCCAAAATGCAGCTGGCGCTGGCTCTTGACGGCCACTGTGTGCACTTCACTGAACAAAGCGAAGGCCTTGAGCTGCTCTCGGCCAGACACCCCCTGCTGGCACTGCAGGCCAGAGAGGCCAAAGCCCAGAAAAAGCTCGAGAGCGAGCCCGTACGCCCTCTGGATATTCTGCTCAGACCCCAGGATCGCTGCCTTTTGATCTCTGGCAGCAATGCTGCAGGCAAAACCGTCTGCCTGAAGACCCTTGGCCTGATCACGGCCATGGCCGCCAGCGGCCTGCCTGTGCCGGCAGCCCAGGGCTCCCATCTCTTCTGGCCCACACGCCTGGATGCCTTTATCGGCGATGAACAGGCCATCGAAGACCATGTCTCAACCTTCACAGCCCAGATCACCCATCTCTCCAAGGCCTGGAAATACCTTGGTCAGGGGAGCCTAGTCTTGCTTGACGAATTTGGCGCAGGCACTGACCCAAGTCAGGGCGCGGCCCTGGCCCAGGCTGTGCTCGATGCTCTTTTGCAGCGCGGGGCCTGTGTGCTCTCAGCCACCCATTTTCCCAGTCTGAAGATCTGGGCCCTCTCCACTGAAAAAGTGCGTGCCGCATCCATGCTCTTTGATCCTAAGAATCTCCGTCCGCTCTACCAGTTGGCCTACGATCAGGTCGGCCAGAGCCAGACACTCACGGTTGCCCGCGATCACGGCCTGGCGCCTGAGATCCTTGAGCGGGCCCAGGCTCTCCTGCTGCTTGGGCAAAGTGACAGCACAGAGCAGATCGACCGCTTAAACAGGCTGGCCGTTGAGCGCGAAGCAGAACTGGCCCGCCTTAAGTCACTGCAGAGAAAAACCCAGGATGAAGCCCGGCACCTCAAAGAGCGCCTGCAGAAAGAACGCGAACGCCTCCAAAGCGAGATCTCAGACCAGATTCACAGTCTCATGCAGGCCGTACGCGACGAAAAAATCAAGGCCAAGGAGGCGCTGAACCGCTTAAAGGATCTGCGCAAAGACCTGGCTTGTAGCCATGAGAAGCCTGAGGCAAGTCAGGAAGAGTCGACGATCAGCCTAAGTCAGGGCATGCGCGTGCGCCATCTGGGCCTTGGCAAGATTGGCCTTGTCACGGACTGTGATCTGCGCCGCAAGCGCGTGCGTGTGGATCTGGGCGGAATCAGCATTTGGGCCAAAAGCTGCGAACTTGCGCCGCTGGCTGATGCCAGGGCCAACAATCAGATCACTCCCAAAGCCTCGCTGGCCAATGACACAGGCTTTGCCATGCAGGTCGATGTGCGCGGCATGACTGCCGATGAAGCCCGCAGTGCCGTTCAGCGATTTCTCGACAATAATCTTGTGAGCGGCCTCAGTTGCGTGGAAATCGTGCACGGCCGCGGCACAGGCGTTTTGCGGCGTGAACTGCACAGCTATCTGGCAAACTATCCTGGCATTGATCATTTTGAACTGGCGCCTGAAGATCAGGGCGGCGCGGGCAAAACCCTGGTCTATTTCAGGTAAGCTCGAAAATCCAAGCCCCGGCTCTTGACTAAGCTCTGGACAATACGCTTCTCCGAAATAGTAATGATCATGGTCGTGCCTTTTTCATTCACTTTGCGCAGAGCGCAAAAGCGATTTCAAGAGACTGTAGCGCTTTTTTCGATAGCATCAAGCATCATTTCCCGTTGCCTTAGCAGAAAGTCAACTGGCCATAGTTGAAACACTTTGTAGCTCACGTTGGGATAAATTTTCCACAAGGCGATTCAAAGCCTATTAGTGGTACATGAGAAAATCTTTGTTTAAAACAGCTGGCAGATAAAAATGCAGACTAAAAATTACTAGATATTGATCAATTCTTAGATAAATATAAAGCAAATTTATCAAGAATTCATAAAAATCAATTACACTCTTTCTTTTCATTAACGAATCAATTTGTATC
Source organism: Desulfovibrio sp. (assembly GCA_017613715.1). Classification (GTDB taxonomy): domain Bacteria; phylum Desulfobacterota; class Desulfovibrionia; order Desulfovibrionales; family Desulfovibrionaceae; genus Desulfovibrio. The sequence goes on along the minus strand of JAGADH010000162.1, from coordinate 1,889 downwards.
TCTAAAAATTGGCGAGACAGCAAGAGCTCATGCTTTTACTTTGGATGAAGGACCAGTGAAAAATATTTGTCAATTTCTCAAACAATTTATTTAGTTATACACAAGGTCTCTCTGCTCTCCAAGCTCCTGTGCTGGCAGTTGTTGTGGTCCCATTGCAGTTCTTAAGAAGTCACATCGACAATCAGCGTAAACCAAGATGAAAATGCCATAATTTAAGTTAAGTTGCAATTTATATCAAAGTGCCTTCATAAAGGGATTTTACGGTGCATTTGATAAAAAGTAGATGCCAGGAATAAATATCTATGACTCTTTATGAAATGTCTAAAATTATAAAAGCTGCATCTTATATAGTTAAAAAAGATAATTTTTTAATTGTTGGTTCACAGGCTGTTCTTGGTAACTATCTTAATGAAGTTGGTGGTTTCGAATTTGCAAGGTCGAGAGAAATAGATATTGTTATCAAAGAAAGTGAGCAAGAAATTGCTGATTTATTACAGGGTATTTTTGGAGAAGCCTCATATTTTGAAAGAACTCATGGTATATATATTGATGTAGTAGATTTAAAAACCTGCATTTTACCTGAGGGTTGGGAAAGGCGCCTGCTAAAAAGACAATTGGAAGATGGACCATTGATGCGATTTCTTTCTGCTGAGGATTTAGCTTTTGCCAAATATGCTGCGTGGCGTGATAAGGATAAAGCTTTTATCGCTAAAATGTGGACCGAGAATTTGCTTGATATTGAAAAAATGAGAGAACTATGGTCCAAGTTACCAAAAGATAGACTTTCTAACGAAGAACTGTCTCTTATCAAAAACAGATTTGAACGACAATATAATGAGCTACAAAATTTAGGAACTTCTGATGATTCCTGAATACATCCTTGAAAATACGCTGCGATCGTGGTGCATGCATAAGGTTTGGTGCGAACGCCTGCGCCAGAAACCAGAGCTTTTGCATCTGGCCATTGACTGGTTAAACGAATTTCATGATAAAGCAGATCCGTGCGATCTGCATTTGCGTATCCAATGGGAGGAGGCGGCAGCTTCTGGAGTGGACGCATTCGTGGCACTTGCCTTGCGCAAAGACGAGGAAGGCAACACCTTGCGTTCCAGCTCTCCGTTTTGCGCCTTCTGGTACGGACTGGAATCGTGGGATTTCCTAAAACATTGGAAATCATTGAGAAGGTCAGGGCTGACGCTGGAAGAGACAGCAGAAAAAATGCTTTTCGAATGGTCTTCGCAAAATCGAAAGCTCAAAAACTTCGATAGATAAATAATGGAAGTTTTTTTGATAAGCGAATTTCACGCTTTACGTGATATTGCTTGTTCTCAGAAGTCCTAGACAGCTACTGAGAAATTTAACTCAAAAGTTTAAAAAATTATTTAAGATAAACTAAAAGACTAAAATACTCATGGCCTCTTTATTTGCTACTAAAAAGAATCTGAAGCAGGCTAAGAGGTAACAACATGAATATAAATGCCAGTATCATTGATCAGCGCCTTACTGGTATTATTAAAGCTCATAAAGATTGGCTGCCAGAAGGAGATATTAACAGAAAAAAATCGTCAGCATTCATCTTGTTATGCATGTCCACCTATCTTGATTTACCCTTGGAAGAAGCCGTTAATTTGCTAACAGATGGCGGCGAGGATACCGGAGTTGATGGCATCCATATCGGAGACATTGAGGATGGAGAATTTTTAATTACTCTATTTCAGGGAAAGTATTCGATAAATGATGTAGAAGGAAAAACCAATTTTCCTGAGCAGGGCATTCAGAAAGTTCTACAGACCTTGCAGGTTCTCTTTGATCCCTACAAAAAAGTTACCTTAGATAAAAAAATAGCTCCAGAAATTGAAGAAATTCGTTCATTCATTTCTGATGCTTAT
>JAGADH010000161.1 GCA_017613715.1 Desulfovibrio sp. | reverse complement strand
TAGAGCTCTCGCCCGGCACCGGGCCATAAAGCCCCCATGCCCTGGCACATCACAGCCAAAGGCGTACTCTCGCCTCCCCTGCCAAGGCACAGACCCTTGCGGGCAAGAGCTGCCAGCTCCTCAGGCGAGGGTTCACGCCCCTCAAGAGGCAGGAGCTCAGGCCAACTCGACGTGCTGGCGCCAAAAAGCCAGCTTTGCCCCAGATGCTCAAGACGCCCGTAGCGGACGCCATCGTAGATCCTTGGCTGTGGAGAGGAAAAGACGTCACTCATGACCGCACAACAAAACTCCGCCTTAAAAGAGCTGGCTATGCCACAAACAATAATTCTACGATACGATTTCCGCCAGCGCTTGGCAAGCCTGAGCCAGAGAGAAGCCGCCCGGTGCGGGCTTGAAGGAAATTTCTCGCCTTACGCCTTCATGGCTTGCACCGCCGCTCTTTTTATAGTATAGACTTTTTTCAAATTTTTATCGTTTTGACAAAAGAAAGAAAAAAGCCTTTTCTTGAGATTATTTCCGTTCAGCGCTAAAAGAATGTTCTCAGAACACACATCAGGCCTAAGCAAGAAAAGCTCTTGGGCGCTCCGCGCCAAAGACCGAGATAAAGAGACCCACATGCAGGAACAACAAAAATCTGGCTCTGGCTTCAACCATATGCGTTTTAAACTCTCCTTCGGGCGTATGGTTGAGATGGCTGCCGAAATGGGCATGGATAATCCTCTTTTCCGCTGCCACGACCGCGCAGCCAAGGCCACGACCTCCATCGACGGACGTGAATACATTAATTTCTCGACCTACGATTATCTTGACATCAATACCCATCCCAGGATCACCCAGGCTGTGACAGAAGCCTGTCAGCGCTATGGCACGTCAGCGGGTGCCAGCCGACTTGTAGGCGGAGAACGTCCGCCGCACAGAAAGCTGGAAGAGAGCCTGGCCAAGTTCTACGAGGTCGAAGACTGTATTGTCTACGTCAGTGGTCATGCCACCAATGTCTCAACCCTTGGCTTTCTCTTCGGCAAAAAAGACGGTATTTTCCACGACGGTCTTGCGCACAATTCTCTGCTGCAGGGAGCCCGTCTCTCAGGTGCCCAACGCTTTTCCTACAATCACAACGACTGTGATGCCCTGGAAAAAATGCTCGAGGAAAAACGCCGTGACTGCAAGCATGCTGTGATTGTCACGGAAGGACTCTTCAGCATGGACGGCAATATTCCCGATCTGCCGCGCATTATTCAGCTTAAGAAAAAATACGACTGCATGCTCCTGGTGGATGAGGCCCACTCTTTGGGCATCCTTGGCAAAAGTGGCCACGGTGTGCGCGAGTATTTCAATCTCGCCCCCAATGACGTGGATATGTGGATGAGCACACTCTCCAAGACGCTCTGTGGCTGTGGCGGCTTCATTGCGGGCTCGCGGGAACTGGTGGAATTTCTCAAATATGGCTCGCCGGGCTTTGTCTACAGCGTGGGCATGCCGCCGATCATTGCCGAAGCCTGCTCTACAGCCCTGGATATCCTGCTCAGCGAACCGGAACGCGTGAAAAAGATTCAGGATATCAGTCAGTATTTTCTGCACTATGCCCATGAAAAAGGCCTGGATACAGGGGCAGCACAGGGTTATGCCGTTATTCCCGTGATCATCGGCAATTCCTGGGTCACGGGTTTCCTCTCGCAGCAGCTCTTTCAGCGCGGCATCTACGTCATGCCCATCTCTTTTCCGGCCGTCAAGGAAGGCACAGCACGCCTGCGCTTCTTCATCTCGGCTGCGCATACCGAAGAGCATGTGCGCAAGACCCTTGATGCGGTCTGTGAAGAACTGCCCAAGGCCCAGGAGCTTGTGCGCAGCTATCAGCAAAGCCATCCTGATGTCTTTACCGATCTCTAGATAGCCCAAAGGCTTGGCATGTCGCGTTCGCTTTATCTTGTGGTCAGCTTGGATGTGGAAGAAGAGGGGCTCTTCACAGGCAGCTATGCGCAGAGCGGCGTTTCTGTCAAAAATACGCAGGCCCTGACAAGACTGGCTCCGCTTTTGGCCAGGAAAATCAGGCCAACTCTTTTCTGTGCCTACCCTGTCCTGGCTGATGCGCCAGCACGCAGCCTGCTGCAAACTCTGCATGACAAGGGCTGTGAAATCGCAGCCCATCTCCACCACTGGAATACGCCGCCCTTTGAGCGTGAGACAGAATCCGTCCTGACGCGTGTGCCTGCCGGGGAACTCTCCGATGAACTCTTTGCAGCCAAACTGGCTAGTGTGCTTGAGCTGGCAAGGAGCTGCACGTCAAGCCCTGTCACTTCCTTCCGCATGGGCCGCTGGGATCTGCACAGAAGCCGTTTTCCCCTCCTAGCCCGCGCAGGTCTGCTCACGGATGCTTCGGTGCGCCCTCTGCACGGAAGGGCTAGCCAAAGTCCGTCTCCTGACCATTTTGCAGCCCCAAGCGACCCCTACTGGATACCCACCAAGGCAGGCCATATCTTTGAAGTGCCGCTGACCGTCATGCCCCTCATTCCCGCTATCCGTCCGCTCTTAACGAGCTGCCGCAAGGCCAAAGGTCCTCTGGGACGCCTGGCAACGTTTCTGGCAAGCACCACCAATTACTGGGGGGCACTGGCCCTTTTGCCGGTCTATCACCCACTCTGGGCCATGCAGGCCATTACGGCCTATTATCTCGCCTGTGGCGGCCAGGTACTTTCCCTGACCTGGCATTCTTCAGAAATGCAGCCAGGGGCAACCCCGCATCTTCCCACAGAAGCCCATGTGCAGAAGCTGCTGACCAGAATCACAAACTACCTTGACTGGCTTCTGCGCCGCTATGACGTCCATAGTCTGACCATGAACGAATTGCGTAATACCCTGGGTCCCAAGGTCAGCGTTCAGACTGCGGCTGAAGGCGACTGGACCGTATCCCGTTAAAGAAAAGCTATGGATCACCCCTCCCCAAGCAGCCACAGAACCAAGGTGGCCTGTATCCTGCTCTGGTACCCTCTCTTTACCCAGCCCTTCATCTTCCGCGAAGTTGAGGGCCTGCGCCAACACACAGATCTTGTAGTGCATACGCTCTACGGGGCCAATCTCAGGCACTGCTCCGAAGAAATGCGCGCTGTGACACCAAGCGTCATGACCATGGGCGTCAAAGCTCTTGGCCGCGTGCTGCTCACGCTTTTGCGGCATGGCCTCAGCCACCCATGGCGTTTTTTGGCCTTATGCCGCAGGCATCTTGGCAAACGCTGGCCAAGCCTGGAAATTTTCGGAGAAAATCTCTGGGCCTTTTGCGCAGGCCTGGTTCTGGCCGAGGTTCTCAAAGACGAAAAGGTCGAGATGATCTATGCCCCCTGGCCACGCGGTACGGCTCAGGCGGCCTGGGTGGTCCACGAACTGACAGGTATACCCTTTGCCATGACCGTTCGGGGCGACAATCTCAAGCCTGCTGACCCGGATCTTGTGGAGAAAATGGCAGCCTGCACGCTGATCCGTGCCAATAATCGCGCCGATCAGCTGCGCATTGAACAGCTTGGTCAGGAGCATGCTTTGGGGAAAACGGCTCTTGTCTACAATAGTTTGACACTTCCTAAGACAAGCCTTGATGCAGAAAAGCCAACAAAACCGCAGAACGGCCCCTGGCGGCTCATGGCGCTTGGCCGCTTTGACGTGACCAAGGGCTTTGATGTTTTACTGAGAGCCTGCGGCATCTTACGGGATCAGGGGCTTAATTTTCACCTGACCCTTGCCGGCGGAGGCGGTGTGGCCATGGGGCTGGGCGGCCTTGAAGCCGAACTTCGCAAACTGACGCTTGAGCTTGGGCTTGGCGACCACGTCAGCTTTCCTGGCCTCATCTCCCACGACGAGCTTCCCAGGCTTTTATTGGCCCATGATATCTTTGTCGCACCCTGTGTTGTCGATCCCATGGGGCGTCAGGACGGCATACCCAATACCGTCATTGAAGCCATGAGTATGGCTCTGCCCATAGTGGCCAGCAATATCAATGCTCTGCCAGAAGTAGTGCGCCATGAAGAGACAGGGCTCCTCGTCCCGCCCAAGGATCCCAAGGCATTGGCCCAGGCCATCAGACGGCTTTGTGAGGAGCCTGCCCTTTGCCGGCAACTGGGTAATCATGCCGCAGAGCTTGCCCGTGAACTCTTTGATCCCCGGAAAAACTGTCAAAGCCTGGCCAATCTCCTCATAGCAAAAGCCAAAAGGACTCTCTGATGTGCGGAATAGCCGGCATCTATCGCCTTGACACAAGGCCTCTGCCCCACAAGGCCCAAGAGACCGTACGCAGCATGTGCGAGCAGCTGGTACACCGGGGCCCTGATGCCAGCGGGATTTTTCAGAGAGGTCCCGTAGCGCTCGGACACCGCAGGCTTTCCATTATTGACCTGGCTGGTGGCGCCCAGCCCATGCCAAGTCACGATCAGAGTCTGGTCATCACCTATAATGGCGAGCTCTACAATTATCGTGAACTGGCACGAGTTCTTGCCCAAAACGGCGCTCGCTTTACGACCAACTCTGATACGGAAGTCATTCTTGCCAGCTATCAGCAATGGGGTACTGACTGTGTACGACATTTTGAAGGCATGTTCGCCATGGCGATTTTTGACGCCAAGCGGCGAACCCTCTTTCTGGCGCGTGACCGTTTTGGCAAAAAGCCCCTCTTCTACACCATACAAAACGGCTGCTGCTACTTTGCCTCGGAAATTACCGCACTGAGCTGCCTTGGCGAACTCTGCCTGCATCTCAATAAGCGCGCCATAGTACGTTTTCTGGCCTATGAGTACGTACCTGGTCCCGAGACCATCTATAGCGAAGTGCAAAGCCTTGCGCCTGCTCACACCCTGCTTCTGCGCCAGGGCGAACTGTATGCTGAACGCTACTGGGATCTGCCCTGGCCGCAAAAAGCCCAGGGAGACCTGCACGAACGCTGTGAGCAGCTCAATCTCCTCCTGCAAAAGGCTGTCAGGCGCAGACTTGTGAGTGATGTACCCCTTGGCGTATTTCTCTCAGGCGGTCTCGATTCCTCCATTGTCACAGCCCTGATGGCCAACAATCAGACCCAGCCGGTCAAGACTTTTTCCATTGGCTTCACGGAAGCAAGCTACGATGAAAGCCGTTATGCCAGACTCATTGCCAGGACCTTCCAGACCGATCATCACGAAGAAATTCTTTCAGCAGAAACCTGCTGTGATCTTCTGCCCAAGATCATCGCACGCATGGACGTGCCCATGGCCGATGCCTCGGTTGCGCCCACCTATCTTCTCTCAGGCATAACCAGACAGTCGGTGACCGTGGCCCTGGGCGGTGATGGCAGCGACGAGCTCTGGGCAGGCTACGAAAACTACGCGGCCATGCGCATTGCCACGTTCTACAATCGCTGGCCAAAGCTTCTGCGAACTGGCCTGATCGAACCGCTCAGCCGTCATCTGCCTGCTTCTCAGGGCTATGTGAATCTGCATCTGGCCATGCAGACCTTTCTGAACGGCGCCAAGGCACCTGATTGGCTTAAAATTCAGCGCCTCTTGACAAGTTTTGCGCCTGAGCAGCTGGCGGCGCTTCTTGAGCCAGCTTTTCTCGCGCCCATGCCGGGCATTCTGGCCCCGGATGAACTCTTTTCTTCCACAAAACTTGAATTTTTCCACTGGCCAGAAGCGAGCGGAGCTTCGGCCATGGCCCGCGCTTTTCATGTTTATCTGCGTCAGTATCTGCCTGAGGATATTCTCGTTAAAGTGGACCGCTGCTCCATGCTGCATTCCCTTGAAGTGCGGGCACCCTTTCTGGACCGCGAGCTTGCGGAATTCACCGCGAGACTGCCCCTCAGCGACAAGTTTCAGGGCCTCAAAGGCAAATGGCTCTTGCGCAAAGCCGTAGCCAAGCTCTTGCCAAGAGCCATTATCCATCGCAATAAACGCGGCTTCCAGATCCCTGTGGCTGCCTGGCTACGAGGACGGCTCCTGCCACAGGTACGCGAACTTCTTGACGAAAAACGCCTCAAAGAGCAGGGTATTTTTGCGCCCAAAGCTGTCAGACAATTGCTTGAGGCCCATGTCTCAGGCAGTCAGGATCTGCGCAAACAGCTCTGGACCATCGTTGTTCTTGAACTCTGGCTTGAGGCGCATTCCAGGCATGCCGCCGTTCATCTTTGCTAGCCAACGCATTTGTGAGGAACGTATGACCAGTCAACTTAAGACCATTCTCTTACTTGGTATTCTCTCGGCCTTTGTGGTGATGCTCGGAGGGCTTCTGGGCGGCCGCGGAGGCATGATCTTTGCCCTGGGACTGGCGCTTGTGATGAATCTTGGCAGTTTCTGGTATTCTGACAAGATTGTACTTTCCATGTACCATGCCCGTGAAACAGCCTACGAAGATGCACCCTACCTGCACGATATCGTGGCCAAGCTGGCGCAGCGTGCCCAGCTGCCCATGCCGCGCATCTATATCGTGCCCGAGGAAACCCCCAATGCCTTTGCCACAGGCCGTGATCCCGAGCATGCTGCCGTGGCGGTCACTGAAGGCATTTTGCGCCTTTTAACGCCTGAGCAACTGGCGGGTGTCCTGGCTCATGAAATGGGTCACGTCAGAAACCGTGATATTTTAATTCAGACCATTGCCGGTGTGATGGGCTCAGCCATTGTCACTCTGGCCAATATTTTTCAGTTTACGGCCATTTTTGGCGGCAACCGCGAGGAAGGCAGCAATCCTCTGGCAGGCTTGGTCATGGCCCTTCTGGCCCCCATTGCCGCATCGCTTGTGCAGATGGCCATTTCCCGCTCCCGGGAATATCTGGCTGACGAGACAGGGGCTGCACTCTGCGGTGATCCCCTGGCTCTGGCCGGTGCGCTGGAAGAACTTGGCCGGGTCAGCGGACAGATCCCCATGCAAAGCGGCAATCCTTCGACTGCCCAGATGTTCATTGTGCAGCCGGCCTTTGCCGTTGGCGACAATCTGAGCCGTCTCTTCAGCACGCATCCGCCGCTCACTGAACGCATTGCCAGACTGCGTGCCATGGTGCGTGCCTGAGGCAGCTGTGCGCATTCTCTTGCTCTTTCTGCTTCTTGCGATCTCTGCCTGCGCCACAGTGCAGGAAAAGCCGCAACCCCAGGTGACTTCATCTCCGCCCGACTGTCACGAGGCCTGGGTCTATGCCCCGGAAAACTACATCCTTGAGCTGGCAGCAGAAGCCACAGTCACCCTTAATCCCAAAAACTGGGATTTTCCCGTATTCTGCACAGCGCAAGAAGCAGGGTTGGCCCTTAGCCAGGCAATCAAAGCACAGAGACTTCCTTCTGGTCACTGGGCCCTCTATCGTCTTGAAGGCGACCCGCAGAAAATCGCCGGCTATCACGAGGGCAAGATGCTCTTGCAAAGCAAGACCAAGCTTGTGGACTGGCAGACATGGCCCGAGAAACCCTGACAAATCCTAGGCAGGACACTGCCAATGTCCTCTTTGAGCCCATGCCGGAGGCAGGACAGGAAGAACGGGAACGTCTCTGGCAGCATGCTGCTCGCAGCTGTGAACTGCCAGATCCCTACTGCAGTGAACCCGACTGGGTGCTCAGCTATCATCTGACCCATGGCAGACAGCGCCCCATGCTGATGCTTTTTGAGCACGGCAATGCCATCGTGCTTGCCGAGGAAAGCATGTCCAATGGCCAGCCGGTCTTTGTCTCTCCCGAATCCTCCTGGCTCTATGACCGCCCTCTGCTTGGCGCTGACCCCATCCCCCTCTTTTTTCACGCCATTGACCTCATTGAAAAACGCTTTGGCCAAAAAAAGATGCCCCCCATAATCCTGGGGGGCATCTGGCCGCATCAACCGCTCTCCAACGAATTGCTCCTGAATCTTGGCCACATCTTCTCCTTCTTTCTCTACACCCAGGGCAAACAGTGTGCCGCCTCCCTTGAGGGGGGCGTTGACGGTTTTTTGTCACGCCGCTCGTCCAATTTTCGGGCAAAGCTCAAGAAAGCCGTGCACAAGGCACGAGAAGCCGGTGTCAGCTATGAACGCGTAACGCCGGAGTGCGAGCCCATGGTCCGACAAACCTTTGACCGCATGCTCAAGGTCGAAGCCCAAAGCTGGAAAGGGCTCGAGGAGAATGGCCTTCTGCACCCCCTGGCCGGCAATTTCTACAAGGAGCTCTTACGTCGTCAGGCCAGGCACCATGCAGCGCGCGTGATCTTTGCCCGACACGAGGAAGAGGATATCGGTTTTATCTTTGGCGGTGTGACCGGTGCCATCTACCGAGGCCAGCAATTCAGCTATGACCAGAGCTGGAAGTCCTTCTCCATCGGCAATACCCTGCAGTACGAACAGATCACCTGGCTCTGCGAGGAAGGAGCTCTGCGCTACGACATGGGGCCCATCTCTGGCCCCAAGATGGGCTATAAAGCCCATTGGACCGAGCTGATCTTCCCTCTTGAGAGCTGGATATTGCGTCGCTAAGAGCGCACAGGCAGGCGAAAACCCTGGCAAGCTCTTTTTTCCCCATACAAGAAAAGCTCCGATTCTTCGGAGCCTTTTCTTGTCCATCACGCTCTGAGCTGCCTGCCAGCTCGAAGCTTTCTCTACCATTCTTTAGCAGTACTGCTGCCAGCCTTCCCTGCCTGAAACACGGGCAATACGGTGGGCAAAGAACATGCTGAGCACAACTTCGGCTAGAATCACACAAGCAAGTAGAAGTTCCATAGCAAGTCTCCTGAAGAGTCTGTGAACGTTCTGAAAAATCGTAACGCCAAGCTTATGCTCTTATCTAAGCAAATCTTATGCCAAATTTTCCGATTTTCCAGACACGCTGCGCAAGAGTCCTTCAGAAAACGTTATGAATAGCCAGCGATCCCGCAAACTGTGTTCCAAAGCCTTAACGGGGAACTACCTCGCCCTGCAGGGCGGACTCTTCTCTGAGGTGCATTGAAATATCGGACAATACGCTTGCCTCTGCCTTGGCAGGAGAAACAATGCCAGCAACGGTCACCTGGACAGTCTGAAGGCAGGCTTTCTCAGGAATGCTTACGGGCAAGCTGTGCTTGCTGCGCTTCGTCGATGATTTTCCAGGTTTCAGACCATTGTCTCTCGAGAAACATT
>JAGADH010000160.1 GCA_017613715.1 Desulfovibrio sp. | reverse complement strand
CTAAAATGCCTGGCAAGGCCTATCATCAGGATGAGCAATGCTCTTTCCATTTCAGTCTGAGCGAGACCGATCTGCTCAGCCATGCCCAGCGCAGCTTTGGCGTCAACGGCTCGGCACGTATCCTCTCAGTGCAAAAGGATACCCAGGGCCGACTCAGTTCCATGATGTTGCGTTTTAATCGCAACTATGTCACCCGCCCTTTGCGCAAGAATAAACGCTATCGCTGGAGCGTTGAATTCACCCGCCTTTTGCGCATCTCCCTGCCCACCAACGTGCCAGAAACCAAGGAAGCCCTGGCTGATCTTTTACGTTCAGATGTCTCTCAGAACAAGCACCTCGCTGCGCCCGTTCTCGTCGACATCTCCGCAGGCGGCTGCTTTTCCTATATGGCTCGGGAACTCTCCCAGTCAGCCTATGCCACGGAAAAACTCTACCTTTTTTTCTTCATGAGCATGCGCAGCAAGAAGACCGATCCACCCTTTATCTTTATCGCCAAGCGTCTTGGCTTTGGCAACGTGGATGCCAAGACCGACAGCATCGCCGTGCGCATGCGCTTTCTGGCCGAGCTTGACTGGTCCAGCAGTCAAAAAATTCAATGGTTCGATATCCGTGAAGACGGATCCCCCCGCCTAGCCAAGCATCTTGCCCTCTTTGAGACTCTGACCCGCGGTCAGGCTTAGTCCGGCTTTCACACCTCCTCTCCCACCCCGCTACGCTTCTGTCTTGGCACAGGCATGGCAGAGACCGTGCATTTCAATGGAACCGTTTTCCAGGGCCAGACCCAGCTCCTCAAAGCGCTGCTTGAGCGCCACGTAGAGCTTGGGATCGTCCATTTCCTGGGCTTTTTTGCAGCGTGAGCAGACAAAGAGCAGGAGGGAATTCTCGTGATGCTGGCAGGTACAGGGCAGATAGCTGTTGATGGAGGCAATTTTGTGCACAAGGCCGCAGTCTACCAGAAAATCCAGGGTGCGGTAGATGGTGGAGGGAGGCGTGAAACGCTTTCTCGTCTTGTGCAGCATTTCGATTAAATCGTAAGCCTTGACCGCTCCCTGGGCCTCAAGCAGGCAGATCAGCACCTGACGGCGCAAAGGCGTCAGACGCATCTTGCGTTCCTGGCAGAGGCGTTCGGCAAGGGCCAGACCCAAACGCACACAGTCTTCAGATGCAGCTGATGCCATGGCAAGTCTCCGCTTCGTTTGGCAGATGCAGATTAAAAAAGACCAAGATAGAAGCTTAGCACAATCACAAATAGCAGGAAAAGACCAAGAACAACGCCAAGGACAACCTGTCGCCGCTCACCAGAAGCCAAAGCATGCGGCAGAAGCTCCCGCAGAGACAGGGCCAGAAGCACGCCACCGGCAGCGGACATCAGAAGACGCATGCCATCGGGGCTCACATAGGCGCGGACAAAGCTGTGGGTGGCAATGGCCAGAAGTGGCGGCAGAATGCCCGCAAGAAAAGCACAAGACCAGGCTCGGGCGCTTTGAGGAAGCCCCATGGCCAGAGAAAGGCCCACGGGCACATTGTGCGCAAGCATGGCCATGGCCAGGGCCAGGCCCATGGGCCCATTGGCGAGAGAAAGAGTCAGAACCAGGAAACATTCAGGATAATTATGCAAAGCAAGACCCAGGGCCACAACGAGATCGCTTTGCCCCTGCTTCTCATGTCTCTTCCGCAGCAGCAGAACAACCAGCAAAAAAAGGCCGGTAAAAGCGCAAAAAGCCTCAAGGCTGATATTGGCCAGAAGGGCTGAAAGACCAAGGCCCATGAGCATACCGGCTGCGACACTCATGCCAAGACAGGTCAGCCTGGCCGAAAGCCTGCGCCCAGCCAGGGGGCCGATCCAGCCAAGACTGACCGAGATACCGCAGAGCAGGGTCAGAAGCCAGGCCTTGAGCTCTCGGCCAGCCTCGGCCTTTTCCTGCATAAGTACGGCTCCTTCAAGCTCATAACCGGCCAGACCCTGTTCGCTATCCACGCGCAAGCGGCCTCTGACAGTTGCCAGATCCATGCTTTCAACGCCGTCGCAAGCACTCGAAAGACGCACATAGACGATCTGATTGGCCGGTGGCGGCGGGACATGGATACAGGCGCCAAAATACGGCACAAGCAAAAACTCACTGAGCTTATTGTCAGCGTCGCGCTCAAGGGGCACCACAAAGCCCTGCAGGGCGATCTCCTGGCCGTCGAGCTCTTTTTTAACAAGGCCCTGTGCGGCAAGCTGCGGGTCCTCAGGCAATAGAAAAGACCAGCTGAGACACTTAGGCTCAGCATGGAGCTGTCCCGGCAGGCAGAAGAAAAGCCAGAGCAGCAGAGGCAGAAGCTTGAGAAAAGACTGCATGGCTTTGCCTTAGACCGAAACCGTCAGCCCGTCTGAGAGACTCATGCGATAGGCCTTGACAGCCGGCAGAAGACTGGCCGCAAAGCCAGCAAGACAGATGGCCAGAAGCAGAAGCCATTCACCGCTCTCAGGCGCTGCCAGTGTCAGAAAGACACCGTAGTGCTCGGCCAGAAGCGGAGCAGAAGAGGCCAGAAGCCCGTAGAGCACAAGAACTCCAAGGCCTGTGCCCGAGAGCACGAGGAGCAGCCCTTCCATGGCCATCAGCCAGAGGATGTCCAGGGGACTGGCTCCGGCTGAACGCAAAATCGCCAGTTCCCGCCTTCGTTCTCCAAGACCAGCCAGAATCGCTGCCGCAAGTCCTGCCAGACCGACCACGGTCACAAGCCCTGAAATGGCAAGTAATGCCTTTTCCCCCACACTGACCATCTCCCAGATCTGATGCATGGCAACACCGGGCAGAACCGCAGTCAAGGGCTCAGTATCGGCTTCATTGATCTCACGCTGCAGGGCAAAGACCATCGAGCGCTTCTTCAGTCCAACGAGCAGGGCTGTGATGGCACGGGGCTTGAGATTGGCAAGGCTTTGCGCATCAAGTTCACGATTTTCCTGAAAGCCTTTCTGCCAGTTGAGATGAATGGCTTCCATGGCCGGGAGGCTGATATAGAGGGAGCGGTCAACGGGCGTGCCGGTGCCAGCAAGCACACCACAGACCGTGAAGGGCGTCTGTGTGTGCTCGGCCTGGGCACTTCCACCCTGACCGTGGCTTAAGATAATCTTCGTACCAAGCCCGTAGCCAAGACTGCGTGCCACTTCCGCTCCCAGGACGACGTCAAAAAGCTTCTGCGGCCTCTTGCCCTTAGCCATGCATAGAGCCAGGCCCTGACGGAAACGAAATTTCTCATAAAAGGCGTCGCTCGTGGCCACCACGGGAAAATCCCTGTGCGTATCACCCAGAGAAATCGGGATAGTGAAGGCCACCTCAGGCTTCCTGGCAATGGCCAGGGCCTCGTCATAACCCATATTATTGGTCGCCCGGCCCAGATGAAAAACCGCATAGAGCACGAGTTGCAGACTGCTGCCACGTGCCCCGACCACGAGATCCAGACCTGAAACCGCCTGCACAAAATTCTCCCGCACCTGTCTGCGCAGCTTTTCAATACCCAGAAGCAGCGTTGTGGAAAGCGCAATGGAAAGGACAATGAGCAGGAGCGTGCCCCGCCTGTTCCAGGCACTCTTGCAGGCCAGCTGCCAAAGATAGCCAAAATGCCCCATCAGCTCTCCTCCCCCTTGACCAGGTTGATATCCTGCATGCGTACCGTGCGAGGAAAAGCCTCAGCCAGAAGCTCATCGTGACTGACAAAGAGCAGAGCCGTTCCCTGACTTGTGCATTCTTCGAGTAAAAGATGCAGAAAGGCCACACGTCGGTCGGTATCCAAGGCGGACGTTGGTTCATCGGCAATAATCAGCTCTGGCTGCCCGATCAGCGCTCTGGCACAGGCCACGCGCTGCTGCTGACCAATGGAAAGCGTGCGCACGGGTTTGCGCCAGAGCGATTTTTCCAGATCCAGACGCTGCAAAAGCATGGCCGCGACCTCACCCAGATCAGATCCCTGCTTTTCAGCCCGTTTGCGCCGCAGGGCGGAAAAACGGCAGGGAATGAGCACGTTTTCCACCACAGAAAGATACGGCACGAGATTGAACTGCTGAAAAATAAAACCGATATGCTCGCCCCGAAAACGGTCACGCCCGGCACTGCCAAGACTCTCAAGTGCCGTACCCTGCACCAGGACCTGCCCGCAGGTCGGCGTCAGAATACCCGCAATAAGCCCTAAGAGCGTGCTTTTGCCGCAGCCGCTTGGACCTGAAACAAAAACGCGTTCAGCCTGACTCATGGAAAAATGCGGGATATCCAGCGTGTCATGGAGAGCGCCTGGCCAGCTGAAACGGACCTTGTCAAGCGCTACGGCGAGCATCTCATGCTTTTGAGCTTCATCTGCCTGCTGCATTCTGCCCCCAAATTCAATCCTCTATTCAAGCGACTCAGGCTGCCTGAAACAAGCAGCCTGAGGGAAAATGATATATCGTTGCATTTTTGTCAATGTCCGTTCGCCTTCTTCGGAAAAGCTTGCCCAGACCGCCGCATGGGCATATAGTTCGTAAAGGTCAGCAAAAACCGTAAACGTCTGCTGGCAGGAGAAGCCATTGTGAATGCTGCAGAACGAGCTGTCGTGACCAAAATCCTGGCAGGTCGCTATCACGAGGCCCTGCTTGATCTCGAGAGTATTGACGATCAAAGCAGTGAAGCGCTTTTGCGCAATCTTGTGCTTGGCCTTTCGGAAGCCCAGGCCTATGCCCGCGCTCTCTCTGAAGGACGGCTGGCAGCCGCCCCCTGCCCGGACAATCCCTTTTGCGCACATTTGCAGAACCTGCAAAAAATGCAGGGCCAAAGAGCACAAGCCAATCAGGTCGAAGCCGGCCGTGAAATTGTCTTTGACAAGGATATGGAGACCGGCCTGCTCAGCCGCAGGGCCTTTCTCTGGGAAGTGCGCGACCTTCTGGAAAAGCAGCCAGAGAGCACGGGGGTGATGTTTTCCGTAGGTCTTGACAATCTCCGTTATGTCAACGACAGGCACGGCTACGAAAGTGGCGATATCTATATCGCCAAGGTCGTGGAAATCCTGAAACTCTGCCAGACAGCCAATGTGCGTCTTTCCCGACCGGCCGGCGATGAATTCGCGGTCTATGCCCACGGCTTTGAGAACGAAACTCAGGCTCTTGAGTTTGCCCAGCAGACCCGCAAGCGACTTCTGAACACCATTCTTGAACTGCCCGGAGAAACGGTGCGGCTCAGAACGTCTCAGGGGGCTGCCCTCTACCCAGCCGATGCCTTAACCAGTGACGTGCTCTTAAACTACGCAACCCACGCCATGTTCAGCGTGCAGAATTTCAACCGTGGTACCTTCATGCGCTTCAATCCCGAAGTGTACCGCGCCAAGGCCTCCATGCTCAGCCGTCAGGAGCGGCTGGATGAACTGCTCGAAGAACGCTGCATCCACTTTGCCTTCCAGCCTGTGGTCAATCTCAAGGACGCCTCAATTTACGGCTATGAAGCGCTGATGCGCTCCATCCGTTCGGATTTTCCCTCTCCCCTTGACATTCTGCAGCTCGCCGAAGTGCAGTACAAGCTCCCGCAGCTTGAATACGTCACTTTCCTTGTGATCTTCGACTGGGTGCACGAGCATCTGGCAAGCCTTGGCGACAAGAAGGTCTTCTTCAACGTCATCACGGCCAATTACCTGAACGCAAAGGATCTGAGCAAACTGCACCCTGACTATATGGATATCGTGCACCATATGGTCATTGAAATCACCGAGACCTCGTCCATTGAAGGCGAAATGACCCGGCGCATCAATGAGTTCCGCAAAAACTTCTCGACCCTCATCGCCATCGACGACTATGGCTGCGCCTATTCCAATATCTACCGCCTGCTCAATCTCTCGCCGGAAATCGTCAAGCTTGACCGCTTCTTCATCAGCGACATCCACAAGGCCTCGCCCGACCGCAGAAAGCTCATCAGCGACTTTTTAAGCTACTGTCGCAGCAAGCATATTCTCTCGGTGGCTGAAGGCGTGGAAACCGTTGAGGAGCTGGAATGTGTCATCAGCATGGGCTTTGACCTCTGCCAGGGCTATTACCTTGGCCGGCCGGAATTTCAATTGCGTTCCCTTGCCCCCAGGCAGACCGAAGAAATTCTGCGCTTTGGAGCCCAGGCACGTGCCAGGCAGAAAGCCTGACTTCTCATACGGAACAAAGAAAGCGCTTTTGCTTCACGGCAAAAGCGCTTTCTTTGTTTACGACCTTTACCAGCGAAAAACAGCATTATCCCGCTTAAGATGGGCACTGCTCTGTCCCCTGGGACCGGCCATTTCCACCTCAACCTCTCTCAGGGCCGGGAATTTGGCCATAAGCGGCAGGGAGAGCTCATGGAGCTTTTCTGGCGCCTGGCAGCTCAAGGCTACACTCAGATGGATATTGGCGTGATCATGGCCTGCATGGACATGCCCTGCTTCAAGCGACGGAGCCTTGAGATCGATAACCTGCATGCGGCACTGGGCTTCCGGGCTTAACGCAAAAAGCTCTTCAGGCTCTTGCAGCTGCCTTATCAAGGCAGCAGCGGCCTGCTTTTCTTCGGTTGTTTGCGCTGCATGCTCAAAGGGCAGAAAATTGGCCTGAGCCGAAAAAAGACTGAGCTCCCCGCCACTGTCTTCAAGAACCAGCGTAAGATGGGCAAGACCATGGACATGGGCTTCATGGGCAAAAGCAGGCAGAGCCCAAAGCATGAGAAAAAGAGCCGTAAGGTATTTCATCTGACCTCCAATTTTTGGCGAAAAAAGAAATGATATATTGTTGCATTTTTGTCAAGCAGGCCAAAACGCGAGAAAGCCTGAACGTGTCAGGCTTTCTCGAAGACTTCTGGCAAACAGCGCATCAGGGCTTGAACTGCTCAAGCACATAGGCTTTGGCCTTCAGCACCAGGGACTGGCCAAGCAGCATGGCTTTGGCGTGATTGTCGTGCAGGAACGCCAGTGACTCTTGCGCTTCGCCCTGACTCTGTGCCTTGGCGGCCATCTCAAGCTTCTTGGCCAGATCCGAGAGCTGCTCACCGCCCACAGAGAGCGCAGACGATTTCAAGGCATGGATCAGGATGGCGTAGTTCGGCCAGTCCTCCTTGCTAAAGGCCGCCTCAAGATCCTCTTTTTTCTTTGGCCAGAGCTGACAGAACATACTCAGCAAATCATTGTAGAGGCCACGATCTCCACCGCTGTAGCTCAGACCAAGCTCCACATTGAATTCAGAAAGTTCCCTGGACTCGGGGCTTGCCTGCTTTGAAGGCTCAGGGCTTGCGGTATGTTCCGAAGCCGAAGCGATCGGCTTTTCCGCCACAGGCTGCGTCTCTCCCAAAGGCGCATCGGCCTTTTCCTGACGCTCTGATTCTTTGCCATTCAGATACACTTTATCCCTGGGCAAAAATTTCGCCAGCACCTTTTCCAGCTCCTCGCCCTGTACGGGTTTACTCAGATATTCCACGAAACCTTCAGCCAGAAGAGCCTCACGCGCACCGGAGGTGGCATTGGCCGTGAAGACAATGAAGGGGATTTCAGCGCAGGCCGCGATCTTTTTCGCGGCCTGTAAGGTCTGTACACCGTCCATTTCCGGCATCATCTGATCAAGCAGGACAAGATCGTAATAATTATTGAGGAGCTTGTTCAGAGCTTCCTGACCACTGCGGCAGGTGTCGATACCTATGCCGGTTTCCTTGAGCAGACTGACCACCACAAAAAGGTTCATCTCATTGTCATCGACAACGAGCAGACGGGCTTGCGGGGCACGAAATACGACCTGATGCTCCTTTTTCTCCTGATGCAGCGTATGCATGGAAAAATTGCCGATGGGTCTGGTATCCAGAACGGTTTGCGGCAGAAGAACCGTGAAGGTTGTGCCAACGCCGTATTCGCTTTCAAACGAGATGGTCCCATGCATGCGCTTGACCAGATCATTGGTGATAGCGAGACCAAGACCCGTGCCTTCGATATTGCGGTTGCGCTCCGTGTCAAAACGCTCGAAACCGTGAAAGAGCCTGGCTTTGTCGGCTTCCTGAATGCCGATACCGGTATCGGCAACAACCAGCCAGAGAATGATCTGATCTTCGCCCTGCGACTCATAGCTCACGCTGAGCCGCACCGAACCCTCACGCGTGTATTTCACAGCATTGGTCAGAAGATTCATGATAATCTGCTGAATGCGGACCATATCCCCGCATAAACCGTCAGGCAGCAATGGATCCACCCGCACGTTGAAATAGAGGTGCTTTTGCCTGGCACGCGGAGCAATCATCATGGCCACGTCATTGAGCATACTGCTGACCGTATAGGCCTTGGGCATAATCTCCAGCTTGCCGCTTTCAATGCGTGAAAAGTCGAGGATGTCATTGATAATGGCCAGAAGCGTCTCGCTGGCCTGCTTGATATTGTAGGCATAGTCGTTGAGCTTGGGATTGTCCGATTCACGCATGATCATTTCATTCATGCCCATGATGGCATTGACGGGCGTGCGGATTTCATGACTCATATTGGCCAGAAAAGCGCTTTTAGCCATATTGGACTTATCGGCCAGCTCTTTTTCACGACTGAGAATCTCGTTTTCTTCGCTCCTGGACTGCAAGACGAGAAAGGCAATGCAGATCAGGCCAAAGACCAATAGTACCAGGAGCAGCACAGCAAGCAGCTGATCATGGATACGGGCAATATTGCCGACAATGGTCGTCCAGGGCACATAGCCCATCAAGGAACAGTTGGTGCGGGGCAGATCAGCGCCGAAGACAAAAAAACGTCCCTTCTCATTCTGCACAAAAACGGCTGCCGAGCGCCGTGAAAAGAGCTTGCGCCGCACTTCGGCAAAGCCCTCGACCACGTTGGCACTGCGGAAAAATTCGCGGTCTTCACGGCTGAAATGCTTATTGGGCACAATGGTCAGACCACTGCGCTCCTGAATCAGCAGACGAATGTCTTCGTTGTAATTGGCAAGCCCAAAGAGATCCACGAGCAGGGAATTATCGTAGAGACGGTAGAGCAGACCTGAGACATTGCCCTGATGGTAGACCGGGACAATGAAGATCAGGCCCAATGAGGGATGGTAATCAATGACGTCGTTGCCGCGGTAGGCAATATAGAGCCTTGAAAAATCCTTGACAGAAAGCGGCCTGCCGTAAATGGACTGACCGTCAAGGCGCATCAGACCGATATGCACACCCTTGCGCAGACTTTTGGAACGGATCTGAAAAAAGCGTTTACGCTGTTCAACTTCATAGGGTTCAAGGTATTCGGCTGCCAGTCGCAGACTGACGAGCTCGCGTTCAAAACGCTCTTCAGCCATGACGGCAAGATCAACCGTCTGACGGGCCACGTTCTGTTCCATACTGTCAATCAGCAGTTTTCCCAGCTTGTACTGCAGAAGCATGCCTATGGCCGACAGCGCCAGCACAATCACGAAAACCAGGATAACTCTCCTGACAAGAAGCGAAGCTCGCTGTGATCTATTCAAAGATCTCAACCCCCTTCACCTGCCAGTCAATACGCTCAAGCAGGGTATCATCACTGACGATTTCCCATTCGCCACAGCGCAGCTGGCCTTGACGGTCATAGAGGGGACCCTGGAAGATCACCCTGGTATTCATCTCAAGTTCATTTTTGACACGCTTGAGCTTGCGACGCATCTCAGGTGTCACACGCCTGGAAAAACTGGCCAGCGAGACAGCCCCCTGATCCATGCCCAGCCAGTTATTCTTCGAGAAATTGAGCTCGCCCTTCATGAAACGGCGGATGATATTGTAGTAAAAGGTATTCCACTGGCAGACAATGCTCGTCAGAAGATGATCATTGTCCTCATCAAAGCGGGTATTGAAGCCAATGACATCGACCCCTTCCGCCAGAGCCGTCCTGGGCACGGTCTGATCGTCCTGATGATAGCTAAAGACATCGCAGCCACGCTCAAGGATCATGCGCCTGACGAGACTTTCCTCTTTCTTGCTGTCCTCCCAGGCTCCGGTAAAGGCCACAATCACCCGCACATCGGCATCGACGGACTGCGCACCAAGGGTAAAGGCATTCAGACCGCGATTGACTTCGGCATTGGGCATGGCCGCTACATAGCCCAGAATATGATTTTTACTGCACATGGCAGCCAGCATGCCTTCAAGATAGCGCGCCTGATAGATACGCACAAAGTAGGAGGTGATATTGTGGGCATGGTGTTCAGCGGAATTGGTGGCAAAGGCTATGTGCGGAAAGGCTTTGATGGTTTCTAGCGACTCCGCGGCATAGGAATAGCTGCATAAAAAAATCATGGAGCAGCCCAGACCCGCAAGCTCACGGATGCGCTCCGGACACAGACCGCTCCATTCGGGCACGTTATCGCGCACCAGAAGATCCACCTGCAGAATCTCACAGGCCTCGCGCAGACCCTCATAGTGAGAGGCGTTCCAGCCGGGCTGTTTGATATCTCCAAGAATGATCATGCCAACCTTGGGCAGTGTCTTCGTGGGTTCGGGCTCAAAGAACAGAATCGATCCGATGATCGTGACAAGCAGGATCACTGTAATGCCGAACAGCAGGGGCAACTGCCAACGTTTGAGACGGGTGGCAATGCGTGTAAGCAAGCTAGACCTCCTGCTCCTTGGATGGCGGTTTAGGCACTTCGTGCATCTGGTAGGTAGCGTCCGCGTCAATCAGACGCAGCATGATGTCGGCAAATTCTGGATCAAACTGCGTGCCGCGTCCGAGGAGAATTTCGTTGCGCACCTTGTCCTGGGGCAGAATGTGCCGGTAGCTGCGATTGCTGGTCATGGCATCATAGGCGTCTGCCACGGCCAGAATTCTGGCGAAACGGGGAATATTCTCTCCCTTGAGACCCTCAGGATAACCCCGGCCGTCAAAACGCTCATGATGGCAGCGGGCTCCTATGGCAAGATCTGGGAAAACATCAATGCTCTGCAGGATCTGGGCACCTATGACCGTATGCGTCTTAATGCACGCATACTCCTCAACCGTAAGACTGGCCTCTTTATTGATAATGGCTCCTGGTATACCGATCTTGCCGATATCATGGAGCATGCCCATATAGTAAATCTTTTCCTGATTTTCCGCATTCTCCCCGGCAAGCTGCGCAATGCGGCAGGCATAGTTGGCCACGCGTTCCGAATGGCCGCTTGTGTATTTATCCTTGGCATCCACGGTTCTGGCAAGAGCCACGACCATTTCTCTGAAAAGCAGACGACTTTCCGAAAGACGCGTCTCAGCAAGCAGGGTTTTGCGCCCCACTTCCTGCGCAAGATGTTTCTTCAGATACTCATAACGCACGAGCCTGCGCACTCTGTGCCGCACAACATCCGGCACAAAGGGCTTGCGGATAAAATCCGTGGCTCCCAGAGCAAAACCCTCGGTCTCAAGACCGGTTTCCGTATCACCGGTCAAAAGAATAACCGGCAGATCGTCATGCTTGG
>JAGADH010000023.1 GCA_017613715.1 Desulfovibrio sp. | reverse complement strand
GCCCAAACGTGACATCAGCTGCGATATCTACCCTTCAGAACGTGAACTTGTGGCCATTGATGACAATCTGGAGATCACGCGATGGATACAGTGAATGTACAGGACCTCACAGTCAACGATCTGGCTTGGGTCATTGACTATCATCCCGAGCGCTGCGTGCTCTGCGGAGCCTGTGTGGCCACATGCAGTTTCGGAGCCATCAGTTTTGTAGCCAACAAAGGACTTGGATCAGCGCAGGCTAAAAAAGGGCAAGGCACAGCCAGGATCGTCGTCAGACAGAGCACAGATCCCAGCAAAATCTGCTGTGGCTGTGGCATGTGCGAAAAAGTCTGTCCGAACCGTGCCATTCACCCTGTTAGCAATCCCCAAAGCCGCGAAGCCTTCGTCAATCAGGCCCAGGGGCCCAGAAGACGGGGAGGTCGCGGCAATCTCCCCAAAAAACGCACCCTCGACGCGATTTTTGTAGGCCGCATCTCCCAGATGACTGATCCGCCTTTGGATGCGGAGCGGCACACCTTTGACCTGCGGGCACCCCTTGGACGGGTGCTGGCCGCAGACAAGCTGCCGCTTGAGGTCTCAGGTCAGAGCCTCCAGATTAGCGCTTCGCACCCGCCTGTGGCCTGGATCTATCCTCTGATCTTCTCCGACATGTCCATTGGCGCTCTCTCCACGCGCGCCTGGGAAGCCATTGCCATAGCCACGGCCTACCTCAACGAGGAATGCGGTCTGCCTGTGCGCATGTGTTCAGGCGAGGGAGGCGTGCCGCAGAACCTGCTGACAAGCGACAAACTGGCCTATATGATCCTGCAGATTGCTTCAGGCCATTTTGGCTGGAACCGGATTTTGCGGGCACGGCCCCTGATGCGCACAGAGCCGGCCGGCGTGCTCATCAAAATCGGCCAGGGAGCCAAACCAGGCGACGGCGGCTGGCTTGCTGCCAATAAAGTCAGCCGCCACATTCAGGCCATACGTGGTGTGCCGCAGACCACCCTGCACTCACCGCCCAACCATCAGGGACTCTATTCTATCGAAGAGAGTGTGCAAAAAATGCATCTTTCCCTGAATCAGGTTTTTGGCTTTCGTGTGCCTGTGGCCATCAAGTGTGCGGCTTCGTCCACGTCCGTGGCCGTCTATAATAATCTTCTGCGCGACCCCTATCGCATCTGCGGTGGTTTTTTCCTCGATGGTCTGGATGGCGGCACAGGCGCAGCCAATACCGTTGCCTTAAATCACACAGGCCACCCTATCACGAGCAAGCTCAGAGATTGCTACCGGGCTGCCACAGCCCAGGGCCTGCAAGGGCAGATCCCTCTCTGGGTAGGCGGCGGTATCGGTATGAACGCTGACTGCGCTGCCGATGCCTTTAAACTGATCTGCCTTGGCGCCAATGGCGTCTTTGTGGGACGGATACTGCTTGCGCTGCTTGGCTGCGTGGGCAATGAACACGGCCGCTGCAATCAGTGCCATTCAGGCAAATGTCCCACGGGCATCTGCACGCAGGACCTCAGGCTTGTGCAACGCCTGGATGTGGATCGTGGCGCTGAAAATATCGTCAACTTTGTGCTCAATTTCGACCAGGAGCTGAAGAAGCTTCTGGCTCCTGTTGGCAATAGCAGCCTGCCTGTGGGCCGCAGTGACGCGCTGATCACCAACGACTGGGCTATTGCCCAAAGCCTGGGCATCGCTTTTGCCTGCTAGGGGAGGAACTACTATGCGCCACATCGAGACCCTCGACGGTCACAAGCGCATGTCAACGCAAGCGCTTTTGCAAACCCTTGAAGCCGCCATAGAAGAAGGCGAAACCGATTTTTACATCCATGCCTCGGGCCAGCATGATATCGGAGGCCCGTTCTGGAACCGTCAGGGCAAAAAACTCCACTTTTTTCTCACCAATCCCGGTCAAAGGGTCGGCGCCATGGCCCTGCCGGAGACCGAGATTGTGGTACAGGGCAGTGTCCCGGCCGATTGCGGTTGGTTAAACGCAGGCGGTGAGATTACCATTCTGGGCGATGCCGGCGATACGGCAGGCCATTGTGCCGCCCAGGGCCAGATCTATATTGCAGGCCATGCCGGCACGCGTTCAGGCTCCCTGATGAAAAAGGATCCTTCCTATCCGGCGCCGGAACTCTGGATATTACAGAGCGTGGGCAGCTTTGCCTTTGAGTTTATGAGCGGAGGCTGTGCGGTTGTCTGCGGCGTGGACTGTGAAGGACCTGTACTTGGACAGAGGCCCTGTGTGGGGATGGTGGAAGGGGTGGTCTATGTCAGGGGCAGACTGCCTGAGGATGCCCAGCTGCATCGAGAAAACCTCAATGAGGAGGACAAACGTTTCCTTGGCGAGGGGCTGGAACGCTTTCTGGGAAAAATCGGACAAATGGCCCTCTTGCCAGATCTTACGGACTGGCGCAATTGGCAAAAAATCCTGCCGGCCGTTCACAGGCCCAAGGCAACACTTTCCCTGGCCGACTATCGCAGAACACGCTGGATCCAGGAAGGACTTTTTTCCGATGTCCTGCCTGATACCTTCCAAAGCGTTGGCCTTGCGGCCAAGGGACAGTTTCGCCTGCGCATTCCTGTCTGGGACAATACGTCAGAGCTGCGGCACTGTCGCGACTGCCATAAATGCGAACTGACATGCCCCCAAAAGGCCATTGTGCGTAAGGAACGGAGCGATGGAAGCGCAGTCTACGCTTCGCTGGACAAGGCCTGCCTTGGTTGTGGTCTTTGCCAAAGCGTCTGTCCTGAGGATATCTGGAGGATGGAGAATAATGCCGAGCTTCAGGCCTTCAGTAGTCTAGACCAAGAAGAGCCTTCTGCCCCGAGCTGTGCGGATGCTTCGTCGGCTGAAGGGTAGTAACGAGATCACTGATCTCAACTAGCCAGGGAGGCGCATGACGGCCTGAGAGCACAAGATGAGTGCCTGCGCCTTGCGCGCAGGCCAGAAGTTCGCAGAGCGCCTCTCGTGTCACAAGCTCATAGTGCAAAGCATAGAGCACTTCGTCGAGAATCAAAAGCCAGACAGTGGGAAGGATTGTTCTACTCCAGGCCAGCAGCGCTTTCGCCGCCTCGCAGTGCAAAGCTTTATCAGGGCAGTTTTTGACAAAACCCAGTCCATCTGCCCTGAAGTTGGCCCCCAAAAGCCTATGTAAGAGGGCCTGCTCACCTGCACAGCCGTCACGTTTGATGAACTGCGCAAAGGCTACGCGTTTTCCGTGACCCAGAGCACGCAGCACCTGCCCAAGACAGGCCGAGGTCTTGCCTTTGCCTGCTCCGGTATACACACAGATCACGCCCAGATACCCGCAATAACTGTGCCGCACTTGGGACAGCGCCCCTTGGGCGGATAGGTCACCTTCCAGGGCGAACGTTCAATGACCAGTGCAGAACAGTGCGGACAATAGGTATTGCCACCCAGCGTGGTCATCACATTGCCCATATAGACATAGTTGAGCCCCATTTCCTTGCCGATGGTCCAACCTTCCTGCAATGTGGCCAAGGGTGTCGAAGGATGATTCTGCATCTCATGCGCCCCGTGAAAAGCGCTCAAATGCCAGGGCACATCCCGCCCAAGTTCCTCGCAGATAAAACGGGCACAATCAGCCAATTCCTCATGGCTGTCGTTGAGACCCGGAATGACCAAGGTTGTCACTTCAAGCCACCAGCCAAGATCACGCACACGTTTTAAACTGTCTAAAACAGGAGCGAGACGAGCTCCGCAGTACTGGCGGTAAAAGTCGTCTCGAAAACTTTTCAGATCAATATTCACAGCACGGATATCGTTGCGCAGAAGTGTGCAGAACTCAGCGCTCATATAGCCGTTGGACACGAGCAGCACAGGCAGCTGATAGGCCAGGGCGCGCTGGCAGGTCTCATGTATCAGCTCCACGGAAAGTGTCGGTTCATTATAGGTAAACGCCATGCTTTGCGCATGCTTGGCAAGCGCCATGTCCACAAGGCCTTTGGCTGTGGTACGATGGCCGGAGACCACGCCTGAGGCCGGAATGACCGAGATATGGGCATTCTGGCAAAAGCGGCAGCGGAAATTGCAGCCCACACTGCCTATGGAAAAGGTCTTGGTGCCTGGTAGAAAATGATAAAGGGGCTTTTTTTCCACCGGATCCATCTGCACGGCACTGACCAGATCGGTGAGCACACTTGTGAGACGTCCCTCGTGATTGATCCTTGCCCCGCAAATCCCTCGCCTGCCGGCTTTGAGCACACAGTGATGCGCGCAGAGCTGACACTCAACGCTTGCTGCATCGTGATTGGTCCAGAGCAGAGTTGGCAGCATGATCTCTCCTAAACCTAAGGTCGCACAATCGGCTCAATATAAAAAGGTTGCTGCGTCTGTGTCTCAGGCTCGCGCCGCGAACGCACAGAAACAACACGATCACCTGTTTCGGGATCAATATAGACGTGAATACCTTCTCTGGGATCCACGGGCGTCTCTCTGATCTGCGGCGAATAAATCGTGGAATGGTGATACTCGTTGTGCACAGGTGCCTTGGCCTGCTCTTCACGCTCCCCGGCAAAAGCCTGAGGGGCTGTTAGAAGAAGCAGACTCAGACTCATGATGAAAAAACGTCGCATCGTTTATCCCCTCTGAAAACTGTCCTTGCTCAAGGCCTTGCTGTGTAGCCTGCCCAATGCTTACCTGCACCAGGCCAAGGAGAATGTCGAGCAGCAAGAAAAAGACTTTCCCGGCCTTTTGCCAAAAGGGCCCATGCCTGACATTTGCCCAAAACGTAGTTTATACAACTAGGATGGAAAAGCACAAAAATCAACCCGCTTTCTGTCCACGTGCCTTGGACAAAGGAGGCAAAAACAAGGCTTTTGCCAACGTGAAAAAACTCAGGGAGCTCGTCTCTGCGCCGGCAGAGACGAAAAAATGGGTGTCACACTGCTATCAAAGCGGTGCGCATAAAGCGACGGCATGCGCGACACAATACGATCGGATGAATGCCTGACAATTTGGCCAGAGCCTTTGCTCGGCATCTCTCCGGCATTCAAGGACGGGCAGATGAGCACCAGGAATATCCGCCCTCGTAAAGCCATAGCAGCGAGCAGCTCTGGCTGACAAAGTATTCAGAAAACAAAAGAAAGAACCTCTAAGCTGCAGAACCTTCTTCGAGCTAAAAAGAGGTCATCAAGCTTTGACCTAAAAACTTTAGAACACAGATGAGCTCTCTGTTTCAAGAGAAATAGCATAATTGGTGAATCTTTGCAGCATGCCTACTAATAAAAATACCAGATCATAAGAGCAAATTACGGTAAATGTATTGATGATTATAAAATCAAAATGATATATAAGGAATGAGACAAACGGGGAAAATTACTGTTATACTATGCAAGGCTTATCCTTAAAAATATAGAATTATTGTGAAAAAAATAACTGGCTAAAGAATATTTTGCAACTTGAGGCACAGACGTAGTCAAGAAGAAAAAAAGATCGGAAATGAGCGATTGGCTGCCAAAAGAAGCTTACGTTTTTTGAATAACGTCAACAGATTAAAGCCGTTTTTCGAAAAAAGCCCAGGCAATCAGGAGAAAAAAAAAGCACAGCCTCGCAGTCCATGACGAGACGCCTGCAGACTGTCAGCAACAATCTGAAGACGTATTTCGAGATGAGAAGAAATGCAACACAAAACCTTCAAGCATCCGCAACATCAAGCCCGTAGCCATCTTCCCTGGATGATTTTGCTTTTTTGCGAAAGATAGGATAGAATTCTCAACTAGGGCTATGGCGTTTGCTGTGATGCCAACAATATCAGAAAACGCCTACGGCATCCTCCACAAGGAGTTTTTGCATGTCCAGTGACAGAACAAAAGCCTATACCGAAGCCGGTGTGAATATTGCTGCGGGTAATGCTCTGGTTGAGAGAATCAAAAGCTTGGTCGCTTCTACGCAGACCAGAGGTGTCGTCAGCGATATCGGCGGTTTTGGCGGTCTGTTTAGACCAGATCTTGCCAATTTGCGCGAACCGTTTCTGGTTGCGTCCACAGACGGTGTGGGTACCAAGCTGAAAATCGCTTTCGCCTGCCAACGGCATGATACTGTAGGCATAGACCTTGTGGCCATGAGCGCCAATGACATTCTTGTGCAGGGAGCTCTGCCGCTCTTTTTCCTCGATTATTTTGCCTGTGGCAAACTCGATGTGAACACGGCCGAATGCGTGATCAAAGGCGTGGCTGATGGCTGTCGTATGGCGGAATGCGCGCTACTGGGTGGCGAGACGGCTGAAATGCCTGAAATGTATGCTGACGGAGAATACGATCTTGCCGGCTTCTGCGTGGGCATAGTTGATAACGCCAAGCTTATTGACGGTTCCTCCATTCGTGTCGGCGATGCGGTTATTGGCATTGCCTCATCCGGTCTGCATTCCAATGGCTATTCCCTCGTACGCAAAATTCTCAAAAAAAGCGGGCTCGCGCTGAGCGATCCCTTCCCGGGCTGCGAGGGCCAAAGTGTGGCTGATGTTCTGCTCACGCCCACACGCATCTATGTGGAGGCCATCCGCCATCTTTTGCGCGACATGCAGATCGAAGGCATGGCGCACATCACAGGCGGAGGCTTTTACGACAATATTCCCCGCATTCTGCCCGAACGTATTCAGGCCGATATTCATTTTGACGCCTGGGAAAAACCGGCTGTTTTCAACTGGCTCAAAGAAACGGGGGAACTCTCCTGGCCTGAAATGTTGCAGATCTTCAACTGCGGCATCGGCTATATTCTTGTGCTGCCCAGTGAACAGGCTGAAGAGGCCATCAGTCGCATTCGCGTCTTTAAAATGCCGGCCTGGCAGATTGGCGAAATCAGTCGCCGTACAGGCGACGAACAGGTTATTATCGACTGCTGAAGCCAAGCAAAATATCCCACAAAAAAAGCCGGTCGCAACCGGCTTTTTTTGTGGGGCAAGGTAAGATCTTAGATTTCCTTATAGCGTCCACCATTGGCCGCAGAGCTGACAAGCTTGGCGTAGCGGCGCAAGACCGAATAGCTTGAGCTTGTTTCCTTGTGCACATGAGCTGCACGGCGCTTGGCAAGTTCCTCGGACGAGACCAGGAGATCAAGCTTACGATTGGGAATATCAATAGCAATGCGGTCGCCTTCCTGAACCAGGGCTATCACCCCGTCATCAGCCGCTTCAGGTGAGATGTGACCAATGGCTGCACCATTGGTACCGCCGGAAAAACGTCCGTCGGTCAGAAGCGCCACGTCTTTGCCCAGTCCCATACCGGTAATGGCTGCTGTGGGCGAGAGCATTTCCCGCATACCCGGTCCGCCCCTTGGTCCTTCATAGCGAATGACCACACCGTCACCGGGCTTGATTTTGCCGTCCAAAATGGCGTGCATGGCATCTTCTTCCGATTCAAAAACGCGTGCACGCACTTCACGACACATCATCTCGCTCGCTACAGCCGACTGCTTCACCACAGCGCCATCAGGGGCCAGACTGCCATGCAGAATGGCGATACCGCCTTCCTTGGAGTAGGCCTGTTCAATAGGATGAATCACTTCGGGATCGCGTATTCTGGCATGCAGAAGCTGCAAGTTTTCACCCACGGTCTTGCCTGTAACGGTCATGCAGTGCTTGCTGATCAGCTCAAGCCTGGCAAGTTCCTGCATCACTGCGGGAATGCCACCGGCGTTATTCAGATCAACCATATAATACTTGCCGGCGGGTGAAAGCTTGCAAAGATTTGGTGCCTTGCGGCTGATCTCGTCAAAAATCTCCATACCAAGCGGCAGACCCGCTTCGCCGGCAATGGCCGGCATATGCAAAACCGTATTGGTGGAGCAGCCAAGGGCCATATCTACAGCCACCGCATTGGCTACAGCGTCCCTGGTGACAATATCAAGAGGTCGGATATTCTTGGCCAGAAGCTCCATAACCCGCATACCAGCCGTCTTGGCCAAACGCACACGTGCCGCATCCACAGCAGGAATGGTACCATTACCCGGCAGGGCAACGCCAAGGGTTTCAGCCAGGCAGTTCATGGAATTGGCCGTAAACATGCCAGCACAGGAGCCACAGCCGGGACAGGCGTGCTCGGTCATTTCCTCCAGTTCTTCTTCACTGATGGTGCCGGCGCGCATTCTGCCAACAGCTTCAAAAACTGAAATGAGATCGGCTTTCTGGTGAGGGCCAGCATTACCCGGCAGCATGGGACCACCTGAAATCAGCACCGAGGGCAGATTGAGCCGCATCATGGCCATGAGCATGCCAGGCACGCATTTATCGCAGTTGGGAATAAAAACGAGGGCATCAAAGGCGTGGGCACGGGCCATGATTTCAATGGAATCGGCAATGAACTCACGTGAAGGCAGGGAGAAACGCATGCCTTCATGATTCATGGCAATGCCGTCACAGACGGCAATGGCGGGGAATTCCAAAGGAGTGCCGCCGGCCAGCCGCACACCGGCCTTGACAGCACTGGCCAAGGTATCAAGGTGAATATGTCCCGGGACCACTTCATTGGCCGCATTGACCACACCGACCAGGGGCCGGTCCATTTCCTCACGTGTCAGCCCAAGGGCATAAAGCAGAGAGCGATGAGGGGCCTTTTCAAGACCACATTTCATCTTCTGACTATTGCTATCGTGCATAAGTAAACCTCGAAAAAAGAAGTCGTTCCTGCAGAGTTTTCTGGAGAGCCGCATTTGACAGATGCGATGGCCCAACGTAAAAAGAATCTCGCTCTTGCGAGTTCTCCTGCCTTTTTTGCAGAGAAATTTAAGAAGTAGCCTAAAAGCAGGCCAATGGCAAGAATGCGGATCGCTGTAACCCGCAGAGTATTGCTTCACACGGCATCGCCTATGCAAAAAACCACGCCACCACTGGCCAGCCGCTATCTTTTCAAGCTCATTGCCAATCTTGCTTCTGTTCCCGTCTATCTGATCATGGAAGCCCTGCTGCCGCGCGCGCTCGGTCCTGCCATGTACGGCAACTACAGCTTTGCCACGACAGTCTTTCTGCAGATGACAGGTTTCCTCGATATGGGGACCTCCACCTGTTTCTACAACGCCCTCTCCCGACGTCAGCAAGAATTTTCCCTGATTGCCTTTTATCTGCGAGTCAGCCTGCTGATCATGGCTGTCACCATGCTTGTGGCCTGTGGACTGCTCTATGAGCCGGTGGGATCACTCTTTCTGCCGCAGGTTCCCCTCTGGCTTGCGCCTCTGGCCGCTTTTTGCGCTTTTCTAACCTGGTTTGGACGCGTGCTGCGCTCCATGAACGACGCAACGGGCGCCACCATTCAGTCGGAACTCTGGCGTACTGCTGTTTCCCTGATCTGCGTGGGTCTGCTGGTTGTTCTCTTTCTCTCAGGCCTGCTCAATATTATCACCCTCTTTCTGCAGCAGTATCTGATGCTGACCGCTACAGCCGTGGGCTTCTGGTATGTCACCTGGCGCACCTGCCGCGTTCACGGCATTTCCCAGAGCTTTAGGCTTGCCCCCGTTCAGCTGCGTGCCTACCTGCGCGAATTTTTCACGTACAGTCATCCTCTTTTCGTGCAGTCACTGCTCTCCTTTCTCATGCTCAGCCTTGAACGCTGGCTCTTGCAGTGGTTCAATGGCAGTTCCGAGCAAGGCTACTTTGCGCTCTCACAAAAAGTCAGTATGGCCTGCTTTCTCTTCGTCTCGGCCATGACTCCGCTCATTATGCGAGAATTGTCCATTGCCTGGGGCAGCAGGGACACCGACAGCATGGGCAGGCTGATCAACCGCTTTGCTCCCTTGCTTTATATCATTGCCGCGTATTTTTCCTGCTTTACCTTGGTCGAGGCTAAAGCCCTGGTCGGTCTCTTTGGCGGCAGCGCCTTTGTCGAGGCCATTGTGCCTGTCCAGATCATGGCACTTTACCCCCTGCATCAGGCCTACGGGCAATTGGCCAGCTCCGTTTTCCATGCTACAGGCCGTACCCGCGTCCTACGCAATATGACAGCTCTCGAATGTCTCTATGGTTTCCTGCTGACCTGGCTGCTCCTGGCGCCCTCTGATCTCTGGGGCCTGGGTCAGGGAGCAACGGGTCTTGCCATCAAGACGGTTGCTGTCCAGTTCATCACCGTCAACTGCTACCTCTGGCTCGCGTCTCGTTTTATTCCGCTGCATTTCTGGCGCAATTTAGCCCATCAGATCCTCAGCCTCTCCATCCTGCTGGCAATCGCTTTTGCCGCCCGTGAAGTCACCCTGATTTTCCCGCACGGCGAATCATTCACCTTACTGCGATTTCTGGCCAGCGGACTGCTCTACAGCCTGATGACCCTGCTGCTCTGCCTGGGCTTCCCGCAGCTCATGGGCATGCAACGCCAAGATCTCAAGAACATACTCGGACGTTTTCTCCAGACAAGACATTCCTAGCGCTCAGCTTGCAATTTGCCCCTTTCTGCTCCATAGTTCGTTACGGCGAACAATGTCGTTTGCCTCAACAGTTGCCGCAAGCCGGAGCATCTATGCACCTTGTCATCAACGGCCAGGACCAGGACATTACCTGTACAACACTTGCTGAGCTTGTGAGTGCCTTGAAGCTCGATGCCCAGCGTCTTGTCGCCGAAGTCAACGGCACCATTGTAGCCCGTGAAAACTTTGGCCAAACCGTGCTGAAGGACAACGACAGGCTTGAGCTGGTGCACTTTGTGGGCGGAGGCTAAAGCGTTCACGCCAAGCTTTTTGCAAATACGTTTTTTTGGAGGTAACAACCATGGAGGATGCCCTGATTCTGGGCGCCATTACCCTGAAAAGCCGTCTTTTTGTGGGCACCGGAAAATACGCCGCCGATTCGCTTATCCCTGAGGTGATTGCGGCCAGCGGAGCTCAGGTCGTCACGGTTGCGCTTCGGCGCGTGGGTATGCAGCAGGAAGGTGTCATGGATCATATTCCCGACACGGTTCGTCTTCTGCCCAATACCTCTGGTGCACGCACAGCTGAAGAAGCCGTACGTCTTGCACGCCTGGCCAAGGCAGCAGGCTGCGGTGACTGGGTCAAGATCGAAGTCATTGCTGACACACGGCATCTTCTGCCAGATGGTTATGAGACCTGCAAGGCCACGGAGATTCTGGCCAAGGAAGGCTTTACGGTTCTGCCCTATGTCAACCCCGACCTCTATGTGGCACGCAGCCTGATTTCCGCCGGTGCAGCCTGCGTCATGCCTCTTGCCGCCCCCATTGGCACGAACCGCGGTCTTCAGACCAGGGAAATGATCGGTATTCTCCTGGAAGAACTCGATGTACCAGTGATTGTCGATGCCGGCCTGGGCAGACCTTCACAGGCCTGCGAAGCCATGGAAATGGGGGCAGCTGCCTGCCTCGTCAATACCGCCATAGCCTCAGCCGATGACCCCGTGGCCATGGCAAAGGCTTTTAAACTGGCTGTTGAGGCTGGTCGGGCCGCCTACCTTGCCGGTCCAGGCCGCGTCCAGGACACGACGCTTGCCGAGGCCTCCTCGCCGCTCACAGGCTTTTTGCAGTAGGTTGCCTATGTCCTCGTTTCACGACCTTCTTATGACATGGCCGGCAGAACGGCGCAGGGCAGTCGTTGAAAGCATCAGCACAGACCAGGTGCAGCGCGCTCTGCACAAAGACTCACTCAGTCCGACGGACTTCCTGGCGCTGCTTTCTCCGTGTGCAGCGGAGCATCTCGAAGCGATCGCACAACGCGCGCATGCGCTCACCCTGCAGTACTTCGGCCATGCGGTCAATCTCTTCACCCCTCTCTACATCTCCGATGTCTGCACCACTCAATGCCGCTACTGCGGCTTCAATGCTCGCAATCAGCAGAAACGCACGCACTTATCTCCGGAAGCGGCGGCAGCCGAAGCCAAGCTCCTGCACGATCAGGGGCACAGACATCTTCTGCTGCTGACAGGTGATGCCCCCAAGCTTTCTTCTCCTGCCTATCTCGGCGAGGTTGTGGAACGCATCAAACCGCTCTTTGCCTCCGTGGGCATTGAAGTCTACGCCTTGACCGAAGAGGAATACGCCATGCTCGTGGCCAAAGGCGTTGACAGCATGACCATGTTCCAGGAAACCTATGATCCCGCACTCTATGCCTGGCTGCATCCCGTTGGACCCAAACACGATTACCGCTTCCGCCTCGATGCCCCGCAAAGGGCTGCCAAGGCGGGTATGCGCTCTGTTGGCGTAGGCGCCTTGCTCGGTCTTACGCCTTTTGAACAGGACACCTTCGCTACAGGCCTCCATGCCTGGTGGCTTGAACGCAACTATCCGGGCGTGGACATCGGTCTCTCTATCCCGCGTATCTGTCCGCATGAGGGTAGCTTTGAGGTTCAGCACGCCGTAGACGACAGACATTTTGTCCAGTATGTCATGGCTCTGCGCTGTTTTTTGCCACGCTGCTCCATCACCTGTTCAACCCGCGAAAGCGCTGTGATGCGCGATCATCTTATTCCCCTTGGTGTTACGCGCGTCTCTGCCGGTGTTTCCACAGCGGTTGGCGGCAGAGCCACCCAAGAAGCTTCACCTACAGGACAATTTGAAATCACCGACCACCGCAGTCTCCCTGAAATGATTGCTGCGATCCGTGCCATTGGCTACCAGGCGGTGATCAAGGACTGGGAAGACCCCACGGCCAGCTCAGCCGCCACGGCCTGCGCCTGATAAAGCGCCTGCGCCGAAGCTCCCGGGCAAAGGAGTTTTTGATGGACGACAGCCTGCGCCGGGGTTTGCTGCGCTATCTGGACGAAACAAGCCTCAGGAAACTCTCAGCCTGCCGCGTGGGTATTGCCGGTCTTGGCGGACTTGGCTCCAATGTGGCCATGCTGCTTGCCCGCACAGGTTTTGAACACTTTGTGCTTGTAGACTACGACAGCGTGGAAGCCTCCAATCTCAACAGACAGCACTACTGGCCCAGGGATCTTGGCGCACGCAAAACCCAAGCCAGCCTGCGGCATCTGCACGAGATCAACAGTGATATCCAGGCTCTTTGCATCGATCAGGCCATCACCAAGACAAGTCTTCCGGCCCTTCTCGCCCATGCCGCCATCTGGGTGGAAGCCCTGGACAGACCGGAAACAAAAGCGCTCTTTGTGCAGGAGGCGCTGCTTGCCGGCAAAGCTATTGCCAGTGCATCAGGCCTTGCGGGTTATGGCGGACCCTGTCTTCAACGCAGAAAACTGAAAAGCCTTGTCCTTGTCGGGGATTTTGTCAGCGATGTGGCCACTGCCCCGCCGCTTGCTCCCCGTGTGATGTGGGCTGCTGCCATGCTGGCCGATAGCGTGCTCAGCATGGTGCTTGACAGATAAAAAAAAGAGGAGCGTGACTCTGCGCGCTCCTCTTTTTTTTGTTGTGCAAGCTGACTATTTGGCCTGGGCATCCTTGCTAGATTCTTTGCCAGATTCTTTGCCGGCTTCTTGTTTGGTCTCAGAAGCTTCTTTGGCAGGCTCTGGCTTAGGCGTGGCCTTCTCAGGCAAAGGCTTAAATTCGACTTTTTCGGCATTCATGGCTTCAGTGACAGCACTTGTCACATCCACGCTCTCACCAAAGGAAAGCACCACATCGGAAAAGAGGATCATGGCATAGCCCTTTTCCTTGCGGTACTTATCCACGGTGCGGTGCAAAATATCATTCAAGATGTTCTGCACATTCTGCTGTTCACTCTGCAGTTTGCCATAAACCATCTGAACTTCTTTCTGCAAGGCTTCTTCCTGGGCAGTGTTTTCTTCAGCCTTTTTTTCTCCCGCTGCATTCTTCTGCTGATTCACTCGGTTTTGCAGTTCTGTGAGCTGAGCGCGCAGTTTGTCCTGAAGTTCTTCCATATACTTGGCCGCAGCTTTACCCGCATCGCTATCCACCATAATGCGATTGATATTCACAACACCTATTTTCTGTTGGCTTGCGCCGCCCTGCTCACAAGCCTGCAGAAGGCCGAGAAGCATAATACACAGGGAAAAGGCCAGATATCTGAACATACGAACTCCTCAAAAAATATCGTACGCAACGAGCGTTACGCCAAAAAAGTCCATCATCGAGTGACGTAGTGGCTGTGTACACTCTTTGTCGACTCTTGTCATCTGGAGTTAGCGACCAAAGCCCAGGCTGGCGTACTGTTGCTTCAGACTGCGCACCTTGGCCACATAGGAACGCGTCTCTTGCCGTGGCAGTCTGGTCAAAAGCCAGTTGTAGACCTCTTCCGAAGACAGGCTGTTAATGCGGCTGGCTGCCTCCTGTGCTGTTGGACCAAAAACTCGGATCACTCGGCCAGGCCCCATATTATAGGCAGCCACTATACAGTACTCGCGGGCAAGGGCATCGCGCACGCCTGAGAAGTAACGCTGCATGAGCATTTGCAAATAGGCTGTGCCGTAGCGGATATTGGTCTCGGGATCAAAAAGATCCTGCATAGCAATATTGGCGCGCGAACCATAGAGGAAACGGTGTACGTCACTGCCGGCTGTTGTGGGCAGGACCTGCATGAGCCCCACTGCGCTTCTGGGGCTGACCAGTGTCGTATTGAAATTGCTTTCACTGAAGATGATGGCATTCACCAGCATGGGATCAAGCCCGGAACGCTTGGCAAAAGTGCGCACAAGGTTCTGAAAGGCACGGGCTCGCTCAAGCCCGTGTCCACTGACGTGATAACGGCGCAAAGGCGGTGGCGCAAAATCCCGGGCGGCAGCAAGTG
This sequence comes from Desulfovibrio sp., assembly GCA_017613715.1. Lineage (GTDB taxonomy): Bacteria > Desulfobacterota > Desulfovibrionia > Desulfovibrionales > Desulfovibrionaceae > Desulfovibrio. The sequence continues at coordinate 22,148 of JAGADH010000023.1, read as the reverse complement.
TTTCTGTCTCGTCAGGTAATGCTGCTCTGCGCAAAGCAAACGGCGTATAGCCCATCTGCAGTGTCTGATCCGCAAACCAGCTGAGTGGCTGGCCGCTCGCATCAATCTGATCGGCGTAGGACAAGGGCAGCGTGGCATAGAGCAAAGGCTGCGTAAAGCCGTCAAGGGCAAGAAGCGGAACGGCGACACTGGTCTGTGACGCCTCTTTCTCATGGCGATTAGTCCAGGTCAGGAGAATATTGCTGGCCGTAAAGCGCACAGCTCCGCGCTGCGCCTCGCCATCGGGTAAGGAACGGTCCGGCGCCAGCGTCTCAAGCACGCAGGGACCACGATAGGCCCACAATCTCTGGGCATCACCTTGAGATTGGATAGGGCTTGGCATATCCTGCCAGCTCAACTGAACAACCGCAGAGCTCGCCGGTCGACGCAGCCAGCTACCCTCGTCCCTGGGAACAAAGCCCGAAAGCAGCAGTGCCCCAACGAGCATACCTGCCATTCCCAGAACTAAAGCGCAAAGGGTGTTTCGCATCTTCACAAAAAACTCCCATAGGTCAAAATGTGGCTCGCATGCATAGTCCACAATTCAGCAAAACCGTTATCAGCTGCAAAGCTTAGGCTACAAGGTAGATCATGGCTAAATTTCGTCTTCCCACAGCTCCCGCCTGTGACAAAAGTCTGACGTTCCGCCCGGATACGCCCTGGCTGGCTCCTCTTGCCGGCTACAGTGATCTTCCCTTCCGCCTGCTCTGCCGGGAACTTGGTGCCTGTGTGGCCACAACGGAAATGATCAGCGCCAAGGGGCTCTGCTATGAAAGCCCGGGCACGCTTCCGCTTTTACAAAGTACAACTGCCGATCAGCCACTTGTGGTTCAGCTTTTCGGGGCTGAAGCGGATTTTCTTGGTCGGGCGGTTGCGGAACTGAGACAAGCGGGTTTTGGCTATTTCGATCTGAACATGGGCTGTTCCGTGCCCAAAGTCATGCGCCAGCAGGCCGGGGCAGCTCTTTTGGCTGAGCCTGAGAAGGCACTTGCCTGCGCACGTGCCATGATCCAGGAGGCCGGACCAGGACGCGTAGGCTGCAAACTGCGCCTGGGACTCTGCGAACAGCAGATCTGCCTACCCGACCTGGCCCTGCGCCTTGAAGAAGCCGGGGCTGCCTGGATTACGCTCCATCCGCGCTACGCCAGGCAGGGTTTCCAAGGGCAGGCTGATCGTTCCTGGCTGACACGCCTGGCAGGTCAGCTCAGCATACCACTGATTGCCTCAGGCGATCTTTTCAGTGCCCAGGATGGTGTGAACTGTCTTGAAACAAGTGGCGCCAGCTGTGTCATGTACGCACGCGGCGCGCTGAAAAATCCCTACATTTTCAGTGATCACCAAGCGATATTGCAAAAAAAGGACCACCCAAGCGAGCACAGTTTGCGCCGCCTGCTTCTGCGGCATCTCAAACTTGTGGAAAGCTATCCGCCCTCAGCTCGGGATCAAACAGCCCGCATGCGCGGTATTCTTTCTTCGTATGTACGCGGTCAACCTTTTGCCCGGGCCATGCGCATCGCCTTCTGCCAAGCCCGCCAGTGGTTCGAACTCTACGATATTGTCGACAGATTCCTGCCCCCTCAGGCCTAAAATTTTTTTTCATAATATCGCGTAAAAGCCCTCTTTTTGCTCTTCTTTCTCTAGACTGTAGACAAAGAATCAAGTAAATTTAGTTGACCTTCTGTCACATATTGACCGAATGGGATTCCCTACAGGGTTTCCTCGTGGCTCATGGCTTACCCTCCCGTGCGCCAAAGTCTCTACGCCCGTGATGGAAGTGGCATCCAAATGTTCCGGGCGAAATCCGGAACATGTGTCAACTGATCCTGTTTAGGCCAGTAAACCCCAATCTTAGGAGGAACCAATGGCTGGGATGAAAACCATGGATGGCAACAATGCCACCGCATACATCGCGTACGCATTGACCGAAACGGCGGCGATCTACCCGATTACGCCCTCTTCAGTCATGGGCGAAGTTATGGATGAGATGGCCACAAAAGGGAAAAAAAATCTCTTTGGCCAGAAAGTACTGATCCGTGAAATGCAGTCTGAAGCCGGTGCTGCAGGCGTGGTGCACGGTATGCTCTCCGCAGGTTCCCTGACCTCGACCTATACGGCTTCGCAGGGCCTGCTACTGATGATTCCCAACATGTACAAAATCGCCGGCGAAATGCTGCCTGGCGTTTTCCATGTTTCTGCACGCGCTCTTGCTGCTCATGCCCTCTCCATCTTCGGCGACCATCAGGATGTCATGGCCAGCCGTGCCACTGGCTTCTGTTTCCTCTGTTCCTCCTCAGTTCAAGAATGTATGGATCTGGCTCTCGTGGCCCATCTTTCGGCGCTTGATGCCAGCCTGCCCTTCTGTCATTTCTTTGACGGATTCAGAACCTCTCACGAAATTCAGAAAATTTCCGTCATTGATTACGAAGACATCAAAAAAATTGTCAACTGGGAAAAGATTGATGAATTCCGGGCTCAGGCCTTGAATCCCGAGCATCCCCATATCCGCGGCACAGCGCAGAACCCCGACATCTACTTCCAGAATATGGAAGCCAAAAATCTCTACTACGACGCCGTGCCCAATATTGTCCTCGATAATATGCGCAAGGTGGAAAGCATCACCGGCCGCAAATACCATCTCTTTGACTATGTGGGTGATCCTGAGGCCGACCGCGTGATCATCAGCATGGGTTCTTCCTGTGAAGTCATCGAAGAGACCGTCAAATACCTCAATGACCAGGGTCAGCGTACCGGCCTGGTCAAAGTCCGTCTCTTCCGTCCTTTCTCCGCCAAGGACCTTTTAGCCGCCATTCCGGCCACAGCCACCTGTCTTACCGTTCTTGACCGGACCAAGGAACCCGGCACCCTGGGTGAACCTCTCTACGAAGACGTCTGTACGGCTTTCCTGGAAAAGGGCGAAGCACCGACCATTCTTGCAGGACGTTACGGCCTGGGCTCCAAGGACTTCACGCCTGGCATGGCCAAGGCCATTTTCGACAATATGCGTGGTCTGCAGCCCCGCAACCACTTCACCGTTGGCATCAACGACGATGTATCCCATCTTTCGCTCAACGTTGAAGAAGAAATTGACACCGTGCCTCTTGGCACCGTGCAGTGCAAGTTCTTCGGCATCGGCAGTGACGGCACCGTCGGCGCCAACAAGCAGGCCATCAAAATTATCGGTGACAATACCGATCTCTATGCTCAGGCCTATTTTGCCTACGACTCCAAGAAGAGCGGCGGCTTCACCGTCTCGCATCTGCGTTTCGGCAAAAAGCCCATCACCTCGTCCTATCTGATCACCCAGGCCGACTACATCGCCTGCCACAAGAGTGCCTACGTGACCATGTACGACATTCTTGACGGCGTCAAAGAAGGCGCAACCTTCGTCCTCAACTCCAACTGGAGCGACAGTGAACTTGACAAGCATCTGCCCGCCTCCATGAAGCGCACCATCGCAGCCAAGAAGCTGAAGTTTTTCAATATCGACGCTGTGGAAGTGGCGCAGAAAGTTGGCCTGGGCGGACGTATCAATATGATCATGCAGACGGTCTTCTTCAAGCTGGCCAATGTCATTGACTTTGAAAAGGCCGTGGAACTGCTCAAGGTTTCCATCAAGAAGACCTATGGCAGCAAGGGCGACAAGGTCGTCAACATGAATATCGCTGCCGTGGACAATGCTCTGGCCAGCCTGCACGAAGTCAAGTACCCCGAATCGTGGATCAACGCCAAGGATGAAGAGGCTCACGATCACTGCAACTGCGAGAGCGACGATTACATTGAAAGCTATGTCAAGCCCATTCTCTTGCAGCACGGCGATAAGCTGCCTGTTTCCGCCATGGAGCCTGCAGGCTTTGCTCTGACCGGCACCTCTGCCTGCGAGAAGCGCGGCGTTGCCATTCTCGTCCCCGAATGGCAGCCCAATAACTGTATCCAGTGCTGCCAGTGCTCTTTTGTCTGCCCGCATGCCGCCATTCGTCCGGTCATCGCCAGCAACGAAGAGAAAGAAGGCGCTCCCGAGAGCTTTGTCACCGTGGAGGCCAAGGGCAAGGAACTCAGTGGTTTCCAGTTCCGTATGCAGGTCTATCCTGAAGACTGCCTGGGCTGCGGATCCTGCGCCGATGTCTGTCCTGCCAAGGAAAAGGCTTTGGTCATGAAGCCTCTCGAGACGCAGATGGACGCTCAGAAGGCCAATCTCGCTTTTGCCGAAGCCAATGTGGAAGTCAAGGATGGGCTGATGTCGCGTACCACCGTCAAGGGCTCACAGCTGCAGCAACCCCTGCATGAGTTCTCCGGTGCCTGCGCCGGCTGCGGTGAAACCCCCTATGTCAAGGTGCTCACTCAGCTCTTTGGCGAGCGTATGCTCATCGCCAACGCCACCGGCTGCTCCTCCATCTGGGGCGCCTCTTCACCCACAACGCCGTACACCACCAATAAGAACGGTCACGGTCCGGCCTGGGGCAACTCCCTCTTTGAAGACGCCGCCGAATATGGCTGCGGTATGGCCTTAGCCTATGTGCAGCGCAGAAACCGTGTGGCTGATATGGTCAATGAACTGCTCAAGGTGGAGAATCTTCCTGCACCTCTCGCCGAAGCCTGCAAGGGCTGGCTTGAGAAGAAGGAAGACGCCGACGGTTCCCGTGAATTCGGTGAAAAGATTCTGGCCAACCTCAGTGACTTCGACCATCCTCTGGCTCAGGAGCTCTATGCCAATGAAGATCTCTTCACCAAGAAGAGCGTCTGGATCTTCGGCGGCGACGGCTGGGCCTATGACATTGGCTACGGCGGCTTGGACCATGTTCTGGCCTGTGGCGACGACATCAATGTCCTGGTCATGGACACCGAAGTCTATTCCAATACCGGCGGTCAGTCCTCCAAGGCTACGCCGCTTGGTGCTGTGGCACAGTTTGCCGCAGGCGGCAAGAGAACCGGCAAAAAGGATCTCGGCAGAATGGCCATGACCTACGGCTATGTCTATGTGGCCTCCATCTGCATGGGCGCCGACAAGCAAGGCGTACTCAGAGCCTTCAAGGAAGCCGAAGCCTACAAGGGTCCATCACTGATCATTGCCTACGCGCCCTGCATCAACCAGGGTGTGCGCAAGGGTATGGGCAAGAGCATGGCCGAAGGCAAGGCTGCTGTAAGCTCTGGCTACTGGCCGCTGTACCGTTACAATCCCGATCTGGTCAAGGAACGCAAGAATCCCTTCCAGCTCGACAGCAAGGCTCCTTCAACGGACATGGAAGAGTTTGTGAGCGGCGAAAACCGCTTTGCCTCGCTAGCCAAGGCCGATCCCGAAACGAGCCGCAAGCTGCGTGACAATCTGATCAAGTCGTACATGGACCGTTATGCCTTCCTGAAGCAGAGAGCAGGTCTTGATCTCCCGGACGAGGTCAGCACGCCTGCTGAAGAATCCAAGTAAAACCTCTCGGCGTGCGCTGGCTCCCAAGGGCTAGCGCACGCTTTTTTTTTCGCAATACAAACTGCTAGCGGCGCTTCGCTTAGGCGAAAAGCCGTAGCCCATGGAGGCTGCGTGCTCCCTACCTTGGAATGCACGCTGAAAACCTATGAAAAGCAATTCTCTGACTCTGCTTGGTCATATCTCATCCGAGACAGTCTCGTCTCTGCTTCCCTGTTTCTGTGAACTGGCCAAAGCGGCACAAAAAAAAGCAGCCGTACTGGCTGTTTGTGGCGATGCTCTGGCCAAAAGCCTGAAAACCCAGGCTGGGGATTTTGCCAAATTTGAGGTGGCTGACGCTGCAAGCGCTGAGCAACGCTTTGCCTCTCTCCAGGACGGCTCAACCTTTGTCCTGGTGGTGGGCGCAACAGGCAAGGATAATTTGGCCGGTGATGCAAATCTTGCTGCCAAACTGGGTTCTCCTGCACTCTTGCTCTGCGACGCCAAAAATGCTGGTTTTTCCGAAATCAAACACAAACTTGAGCAGGCTCAGACCTGCTTAGCCCAGGCCAGCTGCTATCCTTTTGCGACCATGCTTTTTGCTGCACGGCTCACCAAGAGTGAAGAAAACGCTTTAAATGCTGGTTTCATGGTCAATGGTGAATCCCCCGTCTTCTTCTTCGCGGACGACAAAGCCACAGCTGAGAGCTTTGCCCACGCTGTGGATCTCGACAATCTGCGCAGCCGCCTGCTGGACACCACCGATCTGCCCATGGGACCAGAACTCTTCCAGCTTGAACTGAACAGTAAAGCACGCAAAAACAAGCAGCGCATTGTACTGGCCGAAGGAATGGAAGACCGCATTCTCAAAGCGACCGATGTGCTGCTCAAAGGCGATATCGCCGATATCATCCTTTTGGGCAAAACCGACGAAATTCAGAAAAAAGCTCAGTCCCTCGGCCTGGACATTGCCAAGGCTTGTGTCATTGATCCCGCAAGTTCGGATAAATTTGCCGACTACGCCAACACCTACTATGAATTGCGCAAGAAAAAGGGTGTCACCGAGGAAGATGCCAAGAAAACCATGCTTGATGCCACAGTCTTTGGCACCATGATGGTCAAGAAGGGCGATGCCGATGGCATGGTCAGCGGTGCGGTCAATACCACAGCTCATACCATCCGTCCGGCTTTGCAGTTCATCAAGACCAAACCCGGCTTTTCCGTGGTTTCCTCATGCTTTTTGATGTGCCTCAAAGACCGTGTCCTCGTCTTTGGCGACTGCGCAGTCAATCCCAACCCCACGGCTGAACAGCTTGCGGAAATTGCCGTCACCACGGCTCAGACCGCCATGGCTTTTGGTATTGAGCCACGCGTTGCCATGATCTCCTATTCCTCCGGCAATTCCGGCAAGGGTCCCGACGTCGACCTGGTCATCGAAGCCACCAAGCTTGCCAAGGAAAAGGATCCAAGCTTGCTCATTGATGGCCCCCTGCAGTATGATGCGGCCATTGACCCTGTGGTGGCCAAGACCAAGATGCCCAATAGTCCCGTGGCCGGCAAGGCGACGGTCTTTATCTTCCCGAGCCTGACCACAGGCAATACCGCCTACAAGGCCGTTCAAAGAGCCTGCGACTGCATTGCCATCGGTCCTGTGCTGCAGGGCTTGAACAAGCCCGTCAACGACCTCTCGCGCGGCTGCCTGGTACCCGACATCGTCAATACCGTGGCCATCACAGCCATACAGGCGGCCAGTGAAAAATAAGCTTTTGCCAAACGCTCCTGGAGAGCATATCCGGGTTTTTATCACAAAATGGAGGCAGCGTTCGCTCAATTGCTGAGAAATGCGCTGAAAAATCAATGAAAATACTTGTGCTCAATGCGGGATCGTCTTCCTGCAAATACAAACTTTATGAAATGACCGATCAGAGTGTTCTCTGCTCAGGTCTTGTGGAACGTATCGGGGATCCCAAAACGGGTTGTTTGACCCATAAGATTGCCCCTGATACCGACAAGGAAGAAAAAATTGTCCAGGAATCCGTCTTTCCTGATCACAATGAAGCCATCCGGCAGGTCATCAAACTCATTACCGACCCCAAGAAGGGCGTGATCAAGGATCTCAAGGAAATTGCGGTCATTGGCCACCGCGTTCTTCACGGCGGTTATTATCAGACCGAGCCGGCTCTGGTCGATACTGCCACCAAGCAGACCATCCGCGACGCTTTCCCCTTGGGACCGCTCCATAATCCCCCGAACCTCACGGGCATCGAAGTAGCCGAACAGCTCTTTCCGGGTGTTCCCAATGTGGCCGTCTTTGATACGGCCTTTGGCATGAAGATGCCGCGCGAGGCCTATACCTATGCCCTGCCGCAGGACCTCTGTAAGGAACTGCAGATCCGCCGCTACGGCTTCCACGGCACATCGCACACCTATCTGGTGCATCGCGGTGCCGCTTTCATGAAAAAGCCGCTCAATGAATTCAACTGCATTACCCTGCATCTCGGCAATGGCTCTTCCCTTGGCTGCGTGAAAAACGGGAAGTGCTTTGATACAAGCATGGGTCTCACGCCCCTGGAAGGCTTAATCATGGGCACGCGCTGCGGCAGCATCGACCCGGCTATTGTGCCCTATATCATCAAGCAGAAGGGCTGGTCTGCCGACGAGCTTGACACGCTGATGAACAAACAGTCGGGCCTGCTTGGCTTATGCGGTAAAACCGATCTGCGCGATATTCACAAGCTTGCCGACACTGATCACGACGAAAACGCGCTGCTTGCCCGTCGCATGCTTATCCGCTCCATTAAGAAAACACTGGGAGCCTTCTTCTTCCTGCTTGAAGGCAAGGTCGATGCTCTGATCTTCAGTGCTGGCATTGGTGAAAACGATGCTCTCGTGCGTGCCGGTGTTGTTGAAGGTCTCGAATCACTGGGCATCTGTCTGGATCAGGAAAAGAACGCCAAGCGCAGCGGCGAAGAACGGGAGATCTCAAGCCAAAACTCAAAAATCAAGATCCTCGTCTTACCGACCAATGAAGAACTGCAGATTGCCCTGACAGCACAGGAAGTGCTGACCAAGAGCAAAGCCTAAGCAGCTCAAGCATGACTTTGTGGAGGGAGGTGTACTCCCTCCTTTTTTTTCGCTTTAAACAAGGGTCATTCCATGGGAATCAGCTATTTTCTTGCAGCGCTCGCGCTTCTGCTAATTGGCTATGCCTGTTACGGGCTTCTGGTTGAAAAAGTCTTCGGCATCGAGCCCGACCGCCCAACGCCTGTTCACAACAAGGCCGACGGCGTAGACTATGTCCCTCTGGCACCCTACAAGATTTTCTTTATTCAGCTTTTGAACATCGCAGGACTTGGGCCTGTCTTCGGACCGATCCTGGGAGCGCTCTACGGGCCCTCGGCACTGCTCTGGGTGGTTGTAGGCTCCATCTTTGCCGGCGCCGTGCACGATTTTCTTTCGGGAGCCATGAGCCTGCGCTATGGCGGCATTTCCTATCCTGAAGTCATTGGCCGCAATCTCGGCCCCTATGTACGCTGGTTTCTCCTGGTTTTCACTGTCTGGTTCATGATTCTTGTGGGAGCGGTCTTTGTCAATGGCCCTGCCGGACTTCTGGCCTTTAAAACACACCAGCTTCTCGCCGCAAACGCTGACTACAGTCAATTTCTGGCAACGCTGGCACAGAGCCCTCTCTTTGCTCCCTTTGTGGAAAACGGCAGCATCAATGCCTTCAAGCTTTTGACAGCAGCCTTTTCCATAGTCATCTTCATCTACTATTTTCTCGCGACCATTTTACCCATCGATAAAATCATCGGCCGCGTCTACCCTCTCTTTGCCATCCTGCTCATCATTATGGCTGTAGGCCTTTTTATTGCCTTACTTGTCAACGACCAGTACACTGTCCTGCCTGGTATCAGGTGGCAGGACTTTTTCAGCAATCAGCACCCGCAGGGTCTGCCCCTCTGGCCCATGCTCTTTGTAACCGTTGCCTGTGGCGCCATTTCAGGCTTCCACGCCACCCAGTCGCCCATGATGGCCCGCTGCATGCAGTCTGAACGTCAGGCACGCCCCATGTTCTATGGCGTCATGATCGCCGAAGGCGTTATTGCGCTCATCTGGGTGACAATCGGCCTGTCCTTTTACGGGGGAGACCCACAGGCGCTGCTCGCAGCTGGTAAACCTGCCGTTGTGGTTTCTCAGGCCTCCGAAGGACTTCTGGGCGGCGTTGTGGGCGGCACACTGGTCTTTCTGGGCGTCGTCATCCTTCCCATTTCCACAGGCGATACCGCCTTTCGCACTGGCCGGCTGATTCTGGCCGACATGCTCCAATGGAATCAAAACAGCCTGCGACGTCGCATCATTCTTGCCATTCCGGTTTTTCTGCTCGGTATCTACTTTGCGACGGGTGAATTCACGCAGATCTGGATGGCCTTTGGCTGGACCAATCAGACCCTGGCCTGCGTCACACTCTGGGCCTGCGCCGTCTGGCTCAGACGCCGCAAACGCTGTTTTCTCGTAGCTCTGGCGCCCGCCCTTTTCATGACTTGTGTCTGCGCAAGCTACCTTTTTGCCTACGACAAATTCCCCTTTGCCTGGCCCATGACGCAATCAACGCTTGCTGGTGTACTGATTTCGCTCTGCTGCCTGGGGATCTTTCTCGTCCGTGGTAAAAGCATGCCCAAGGGAGATGAAGAACGCTTCTGAGTTAGCTCTCTGCGAGCAGGTCTGAGCAATGGCCTGCTCGCAAAGGGACAAAAAAAAGCCCCGAAACGGGGCCGCATGCTCAGGACACAATCAGCTCAGTGTACTGAGTGATTATAGGGAATACGTTCAAAGACTTTGCGCCGCAACGTCACGCTGATGTGATAGTACTCATTTTGCGGAATGAAGATATAGGGAATATCCGCTTCACGGCACCTCAGAAAAAGCGAAAGAATCACTCGGTTGATGGCCTGATGGCCAATAATCAGTATAGGATTGTCACCCGCCAGAAAAAGCGCTCTGCGCAATCCGTTTTTCACCCGTTCATTGAGCATGGCGTAGCTTTCGCCGTTGGGATAACAGTAGCCATATTTATCAGCATTGCGCCCTGCCGAGACAAGCGGCATAGTCTCGCGGATTTCGCTGTAACGCATGCCTTCACAGTCTCCGGCCCACAATTCGTCAAACTCCGGCATAGCCAGCGTATGCACCTTGGGGCGATCCCTGAGCACAGGTGCCGCTGTCTCGTGGGAGCGGCGTCTGGTTGAGGTAAAAACCCAGTCAATGCGCAGGTGACGAAAATGCTCAGCCAAAGCCATGGCCTGCTGCCTGCCCTTGGCGGTCAAAAGCGGATCGCCGCCAATACGCCCCTGCACATTAAATTCTGTCTGTCCGTGTCGTGCAAGATAGAGATTGGGAGCCGGCAGATCAACTAAGATCTGCCGTATGGCCGGATAAAACGGACTGCCCTCAAGGGCATGCTCTTCAAGTATTCTGTTCGCTGTAGAATCCACTCGCAGCCAGTATTTTTCCTTAGCAAGTGGCTGATAGATGGATTCATAATAGCGGATGCGCTTCAAAAAGCTTTCAAGAGCCGCCTCCTGAGTATAGCTGGCAAATTCAGGCAAAGCGGTTTTGCGTCGTATGCAGATATCCTGCAGCATGGCATCTTCATTGACGCATTCCACAAAGAGCACTGGGTGATCATTGAGCACCTGTTCAATCAGCTGTCTGCGCTCACAACTGGCATTGGTGGCATCCAGGACAGCTACGACTCCCTCATGCGCCAGCCAGCTTTGGGCTCGCTTGAGATTGCGCATGGCGATCTGTTCGCGCATCCGCTTATGCTCAAGATCTCTGGGATCATAAAAATCGGCATCCGTGGAATCAGAGCCATACAGGGTGCGCCTGAGCTCGCCATTGTTGAAAATTCGCGCCAAAACCCCTTCCTCTTTCAGACCAAAGCAGATGCGTTTGGCGAGGGTGGATTTCCCGCGGGCAGGCAGGCCGACCATGACAACATAGAGTTTTTGCAAGAGGCCCTCCAAGCTTACTGTACAAGGCTGCCCAAACGACTCCAGCGAATGCTCTTGAAGCCGTCAGAGCCCCACGACCAGTAAATGCGCCAGGCCTTGGCCCGGATCGACTCGCGTGTGATAAAACCCCAAAAACGCGAGTCATGGGAATTGTCCCGGTTGTCACCCATGACAAAATAGTGATCTGGCGGTACTGTCACCGGCCCAAAATTGTCCCTGCGGGCAACGATGTGATCGCTGTCCGTGAACTGAATATACTTTTCTTTGACCGCCTCGCCATTGCGGAAGAGCTGCTTATCACGAACTTCTATGGTATCACCGGGCACGCCGATGATGCGCTTAATGAAATCCGTACTGGGGTCCTCGGGATACTCAAAGATGATAATATCGCCGCGCTGGGGATCAGGACCACGGTAAAGATAGGTATGCGTGAAGGGAATTTTTACACCATAAGCAAATTTACTGGCCAAAAGCTGATCGCCCACAAGTAAGGTGGAGAGCATGGATTCTGAAGGAATTTTAAAGGCCTGAACAACGAAGGTCCTGATAACCAAAGCCAGCAGCAGCGCAATGCCCAGTGCCTCGGCGTATTCTCGCAGTAACGATTTTTTGCCTTTCTCTTGCACATCTGTCGTCGTGCTCATCAAACCATATCAGCGTGGAAACCCCGACCTTCAGACCGGGGAGGAAACGCTGCCTCCCTAGTTTTCCCATAATTGATAAGAAACCGTCAGATTTGCTGATCCGACGGCAGGACGTGACTTGAAACGTCTTTCTGACCGCGGCTCTTTTCCACTCGTCGCTAGCATCAATTCTGAGGAGGATCAATGGGCTTTGAAAAAAGGCCCTGAACAAGCAGCTTCCGGAAAAGGCAAACTGTTTGACAGATCAGCGTTGGCTATTGTGAGCGAGAGCCCCCAAATCAAGCGACTATTTCTACCAAAGTTGGGCCGCAATGTCACCTCTGCACAAAAGAAGCGCTCATTGAAAGGCTTCTTCTCAAGAACGCAAATCCGTAATGATGCCTGATCCGATCCTCAGTCGGGACTTGCCGAAATCGTCAAGGAAATCGATGCAAAAAAACTCTGCCACGAGCCAGACAAGAGATCTGCTGGGGACCTCCTAGGTCATCAATCAAAGCATTCACGCATCTCTCTGTGGCTTTTCATGCCATTCTGCCTCAAGCCTCCGCGCTTTCCTTCTTGTCTCCCTTCAAGGGAGGCGTCAGGGCGATTTGCCGGTCTTGGCTTCATCCCGGCTCAAGGGGCTGTGAACAGTATCTGAAACGCTGCACAAAGCAAAGATATTTCTTGCCAAATGCAACACAGCGCTATAGAATGCATGCCCTGTGTTGGCTAGCAGGCAGCGCGCTTAGGTCTTGCTGCACTTCTGCCCTGCATTGTGCTTCTTAGCCACGAGACTGAGCAGAAAAAGAATCTGCCACATTGCCAGCAAAGACTTTCTTGTTTGGCACGAGACAAAGCTGCTTTATGCCTTTGTCCGTTGCTTCTTCCGCTCTGCGCGGAGATCCATTTTGAGGAACTACCATGAAAAAGAACATTCATCCCAAAGTCTACAATGCGACCATTGTCTGCGCCTGCGGACATGAAGAAAAAGTCCTTTCCACCAAGGGTGAAACCGTCCATGTGGAAGTCTGCTCTGCTTGCCATCCCTTCTTCACTGGTAAGCAGCGTTTCCTCGACACTGCAGGCCGTATTGACCGTTTCCGTAAAAAGTACGCTAAATTTGAAAAAAAATAACGTCCCGCTTTTCCCCCTTCTAGCGCTTCACGCCTTCCTTTCGCAATCCATCGAAGAACTCGATAAGAGCGAAACTCTATCCTCGCGGCCTTTAGTTGGCGGTCAGGCAGTGATGGAAGGCGTGATGATGCGAAATGCGGATCTTTATGGTCTTGCCGTGCGCAGGCCCAACGGTTCCATTGTAGCCATCCGCAGGCCATGGCGCAGCCTCTTCAGCCATCCTTTTTTTAAGATCCCCGTCATCCGCGGTTTTCCCGTACTTGTGGACACGCTCTACAACGGCGTTGGTGCTCTGAACAAGTCTGCTGAACTGGCCGAGGTCGACGAAGGCCAGAAGGTGACCAATCTGCAGCTGGTTGTGAGCATGATCATTGCTGTGCTGATGGCCGTGGGACTTTTTGTCCTAGCCCCGCATTTTCTTTCCCTTTTGATGTTCTTCCTCCATGTGGGAGGCAATGTGGAAGGGTTTTCCTTTCACATCTGGGACGGTTTTTTCAAGGCCTGCATTTTTTTCGGTTATCTCTGGCTGATTTCCCTGATGCCGGACATCCGCCGAGTACTCTGCTATCATGGAGCTGAACACAAGACGATTCATGCCTTTGAAGAAGCACGACTCATCTCTCAGGCCAGTACCCGAAGCCAGAGCCGCTTTCACCCACGCTGTGGAACCACTTTTCTGCTTTTTGTCATCTCCTTATCGATCCTTCTCCATGCAGTGCTTGTACCGCCGCTTCTGGCCCTCTTCGACCCGGCTGGAGAGGTTGCCAAACACAGCCTTGGCATCGTCATCAAGCTTTTGCTCATCGTGCCGATCAGTGCTTTTTCCTATGAGCTGATCCGCTTTGCTGCCAAATTGCATCACCCTTTTGCCAAAAAACTCTTTCAGGCACCGGGACTTTTTTTACAGAGACTGACGACCAGGGAACCGGACAATAATCAGATTGATGTGGCGCTGGTTTCTCTGGCCGTGGCCCTTGATGAGAGCGACCGAAAATTTGTGGAAACAGTATCTTATACGCTTGAAGACTGAACCAGGCCACCCATGCCGAGGACACCATGTTCGCTAAACTTGAAAGCCTTGAACGCAAATATCTTGAACTCGAAGCGTCTCTCGCCGACCCTGAGGTCTTCAACGATCAGGAGCGCTACCGCAAGCTGGCAAAATCGCATGCCGACCTTGAGGAAATCGTCACGCTCTTCCGCAAACACAAGGCCCTGATCAATGACATCGAAGAGAATAAGCTCTTACTCCACGATGACGACAGTGATATCCGGGAGATGGCCAAGGAAGAAATTCAACAAGCCGAAGCCCAGCTGCCTGATCTTGAACATCAACTCAAAGTTGCCCTGCTGCCACCGGATCCGCTTGATGAAAAAAATACCATCCTTGAAATCCGGGCCGGTACAGGCGGCGACGAAGCAACGCTTTTCGCTGCGGATCTCTTCCGTATGTATACGCGCTATGCTGAACTTCAGGGTTGGAAGGTGGAAATCTTAAGTCAGTCGGATTCAGAATCAGGCGGCTTTAAGGAAATCATCTGTCTCATAGCTGGCAACCGAGTTTACAGTCATCTGAAGTATGAAGCAGGTACCCACAGAGTGCAGAGAGTGCCTGTCACAGAAACGCAGGGTCGTATTCACACCTCAGCCGCCACGGTGGCCGTGCTGCCCGAAGCCGATGAAGTGGATATAGAAATTCGGCCTGAGGATCTGAGCATTGATGTGTACCGGGCAAGCGGAGCCGGCGGCCAACACGTCAATAAAACAGAATCCGCCGTGCGCATCACCCATATCCCCACAGGTACCGTTGTGACCTGTCAGGATGAACGCTCACAGCATAAAAATAAAGCGCGGGCCATGAAAGTTCTGGCCTCACGCCTGCTTGCCGC
Organism: Desulfovibrio sp.; assembly: GCA_017613715.1. Lineage (GTDB taxonomy): Bacteria > Desulfobacterota > Desulfovibrionia > Desulfovibrionales > Desulfovibrionaceae > Desulfovibrio. The sequence goes on along the minus strand of JAGADH010000023.1, from coordinate 7,051 downwards.
CGAACGCGACAGAAAGAATTCCGAAGTCTCTGCTGACCGCAAGGCACAGGTAGGTTCAGGTGACCGCTCTGAACGCATCCGTACCTATAATTTCCCTCAGGGCCGTTGTACGGATCACCGTATCAATCTCACGCTCTATTCTCTTGAAAAGATTATGCAGGGTGAGCTGACACCGCTTGTGGAAGCTCTGGCCACAGCCGCCCAGACCGAAGCCCTCAAAGCTCAGGCCGAATAGCGCACGAAGCCTCCTTAAGCATCCTCGACCTTTAATGCTGCCAAAAAAGCCTCCTGTGGCAATTCCACGTTGCCCATCATTTTCATCCGCTTTTTTCCTTCCTTTTGCTTTTCCAAAAGCTTTCTTTTACGCGTAATGTCTCCGCCGTAGCATTTGGCCGTCACATCCTTGCGAAAGGCGGAGACTGTCTCGCGGGCAATGATTTTTTGTCCGATGGCAGCCTGAATAGCCACCTGAAAGAGCTGACGCGGAATAGTACGTTTGAGCTTCAAGGCCAGAGCCCGCCCATAGGGATAGGCGCGATCACTGTGCACAATGACCGAAAGCGCGTCCACGGGCTCGCCGTTTAAAAGGATATCAAGGCGCACGAGCTTGCTTTCACGGTAATCGATGGGTTGATAATCCATGGAGGCATAACCGCGTGTCACGGATTTCAGCCGGTCAAAGAAATCGTAGACAATTTCGGCAAAAGGCAGCTCATACGTAAGCACCACGCGCTTACTGGAAAGATAATTCAAATTTTTCTGTGTACCGCGCTTTTCCTCGCAAAGCTTCATGACATTGCCCACGTACTCGTTGGGAACATGAATATCCATGCGCACATAGGGCTCGTACATGGCCTTGATCTTAGCAGCGTCGGGAAGATGGCTGGGATTGTCGATAGCCAGAGTTTCACCGGATGTGGTCTCCACCTTGTAGACCACGGAAGGCGCCGTGGCAATCAGTCCCACAGAAAATTCGCGTTCAAGACGTTCCTGGGCGATTTCCATATGTAAAAGCCCGAGAAAACCGCAACGAAAACCAAAGCCCAAAGCTTGTGAAGTCTCGGCTTCAAACGTAAAAGCTGCATCATTGAGCTGCAATTTTTCAAGTGCCGACTTGAGCGCCTCATAGGCATCGGATTCTGTAGGATAAAGGCCGCAGAAGACCATGGGACGAGCTTCCTTGAAGCCTGGCACAGCTTCTTGGGCCGGTTCTTCCACAGAAGTGATGGTGTCGCCCACGCGGGCATGCCCCAACTCCTTGATGGAACCGCAAAGGAAACCCACCTCGCCACAAGCGAGCATGTCCACATCGCGTGCCTCGGGAGAAAAAACGCCAAGGCGCAGCACTTCGTATTCACGCCCTGTATTCATCAGACGAATTTTGTCACCAAGGTGAATAGCCCCATCAAAAACACGGAAAAGCGTCACCACGCCCTGATAACTGTCGTACCACGAATCAAAGATCAACGCTTTAAGTGGGGCCTTGGGATCACCTGAAGGCGGAGGCAGACGAGTGACAATGGCTTCTAGCACGGCGTCCACGCCCTGACCGGTCTTAGCGGAAACCGCAAGCGCCTCACTGCAGTCAAGACCGATTGACTCCTCAATTTCTTCCTTAACGCGGGCAATATCAGCGCTTGGGAGGTCGATTTTATTCAAAACAGGAATCAGCTCATGGTCATGATCTAAGGCAAGATAAACATTGGCCAGGGTCTGAGCTTCTACTCCCTGGGTGGCATCCACGACCAAAAGAGCTCCCTCACAGGCGGCAAGAGAACGCGACACTTCGTAGTTGAAGTCAACATGGCCTGGCGTATCGATGAGATTGAGTTCATACTCAAGGCCATCCCGGGCTGTATAGGGAATACGTACAGTCTGCGCTTTGATGGTTATACCCCGCTCACGCTCAAGATCCATACGATCAAGATACTGTTCACGTGCCTCACGACCGCTAACGACCTCGGTCAATTCAAGAATACGGTCGGCCAGAGTCGATTTGCCGTGATCAATATGGGCAATAATGCAAAAGTTTCTGATCCTGTCTTGTGCGGTCATAACTCTTCGCCTTGGCAAGAACGGTGTATGCTACAATTGCGCCGCAATCCTCTTGGGCAGGGGACCAAAGGTTTCCTGATAGCGCGCAGTAAATTCTTCTTTGCTGAACACATGTTCCTGCGTCCCCAACTTTTCCACGGTAAAGCTTGCTGTCACCGAGCCAAGACGTGCAGATCGGGGCAAATCAAGACCATGGGCCAGGCCAAAGAGAATACCGCTGCGATGGGCATCGCCGGCACCTGTAGGATCCACAACATTATCCACGTGAACGGGATCAATATGCATTTCTGTTCCATCGGCTCCGTGCACTATGGCCCCCTTACTGCCCTGCGTTGTCACAAGCCAGAGCGTGCGGCCAATAATTTCATTGGGGCTTAATCCCGTTGTTTTACAAATCATATTGATTTCATAATCATTGGAAATAAGCGCAAAGGACCCCTCAATGGCTTCTAAGAGGTCCTCCTGCTTGAGCACAGGCAATTGTTGTCCTGGATCATAAATGTAACGCACGCCATGTTCTTTGTAGAATCTTGGCAGACGCTGCATGTCTTCCATATTGCCTGGTGAGACAATGGCTATATCATGCTCGGGATCAAGGTGGGGAAAGTTGTAATCAGCAGGTTGGCCCATGGCACCGGGGTAAAAACCCGTTATTTGATTATTGTTCAAATCGGTTGTGATAAAGCCTTGGGCGGTATAGATATCCTCTATACGACGAATACCTTCGAGGGGAAGGCCTGATTTCTGCAAATGCGCAGCATACGAATCAAAATCCTTGCCGGCTGACGCTATGATAATCGGTTTCTGCCCAAGAAGCGAAAGCGTGTAGGCGATATTGCCAGCGCAGCCGCCGCGCCGCTCTTCCATACCATCGACCATGAAACTTACGTTAATCGCACGCAGATTATCGGCAAATATATGATCGTGAAAATGCCCCGGAAAAGACATTATTCTGTCAAAGGCGAGAGATCCTGAAATATAAATAGACATAATCTTCCTCACACATTCTGGAAAACGGTTTGTATGCCGCAAAGCCCAAATTTTGATGATAATTCAAGCCACTGTAAAGCGCAAGCCACGAAACAGTCTCGTGTTCGCCGTGGCGAACATTGCCTCTGGCACAACGGCGACTTCGCCTAAAGACAGCTCAGTTATGGAATTCTTTGCTTTTTATCTGCCGCAGTTCCACCCCATTCCCGAAAACGACGCAGTCTATGGATCGGGGTTTACTGAATGGGACAATGTTCGCAAAGCTCAGCCGCTTTTTCCGGGACACTATGAACCGCATATCCCGCATAAAATGATCGGCTGGTACGATCTCCGCAATGAAAAGTTTCTCTGCTATCAGCACGATCTGGCCTATAGCTACGGCATAACGGGCTTTTGCTACTATTACTATAATTTTTCAGGAAAAACGCTGCTTGAAAAACCATTGCAAATTGTCCTCAACAACAGAGCCATCAAAAATCACTATTGCCTGTGTTGGGCGCACCCAAGCTGGTACGACAATACCATTGGTCCCGAGGCGGTTTTTGTCAAACAAACCTACTCTCAAGACAATGCGCGGATGCTCTTTACGCAAATCAGAGCCTATCTTGAGGATAGCAGATATCTGCACATCAATGGCCGGCCATGTCTGTTGATCTGGGCACCTGAGCGCAATCCCATGATGCGAGTTTACGCAGAAATCCTCAAGGAAGAAAGTCTGCGCCAGGGTTTTAACGAACTCTTTCTGGCAGGGGTTGAAGCCTACGGAGCTGCTGCGCCTGAACAATTTGCATTTGATGCTATGGTTGAATTTGCGCCCAACTGGCGCGTGGAAAATCATGTCTCAGCTCAAGGGCAGCGTCCTGTGCAGATTGACTACCAAAAGACCTTGAACTTCATGATGCATAAAGAAATACCGCCCTACCCACGTTTACGCTGCACGTTTCCGGCCTGGGACAATACCCCGAGAAGAGGTCTTGCCGGCATTGCCTGTACAGGTATTAATCCCCGCGCTTTTGACCGCATGCTCAACTATCTCGTTGACTATACCAAAAAACTTCTCCCTTCCTATTTGCAATATGTTTTTCTCAATGCCTGGAACGAATGGGGAGAGGGTTGCCACCTCGAGCCAGATATCAAATATGGCACCTATTATCTCGATATTGTCCAAAAGGCAGCCCAAAGGTCTCAACAATAATTTCCGGGCTACGTGCGCGGCAACGGCTCGCACACCGAAAGTGTGGACCTGATGAACATAGCCAAACGCTAAGGGCAATACGGCCTTTGCCCCCCTGAATGAATCTCGTCTCGGGCGTGGCCCGCTTGACAAGGGCGCTTGTATGAACGCGAAAGAACGATCCGCAAAACGCCGCTGCACCTCGCGGCGCATGGAAAAAAAGAAGAATCCAGGAAGCGTCACGCTGCTGAAAATACCGATCCTCCACGATGCCCTTGCAAAGGTGACAAGTATGCCCAGGCCGAATCCACCCTTGAAGCACAATCATCAAGAGTATGTGTCTTCACGGAGTCCTCGTCATCAATGCCTATGAAACCACTCTGATCTCAGCCCGGCCATTGTCACGGTAGCAACCAAGGTGGGCTCGACACTCAAGAATCATTTTGACCTCGTGCCGCCATCTTTGATGGCGGAGGCCGCAATGATGCCTGGGAAGGTGTGCCAAATTGTACAGCCAGCTGATGCCAGAAATGGCGAACTTAGGCGGATCGAGGATCAGATGGACAAGCTGTCCTGCGAGCCTTCTTTCAGCTTAGACACATCTACGATTGACAGCCAGAGTCATGTGGCAGATGCGTTTGTCAAAGGACGATGGCTAAGAAAGCATGTCCGCTATGCCCGACGAGTCTGAAGAAGCATGTGGAGACGTTGATCAGGGCAAGACTCATTTTGTTGGATGATAGAAAAAGCCTCAAAAGCATAAAGAGCCGCCCGAAGATTGGGCGGCTCTTTATGCAGCAGCAAGAATATGCCCTAAGCCATTGGATCGTAGGTTTCTTGTCCAGAGCTACGATTATTTTTGCGCATGGACTGGGCTTTTTCAACGTTGACACGTAATTTCTGAAGCAAATTTTTGCCCATCAGCTTGGTGTCTTCAGGATAGCCACAGACACGAACATAGTCCTTGGGATCAACATGATGCACGCGTTTCAGATGGGCACCCAGCGAATTCATTTTTCTGTTGCAAATGCAGCAGGTGATGTGGTCATCGCCGATGGCTGCATCAATTTCGGCACGCGTTTTGAGCATGAGATCGCTTTTCTTCAGTTCGACAAAGCTTCTACCTTTTTTATTTGCAGCAGCCACTTCACTTGCAGCCTGGGCAGCCAGACGGTCACTGTTTTCAAGAAGGGCCTGCTTAGCCTTGAGGACTTCTTCCTGAATAAAATCCATGGGTTTATCGGGATTTTGAGCGTAAATGATCTTAAAAAGCTGCAGATCTTCGTTGTCGATAGGCATTTTGGGACTCCTTGTTTTTTTAATCAGAAACTGAAAAACACTCTAACTCAGAGAGACAATGCATTCTTACCCCAAAATTTAACTATCGTCAAGAACGAAAATTGACTTAGATCCAGTCTCTCTTTGCTTCTTCTTACTGGATTCCGTGTATAATGATGCGTCAAGGCGTTCACTTATGTGCTATCGGTAGCTTTAGGCTTTACTTGATGCCTAAGAGATTCGCATCGCTGGCCAGCGAATACCTAGCGGAATATCGTCGCTGAAAGGATTAGCAGGGGCTTCGAGTAAATCGTGCTTGCTGCTGTAAAAGATTCGTTCGACTTTGTTTATCAGGCGGCCGGACAGAACAAACGGTCATGAAGTCGGCACGGCTAGTCTTTGTCGCGCCGCACAAGTGAATTGCGGACCCGAACTGACCATACGTGCGAGTTGGACAGCAGATCCTCGTAGCCAAAACCGCATTTGCCTGGCTTGATGTCCATGGCTGTCAATAATTGATGACACTACAAATGCAGTGTCAGGGTGAGCTTGAAAATTCTAAGAGCCACGGATGCAACAATTCCGTGGCTCTCGCTTTTGTTATTGATTATTATTGCCGGTCTTCCGTCAAACATGCTCCTTCGTTGGCCATACCGTCAACAGATGCTGACCTTGCCCGTTGTCCACAAGTCTGCCTTGGTGTTTCTCAAACCATAAAGCGTATAAAAACTGAGGATAAGCTGACCTTCAGGAGAACTACCTGTTTCAGAAGGTCATGAAGAAGAAGCCGGGCCCCATCGCTGCCTTCTCGAACGGCTTCTTGGCTCTTCCATCCGCAAAATCGTCTTGCCCCAGACCAAGAAGAGCAACGAGACTGATGCAGAGCCAAGGGGGTGCACCTGGACGTCTATGCCAAAGACAAGGATGGCCGCATGACATCGAGATGCAGGCCTCAGGTATGACGGATGAAGAGTATTACCTGCGGATGCACGACTTCCATGATTGATCAGGGAATTCTCGAAAAAGGCCAGTCGTAGGTGAGCTTCGCAAATCCAACATTATTGTCAGGTATGCCTTTGACCCGTTTGGCTTAGCCTTCTCCACTTCTCTTTCCGTTGCCGCTGTGATGAATGCCACGAACTGGCGCCTCCAGACAAGGCCACCCGAATCTTTCTCAAAGCCAGTGGCACTGGCAGGAAAAAGAACCCTGACATCCGCGATTTCCTCCATTGCGTGAGGGCAAACACGCCTGTAGTCGTTCTCGGGGGCAGTTCTCACTGCAGCAATTTGTCACAAAGCGCAGGCAAAAAAAACCCGCTCGGCTCTAGGCTTAGCGGGTTTTTTGCGAGTTATTTCGATGCTTGTCAAAAAGTTCGGTGGCGGAGGGAGAGGGATTTGAACCCCCGTAGGGCGTAAACCCTAAACGGTTTTCAAGACCGCCGATATAAACCGCTCTGCCATCCCTCCAAATATCAATATAAATCGTATGCTCAGGGCAATTGATATGCTCAATGTTACGCGTAAAAAAAAGAAACCGCAAGAGGCGATCTTGGT
>JAGADH010000159.1 GCA_017613715.1 Desulfovibrio sp. | reverse complement strand
GAATCAGGCTTGGGCGCTTCTTTGGCTTGTTCTGCCGGCTTGGCTTCGGGCTTGGGGGCTGCAGGGGCTTCTGCAGGCTTGGCGCTCTCTTTTTCCGCCATGCTCACGCCGCCACCTGAAACAGCCTTCTGCACCATGTCTTCAATGATGCCCACTTCCTGGTTCATCATGTCGACCATCATGCCGAAATCAATGCCCTTTTTCTGCCCCTGTTCCACAATGCCGGCCGTGCGCTCAGCGTAGATCTTGATTTCGTCAAGACCCACGGCACTGCAGGCATTACGTACCACAATCAGACAGCGGTGCAGGGCATCGATGGATTCTTTATGGGAACCATCCTTGGCGAGGGTGGCCAGGGCCGCATGAATGATCTCAAACTGCTGACGCACCATGACCTTGAAGGCTTCGTTGTCATCGCCTTCCGTGCCAACCGGAATAATGTTGGGTTTGACCGTTTCCACGGCCGGCTTGGGCTCTTCTGCAGGCGCCTCCGCCTCCGCTGGTTCAGGCGTAGCTTCTGATGTCTCCTGGGCATGCCCGGCCATCAGGGCTTCAGGCAGTTCAATGGCTCCGCCTGCCAGAACCTGCTGCAGTTTGCGGATGGCCGCTGAGGTGTCAAAAGGTGTGGTTTTGCCGTCGCTGATATTGATGCGCTGAATCAGCGCTTCCATCATATCAACGACTAAGAGCAGAAGATCGATGAGTTCAGGCGTGGCCTTCATCTTGTCCTGACGGACATTGTTCAGGACGGTTTCGGCCTCGTGCGTCAGGGCATTGAGCTCATTGTAGCCAATGATGCCGCTATTGCCCTTCATATTGTGGAAGAAACGGAAGATATCGTTGACGAGATCCTTCTGTTCCCCTGGATTTTCTTCAAGGGCCAGAAGGCCGGTATTAAGATTTTCGATATTTTCGATAGATTCGTCGATGAAGTCCTTGAGGTGATCTTCACCAAAGGCTTCAAGCGGATAAGTGTCGAGAGCCGGCAGGGTGGCGATCCATTCCTTGGGTGTCATTCCCTTGGCTTCTGGCTCACTGGGAGCTTCGGCGGGAGCTTCGGTAGCCACCGCTCCTTCAGGCTCACTGGGAGCTTCGGCAGGAGCTTCAGCAGCAGTCGCAACTTCAGGCTCACTAGGTGTTTCGGCAGGAGCTTCGGCCGCCGCTCCTTCTGGCTCACTGGGAGTTTCGACAGGAGCTTCGGCAGCAGCCGCTACCTCTGGTTCGGCAGGAGTTTCGACAGGAGCCGCAGCTTCTGGTTCGGCGGGAGCTTCTGCTGCAGGCTCGGCAGCGGCGGGGGCCTCAGCCTGAGGCGTTGAGCCCCCGCCATTCATGATATTGTCGATCTGCGTGATGATGGGCTCAATGGCCACATCGCCTTCAGCACTGGTTGATTCCAGGTTGTCGATCATTTGCCGCAGCGCATCGGTGGAAGCCAGAATGACATCCATTATCTCGCTTGTGACCACCATTTCGCCCTTGCGCAGGGCATCGAGAATGTTTTCGGCACGGTGGGCAATCTGATTAATCCGGTTCAGACCGAGAAAACCTGAGGCGCCCTTGAGCGAATGCATGGGGCGGAAGATCTCGTTGAGCAGGGCAAGATTGTCCGGTGTCTTTTCCAGTTCCAGAAGATTGGGTTCGATGGTTTCGAGATGCTCTCTCGCTTCTGCAATAAAATCTGTAAAAAGTTCTGGATCAAACATGTCCTGGCTCATACAGTCCTACCTTCATAGAGCTAACGTAAATTCTGGGAACCGCCCAGCAAGGGCAGAGTACCCTTCTTATCGGTTAACCTAGAAGCATCTTTATGTTGCGGACCATTTTTTCAGGCTGGGCGGGTTTGACCATGTAGAGATTGGCACCCAGGCTCATGCCGGTTTGGATGTCCTTCTCCTGGCCCTCGGTGGAGAGCACGATGATGGGGATGTCCTTGTAGGCATCCTGGGTACGTACGGTCTTGATGAAGGTGAAGCCGTCCATGCGCGGCATGTTCACGTCCACGATGATCAGGTCAACAGCGTCGATATTGTAGAGCTTCTCGATGCCGTCGAGGCCGTCTTCAGCAGTACTCGTCTTGAAGCCTTCACTCTTGAGTACAAAGGCCACAAGGTTGCGGATGGTTTTGGAGTCGTCGATGACCAGTATATGTTTTTGCATGTCACAATCCTTATTCGGCGGTGTTTCCGTCCCGGGCCGCTTCCTTCACTGGCGGGCCCAGAAGCACGGGCGTAAGCTGCCTGAAAGCTGCACGCAGCTCTTTTGCTTCTTCGGGGCTTAGGGACGCTGTTCTCGGAGGCTATTGGGCAAAAGCAAGGCCTTTACTTAAGCAGACTTCGGGCTTCTCTAGCGCTGCTTGCGGTAGACAATGGTCCCTGAATAGTGCTCCAGTTCGAAAGAACGGCAGATATTGTGCAAGGTTTCTGAATGGCCGATGAGAAGAGCGCCTCCGGGAAGGAGATTGTCGTAAAAAGAGTTGATCACGCGGCGTTTCATGTCATCGTCAAAGTAGATGATAACATTGCGGCAGAAGACAATGTGCGAGCTTTCGACGCGTTTGAGCTGCTCACGTTCATTGAGGTTGATCTGGCCGAAGCTCACGAGACGTTTCATTTCGGGATTGATCTTGTAAACCTGACCGTCTTTGGTGAAATAACGGCTGACCAGTTCCTTGGGAGTGGTACGCAGCGAATACTCAGAATAGATGCCATTGCGGGCTGCGGCCAGCACCTGGGTTGAGAGATCATTGGCTGTGATCTTGACGTCCCAGGTGAGCAGTTCACCCTTGAGCACCTCGCTGATGATGATGGCCAGAGTATAGGGCTCCTCACCTGTGGAGCAGCCTGCCGACCAGATTCTCAGCCTTTTCTGCCCTGCCTTGCGGATCTCGTTGATCATATTGGTCAGAACGATTTCCTGGAAAACCTTGAGCTGAGGCGGATTTCTGAAGAAACTCGTCTCGTTGGTGGTCATCAGCACGTAGAGCTCATTGAGCTCGGCGTCCTTATTGTCATCAAATTTCAGATACTTGTAGTATTCTGAATAGCTTTTCAGATTGAGATGTTTAATGCGGTTGGAAAGGCGGTTTTCAATGAGATATTTGCGGTTTTCGGCAATGAAGATACCGCATTTTTTGTAGATGAAGTCGCGCAAAAGCACAAATTCTTCATCGGAGATGCTCATGTCCTTGTGGAAGGAGGGCGTCTGCATGTGCAGAGGCCTGGACGCATGAAAACTGCTTGAACTGTCCTGCTGGCCACTTGTGCCGGCACGGAAAAAGGGCCGTGAGGCTGTGGTCGTGGCAGGCCTGCTTGCAGGACGCTGCGTGCCAAAGGGCGAGCTGGCAGGCTGCGTGGCTTGTGAGGCAAAAGGCGACGACTGACGCGCGCCAAAGCTTGACGCCGGTTTGGCGGGCTGACTGCCAAAAGGACGGGTCGGGCAGGTTGGCGTTGTCTGCGTCTGTGTCTGTTGTCGGAAGGATGAAAAGGGCTTTGCCTGCTCCTGGCTTTTGCTGCCAAAGGCCGTGGTACGACGATCGTCCTGGTGGCCAAAGGTCCCTGTGGAGAAGCTCTGGGTTTTGGCAAACTGGGACGTGAGCGGCTTATGCTCCTTGTCGGCGTCCTTGTCGTGCTGGCCAAAAGCGAACGGTTTCTGCTGAAAGGGGGTTTGCGTGCTCATGCTTCCTACTCCTGACTGGCCTGGATGGCCGCCACGGCATCAGCGGCCGCGTGCTGGATTTCAGGATCTTCATGATCCATCAGACCGAGAAGCACGGTAAAGGCCATATTGCCACCGATCATGCCAAGCGCTTCGATGACCTTGCTCATGACCATGGGGCTGCCCTTTTCAAGCAGCTGGGAGAGCTGAGGAATGGCTTCCTCAAGGCGGGCATGACCGAGCGCCTCGATGGCACGGATGCGCACCCAGTCGTTTTCGTCGTTTAAGGCTTCCATGAGATGCGGCATGACCGAAGGCGTGCAGATCTGACCAAGAAGATCCACGGCCGCCATGCGCACGTCTTTGTCGGGATCCTTGAGCGCGGGCACAAGTCTCGGCAGGAAGCGCTCGGCGTCGGGGCCCATGTTCAGGAAGGCTTCAACGCTCATTCTGCGGACTGAGCTGTCCTCATCTTCGAGACCGGCTGAGAGTTCATTGATATTCTCCATGGCATCGTAGCGGCCAAGGGCATAGATGGCCATCATCCGCTGCATGACATTGCCCTCGCGGGCCATGGCGCGGAAACGCTCGTTAAGGCCTGCGCTGTGCAGATTGATGCAGGCTTCAAGGGCCATTTCCTGCACGTCCTGATGCTTGTGATCGAGCAGGTTGAAGACAATGTCGTCGATGTCCCGGCACGAGTTCTGGCTGCCAAGGAAACTGAGAACGCCCTTCAGAATCTCCGAATCGTCGCATTCGTCGATGACGGAAAGGAAGAACGGCATATCCGTGCAGTCGCCCATCTGGGCGATTTCGTGGATGGCCAGGCATTTCAGGTCCACATTGACGCGCCAGAAAGCGTTTTTCAGCTCTTCCAGCGGTGCTCTGTCCTGAATGAACTGGCAGGCCTGCATGGCCACAAGCACGGTTTTTTCATCGTCCGAGCGCAGGGCATCGCGTATGGCCTGCGTATAGCCCAGAGCGGCCAGCGTCTTGATGGCCTGATCGTAGATATCGGCATCGGTATCGGGATCCTTGCTCAGGGCAAAGTTCAGCACGGGTTTGCTTGCGCTTTCGGTGCCAATGGCTTCGAGACCGGTCAGTGCCGCTTCCTGAATATCTTCGTTGTCGTCGTTCAAGGCGCTCAGAAGATAGACATTGAGATTGGCTTTGTACTTATTGGGCAGCAGTGAAAGGGAGGAGCCGTTGAGGATTTTGACCACGGTCTTGACGATGGTGTGGCGCAGGGCTTCGTTGACGTTCTCAAGGGCATTGAGCAGCATGGGCAGAATCTTGATGTCGCCAAGATCGCCAAGGGCATCCACAATGGCCGAGCAGACGAGCGGCGAAGACTGCGGCAGAAGCTGCACAAGGGCCGTGGTGGCTGAGGTGTCCTTGATTTTGGCAAGGGCTTCAACCACGGCGAACTGCACCCATTCCTCATCGTGCATGGCACGGGAGAGGGGGCCTACGGATTCGGGATAGGCCAGGGTGCCGAGACTGACGGCCGCCTGATAGCGGACATTGACCTCAGGATCTCTGAGCAGGGCTTCTGCCAGAAGATCCGCCGACTTATGGCTTTTGCAGTGGCCGAGGATATCGGTGATGAAGATGCGCAGATCCGCATCCTCGCCCTTGAGATAGGGGCGCATACTTTCAATGCTGTCAACGCCGATTTCTCTGAGAATGTCCATGGCGGCGTTGCGCACGGAAACTTCCTCACTTTGCAAAAGCGGCAGCAGGTTCTCAATGACCTGAGAACCGCGGATTTTCCTCAGGGCAAATTCCGCAGCTTCCTGAATGCCGATATTGGTGCTGCGCACCAGATTGCAGAGGTCGGGAACGGCTTCCTGCATCTTGTTTTCCCCAGCAAAGAAGGCCGCGTCACGGACATCTGAGCTGTTGTCGGATTTAAGGCCGTTCAGAATCTGTTCTCGGGAGATTTGGTTTGTTTCAGTATCCATCCTACTATCCTTTCATGCGGGAGCCGTCTTGGAGGCGGCAGGAATTGCCATTCTCGAACGTCGAGTGCAGAGCAGCTTGGGGTCTTGTCTTGTGGCGAACTGGAATCCCGGGCGGAGCGCAGAGGACTGAGCTCGTGAGCTAGCCGCGCACGGTATCGATGATTGCCTTGGCAATATCATCGGCATCGAGAATCAGATTGGCCAGTTTTGCGTCGATGACGGCTTTGTTCATACCATAGACCACGCACGAGGCTTCATCCTGGGCAATGAGGCAGCCGCCGTTATCTACGAGCACCTTGGCGCCTTCAACGCCGTCATTGCCCATGCCGGTGAGCATCACTCCCAGGGTGCGGCGGCCCATATACTTGCCGGCCGTGCCCATCAGCACATTGACGGTGGGTTTGTAGAGCGCATCCTTGGGCTCTTCGGTCACGGCGATCTGTGGGAGAACACCGCGCAGACGGATGCCGATATGCTTGCCGCCCGGGCAGACATAGGCGTGGCCGCGCAGAAATTTGTCGCCGTCAACCGCTTCGGAAACCCCGATTTTGCTTACGCTGTCAAGTCGGCGGGCAAAGGGGCCGGTAAAGGCCGGCGGCATATGCTGGGCCACGAGAATACAGGCCGGCAAATTTTCAGGCATGGCTGAGAGAATCTTTTGCACCACTGGCGGTCCGCCCGTGGAAACGCCGATGACGACCAGATCGCGCGGTCCCTTGCAGGGTGTCTGGACGTAATCTGCTGGCATTGAGCCACCCTTGGCCTGGAGCGCTTTGTCGGGCAGCCGTCTTTCTTTTTCGGCTGTTTTGTTCTTCAGGCCGTATTTCAGTCGCACAAAGACCTTGCGTCTGGACAGCGATTTGATTTTCTGCCGGATTTCCCGGCCAAAGGTTTCCTTGTCTTTATCTTTTTCCAGCGATTTGGGAATGAAATCGAGCGCACCCAGTTCCAGAGCCCGCAGGGTGGTTTCGGCACCCTGTTCGGTTAAGGAACTGATCATCAAGACAGGCAGAGGCACCGTGGCCATGAGTTTTTTGAGTGTCTCAAGCCCGTTCATATTGGGCATTTCGACATCCAGGGTGACCACGTCAAAATCATCGGGCGCGGCCTGGATCTTGCGCAGAGCATCCAAGCCGTCTCTGGCTGTGGCCGCGACTTTGATTTCGCTGTCCTGCTCAATGAGCGACACGAGGGAATTGCGCAGAAAAAGAGAATCATCGACGACTATGACTCGAATCATGAGCAAAATCCTCAGGAAAAAACAGTCCGTTTCAGGCAAGCTGGCAAAGTCCCCGAGAGGCTTTATGCTTGCCAAAAGGCGGAGGGCATTACAAAGAGAGGCAGCCGGTGAACCTGGCACTGAAGGAGGCAGGGGCTGCAAAACAACAATGAATTACGATACGTCAAATGAGGCCCTTTGACAAATAGAAAAAACTTGCCAAAAGCGCAAAAGGAGGCTAAAGCATTGCCATCGGGATGTGGCTCAGTTTGGCTAGAGCGCAGCGTTCGGGACGCTGAGGTCGCGCGTTCAAATCGCGCCATCCCGACCAGCATTGCAGTCATGTGTATTTTTTGATGCACATGAAAAAGCCCATTGTGGCGTCACCCATTTGGCGTTAGACGAGCCGCATTTGTTTGATGCGCGCAGAACAAGAACAAGGTTACCCTAGTAACCTTTTTTTTTGCCCAAATTTCGGCACTTGCTCGTTTTTTCGGCTGAAAGGTCAGGAAAAATAGGGGCTTAGCGCAGAGGCTGCTCACACGACCAGCTTGTCAGGCTCTCACTGATAAAGCGGCAGATGCTTTCATGCAGTTCCTTGCCGCTTCCTTCAACCATGCTGGGAGCGCCAAAGCGGAAGTGCACAGGCAGACCTGCGCGGATGGGGCCGATTTCCTTGATCAGGGAGCCTGTGGTCCAGGCATCGGTTTTTAAGGCAAGGGGAAGCAGGGGCACATTGGCCTTTTTGGCCAGTTTTTCCCCTATGGAATTGAATTTGTGGGGATCAAAGCCTTGGGTGCGCGTGCTCTGCGGAAAGATGATCAGGGAGATGCCTTCTTCCAGACGCTGGCCGCCTTCGCGTAGCAAATGGACCAGGTCCTCACGTGGATTTTTGCGGCCAAGCACCACAGGCCTGCGGGAACGCATCACAGCTCCGAAGAGAGGCAGTCTGACCAGACTGTCCTTGACCACAAAGGTACACGGCATAAAGGGGCGGATAATGCCAGGCAGTAAAAAGGTTTCGAGGGTGCTCATGTGGTTGGCCACAATGACGCAGGGCTTGTCTATGCTAGCAAGGTAATCAAGACCTTCGACCACGATGGGACAGCCGAGCTCCTCAACCTGATTCGAGAACCAGACACTGCCCTGAACCCAGCAGTCATCGTCGCAGAGACCCTTGCGGGCCTTGCTGCAGAGCCAGAGGAAGGGGCCAAAGAGCAGCTTGCTGTAAAAGACGAGCGAGGGAAAGATTTTGGCAAGGCCATGCGGGGTCACATGGCTATGATAGGTGCCCGCAACGTGGAATTTTTCATTCATCGTGAACTCCGGCTGTCCTTAGGGCGCGTTTTTTTGTGTCAGTCAGGTTTTGGCTGGCTACTTGGCCTGATTGTGGCTGATTTTGCGCCACCAGAGACTTAAGCGGGCCTCGTCGCCGTTTTCCTTGGGCTGATAGAAGTGCAGATGGCGCACTTCTTCGGGCAGATAGTCCTGCGGCACCCAGCCGTCGGGAAAAGCGTGCGGATATTTATAGCCTTTGCCGTAGCCCCATTCCTTCTGAAGGGCTGTGGTGGCATTGCGCAGATGGAGCGGCACAGGCGCAGGTCCTTCATGGCGGATTTCAGCCTGAGCGCGCAGATAGGCCGCATAGGAGGAATTGCTCTTGCGGGCCAGAGCGAGATAGGTCACGGTTTCCGCCATGGGAATAAAGCCTTCGGGCATGCCCACAAATTCCACAGCCTGCTGGCAGGCAACGGCCAGCTGCAGGGCCTGGGGATCGGCAAGTCCCACATCCTCCGAGGCCGAGAGAATCAAACGGCGGCAGATGAAGCGAGGATCCTCGCCGCCTTCCAAAAGGCAGGCCAGATAGTAAAGGGCAGCGTCCACATCACTGCCGCGAATGGATTTGATCAGAGCCGAGGCGTATTCGTAGTGGCTGTCGCCTGCCTTGTCATGATGCATCATGATTTCCGGCAGAAGCTCGCGCATGCGTTCACGTGTGAGCGGCCCTTCCGTGCCTGCCGCGTATTCCACAAGGTTGAGCAGGGTTCTGGCATCTCCGTGGGCTGCGCTGCAGAGGACATCAAGGGCCTCATCGTTAATGTCGCGGCCAAGGGCCTTGGCCCCGCGGCGGGCAAGCTGGATCAGCTCTTCCGGTCCCAGAGGACGCAGTTTCAGAACATGCAGTCGGCTTAAGAGCTGGCGTGTGACGCTGAAGGAGGGATTTTCAGTGGTGGTGGCCAGAAGAATGAGCTCGCCACTCTCGATCAGGGGCAGGAAAAAATCCTGCTGCGCTTTGGAAAAACGGTGGATTTCGTCGAGGATGAGCACTTCGACGCCATTCAGGGTACGGCGCAGGTTTTGCAAACCGGTTTCCGGGGCGCTGATGCGCACATAGCGTTTTTTGCAATGCCGGGCGAGCAGAAGGGCCAGCGTGGACTTGCCGCAGCCCGGAGGACCGAAGAAGAGCAGGCTTGGCAGATGGCTTGAGGCCAGAAGCTGGGTCAGGCGGGCCTTAAGATGGCCCTGACCAAGAAAGAGTTCCTGTGTTTCCGGGCGCAGGCGTTCGGGCAGGGGGATGGAAACGCTCACAGGCAATCCTTTGTCTCTGGCCTGTGTGATGCCCACCAGTGCAGGCCAAGGCAGAGCGTTGCAGCGGTTTCGCAGCGCAGGATACGCGCACCAAGGCTGATGCGTCGAAAGCCCGCCTGATCGAAAAGCTCAAGTTCGTGTGGAGCAAAGCCTCCCTCAGGCCCGATGGCGTAGATGGTCTTGCCGGGAAGACCGAGATCCTCCTGGCCAATGAGGGCTGAGGTGGACTCAAGTTCCCAGGGCAGAATGCGGTGTTCGATGTCGCTAATCTCCTCGAGCAATTGCCCAAGACCCTCTGGAAAGAGACGGACTTCAGGCAGCCAGGGATTTTTGCACTGCTTGCAGCCGGCAATCAAGGTCTGCCGGATTTTCGCCTCAAGGCCCGGCACAAGTTTGCCCTGGCTCAGTTCACCCTGAAAGAGCCAGATCTGATAGGCCCCAAGTTCGGCGGCCTTTTCCAGAAAAAAACCTCGGCGTACGGCCTTGCTGAGAGCCAGGGCCATGATGGGCAGTGACGCGGGTCGCTCTGAGCTCTGCTCAGACTTTTTGTTCAGCACGACCTCGTTTTTGCGGATACTCTCAACGCCAAAGAGGCCGAGGCGCCCCTCTCCGTCAAGCAGTTCAACCTCGCTGCCCGGAGTGATGCGCAGAACCTGCAGATGATGGCATTCCGGGCCTTTGAGGCAGACTTGGCTGCTCCAGGCTGAGGCTTCGAGATAAAACGCTGGTATGCTCATGCGATTGTCAGCGCGGCGCCCGCTTGCTCGGGGCAACGCTCCTCCGTTTTGGCTTCTTGGTTGCGGCTTGCTTTGAGGGATCCCATGAGGCCTTTTTGGGCAGCTCAGGGTGAGACCGTAGAGAGCCGTGAGGCATTCTGGGCTTTTTTGAGTTCCTTGAATTCGTACTGCAGCTGGGAAAGGCGACCGTAGTTTTTTCTGATCTCATGGCCTGCTTTGGACAGGGTATTTTCCAGGGGCAGAATATAGGTGCGTCTCAGGTAACGGTCACTGAGAATTTTTTCAAGCGTATCGATGATATCGTCGACAATCGGTTCAAAATAATTGCTGCCCTCGAATTTCAAGTCCCCCAGAAGCTGCAGGGCTTCACGAAACATCTGACGGTAGGTCAGTTTCTGCTTTTTGAACCTGCGCGTGCCGATGTCCTGCAAAAGCCGGACATTGCGCGCCTGCTGAATATAGGAAAAGCGCGAGACAACTTCGAGATAGAGATCCCTGATCGTATCAAAAACATCGTCTTTCTGGGGCTGATAGAGATAGTCACCGATGATTTTGACGACATTGTTGAAAAATTCGTCGCTGTAGCTGATGATGCGGCGCTGATGCTTGCCAAGCCAGGCCGAGAGAAATTTGAGCTTTTTTTCGTCCGTATCGGTATTCTCCACAAGCTCCGTGCGCTTGTAGAGCACGCAGCCTATATATTCGCCGCGGACAATGTCGTTTAAGTGCAAAAGAAGATTGCTGGTGTCTTTAATGACATTGAGGTCCGCAAGCACTTCTCCGGTCAGGGGATGGAGTATTTCCTGCGTACTGACGGAAATGGCGCGGTCCTCTTTGATATTGCTGGGATTGAAGGCGTGCTGACGGTAACGCACGCGCAGAATGATCACGCGGCGTTTCTTGTCCAGGAAAAAGCCGCGGTCTGCCACGAGATTGAAGACATCTTTCTGATCTTCCTCAAGCCGTACCAGGGCGATTTTTTCCAGGGAGGGATAGCGCTGATTCTCACCCTGCGAATAGTAGGTCGTGATGGTGCGATCGGTCTGACCGAGCACGCGCAAGAGAAAATGCTCGCCCATCTTGTGCAGCTTGCGGGCAAAGAGGGCGCTTGACGTGCGGCGTTCGCTGACAATGGGAAAACCGTAGAGCTCCATGAGATACTGGTAGACAAACATGCGGTTGGCTTCGTAGACATCGTTGTCACCGGGCAGGAATTTGCCGATGCGCATGCCGAAGCGCTTGAGCTCACCGTCGATGTCAGCGGGAAAGGAGGCGAAGACGCCCGTAAGATGGAAGGCGCCCATTTCATCCCAGGCCAGAACCTGAGCCCGGTCCATTTGTAAAAGATAGGGCATGAGTTTGGCGTAGGAATTCAGGGCGAGGGTATTGATACCTTGAAATGTCGTGCGAAATTCCTGCTGCAGACAGCGGGGAATGCGCGATGCCAGAATCTGCAGGTTCTGAGCCAGATGCTGTTTGTCCTGACTGTTGGCGTCCCCGTCCTGCGGGATATTCAGCTTGTCGTACTGAAAGACTTCCGAGAAGTAGTTCAAATGCCGGGCAAAGGCCACGAGCGAAAAGCCCGGCAAATTTTTGAACTCGAACATGTCGCTGTCAAAGGAAGGGAGAAGTTCCCGGCTTTCCACAAGAGGATAGTTCTTTTCCTCCTGGAAAGGTTTTACCAGGCAGAAGCGGATATGTACTGCATCCAGGAAACGCTTCAGACTCTGCAGATCGTGAACCAGGGGGGGCTGCAGCGGCGTTGAGGCGTCCTGCCAGCCAAATTCGTCCTGGGAAAAAATGTCCTGCCACCGTACCATGAAACTTCTCAGCGCATCAAAGCCTGCTTAGCAGGCCGGAGAACCGCTGCCCCCGTTTTTTCTGATCAAACGATTGTTTGCGTTACAAGCAGGCTTTCTGCCTGCCCAGTGAGTACTTGCTTCTTTGCCTTGCCCCTCGTCTAGGCTTGCATTTCCTGCAAGAGCGCGGCGAGCCTGGAGGCACGTTCTCTAGGCATTTTGCGGCAATAGGCTGCTGTTGTTTCGATGAAATCCTCAAACAGCGCCTCTTGCTCGGCGTTTTCGTCCTTGTTGATCACTTCAATACTCACATTGTGTAAATGAGCAAAATATTGTATGAGCTCAAAGGCTAAGCCTAAAAGACAAGATTTATGTAAAACCACAATCTTTGTTGTCTTTTCGTAGCAAATAATATTCAGTAATTCCTTGAATCCTGGAAGATTATAGTCTAAAGATGAGCCTTGATCTTGAATAATGTTGAACTTGTAACCCTGTTCAAGAAGGTAAGCTTCGACAAGACTGACCTGTTTGGCAAGATCTTCCGGCTTGTTCTTGGATACGCGGCAATAGCCGACAACAAGTTTTTGATGATTGGCATTTTTGTTCAGAATCTGCTGCAGTTGAGCTTCAGAATAAAAGCGGTAGCCATTGGCATCGGTATGGTGAGGTTTGAGTTTGCCGGAGTAATCCCAATTACGAAGTGTTTGCGCCGTGATACCTAAAATTTCTCGTAATTCTCGCAAAGAATAAAATTTCTGATTCATCAAGCCTTTCAGCGTGGAAACCTCGGCTTTGCTTAAGGCCAAGCGAGGAGGAAACGCTGCCTCCGTTAGTTCCTGAATTGCTGTAAAGAAGTGGCAAATTGTACAAAACAACATGCTCTGAATTGTCGCGCAGACAAAGAAAGCGATGAAATGTCGAAAAAGAGCTTGCAGCGAGGAAAAACATCTCAAGGCCCGTGGCAGGGACAGAGCCTGGCTGCGAGCCGCGCTGATCTCAGCAAAAGCGTGCAAAATCTCATAGAAAATAGGATCCTTTGCCTGAAAGTCAAGTTCCGCCCTTGATCTTCACGGCTGTCGCAGTCCTGGCCAGGCAAGTCATAGCAAAGGCTCTCTTCGAGTGATCTGCCCTGGGCCTGAAAAGGCCCAGAAAAAAATTTTTTTTGCCAGACCCTAAAGTCTTCTGTATACTGACCGATGAGGAGAAAGAGTGGAACAGGAAGACATCAAACGTCGCGGGAATGCATTCCCTTAGCAGGGACGCAGTGATCCATTCAAGGAGGAATGGACATGTCGCTTACAACTACTCTTCATCAGTCTGAGGGATCTCAGAAGATTCGTTCACCGGGTAATGGTGTAGAATTACAACGTTTGGACAGTTATTTGACCGTTTTGGAAGACAACCGCAAGGCCGCTCGCTTTGTTCCCAATGATGCGGTCCTCGCTTTGGATATGGCTCGTTTTGTCTGCGGGCGTCTGTACGGGAGAGAGGATCGCTCCTTTATTCCCGTCATGCGTCTGGCCATGTCTTTGGTTCAGTCAGAAAGCAGTGACGTGGAACAATAGGGCTTTCTGTCAACGCCTTTCACTTTAGGATTTCACGTTCCCGACATGCTGGGATGCATTCATTTCCACTCCCTACGCTAACAATAAGGGGCCGCAAGGCCCCTTTTTGTTTTAGCTTCTGAACTGGTGCTCAAAGTCTTTGCTGTAGAGCCTAGAAAGGGCGCCTTTGGCGTTTTCTGCCGGCAGGACGAGAATCAGGGTCTGACGTTCGAGCTTGTGGCGGCTTATACAGTGGGCGAGATTGTCCAGCCTTGTCCAGTGCAGGGTCTGTTCCGGCCAGCCCACACGGTGTGCACAGAGCACGGGTGTCTGCCCGGGCAGTCCTGCCGCCAGGAGTCTGGCCTGAACCCTGTCGGCCAATTTGCTCGATAAATAGATGGCCATGGAGCAATGGTGACGGGCCAGGCTTGCCAGGTCTTCGCTTGCCGGCATGGGGGTTCTGCCTTCAAGACGGCTGATGATCAGGGATTGTGTGACTTCAGGTACGGTAAAGGAAATGCCAGCGGCAGCAGCAGCGGCTGTAGCTGCGGTGACGCCAGGCACGACCTGCCAGGCAATGCCGTCTTGTTCAAGGCAGGCGATTTCTTCACGTAAGGCCCCATAGAGCGAGGGATCGCCTGTGTGCACACGGGCGCAGTCCTGACCCTGGCAGACGCAGTCGCGCATTAGCCTGTGGATGGCTTCAAGCGTGAGCTCAGCACTGTCAATGACTGTGGCGCCCTGGGCATGGCGTTGCAAGAGAGCCTTTGGCACAAGGGAGCCTGTGTAGAGGACAAGGCCGGCACTGGCTATGAGGCGTGCGCCCTTCAGCGTTACGAGCTCCGGATCGCCCGGACCTGCACCGATAAAAAAGACTGTGCCTTTGGACATGCTGCCTCCTAGGACAGGCGTTCTGTGCAGAGCAGAAAAACGGGATTTTCGGCCTGAAAATGCAGATTATTGGCCAGAGGACGGGCCTCTGACGCCTGGACCTGCAGGATGCGCAAAGGCCAGCGCAGGCTTTGGCAGAACTCGAGGCTTGCCTGGAAGCTGGCCAGGAGCACGCAGCTTGTGACAAGACGGCCGCCGGGCCGAAGACGCTGGCAGAGGCTTTTCAGCAGCTCTTGCGCATTGTTTCCGCTCAGTCCGCCGCCCACAAAGATGCGGGAGGGAGCCGGCAGTGCGGCAAGACAGTCAGGAGCCTTTCCCTGAAGAACGTTGAGATTGCAGGCACCAAGCTTTTGGGCCCTGCGGACAATGGCGTCTGCCCGCTCCTGTCTGGCCTCAACAGCGTAGACTGCTCCACGCGGGGCCAGACTTGCGGCCTCAAGGGCCACGGCGCCTGAGCCTGAGCCGATATCCCAGAAGACATCCTCTGCCTGCACAGCCAGAAGAGCCAGTGCCGTGGAGCGTACCGTCAGGGAGCTGGCATAGCCGTTGCCCTCAGAGAGCAGATGCTCTTCAAGACCAAGATGCGGGCGTGCTCTTCGTTCCTGGCATTCGAGAATCAGGGTGATCTGCCCCTGACCTTGGTAGGAGAGGGCCTCATCAACGGAACAATGCGTGATCGTCTCGCTTTTTCTGCCGAGATCAGCGCAGATATGCAGGCAATAGTTCTGGCAGCCCTTTTCACGCAGATGGCGTGCCACCTCTGCCGGACTGTGCTCTCTATCAAGCAGGAGGCCTAGATGCTTTTGCCTGAGCAGGGCGGCATCGAGTTCCTGCCAGCCTGGACGGCCATGCAGGGAGAGTACGTCAAGAGTCTCTACGGGCAGGGCCAGCCGTGCGCAGGCCAGCTGCAGCGCACTGGCAGCCGGCAGAATATGGAGTTTTTCGGGCGGAAAAAAGCGCGCCAGCGTCGAGCCAAGGCCATAGAAGAGCGGGTCACCGCCTGCCACGAGTACCAGGCGCAGGCCTTGGGCTCGTTTTTTTTCAAGCTCAGCCAGGCAGGGCTCAAGGGGAAGCTTGAGCGGCCAAAAGGTGTGGGTCGCAGCTTTTTCTGCCTGCTGTGCCTGCAGGGCCGCAAGGGTAGCCGGAAAACCGCAAATCAGGTCGCTTTCATCCAGGTAGGCCTGTATTTCAGGCGCAAGCTCGTGCTCTTCAAAGCCCATGGCAAGGCCCAGCACAAGGAGACGGTTAGGGAGAGTCAGCATCACAAGCTTTTCCTTTGCTCGGGAAATGAGGCAAGTTCCCGCCCGTCAAGATGAAAAAGGTGCACTTCCACAGGCTGACGGGCAAAGTGACTGGCCACTTCTGAGGCTTTTTGCGTGAGCCGGGCGATGATGGCCAGACCTCTGGGATGGGCCAGGAGCAGCTCAAGGGCTTCTCTGGCCGTTGTGGCTGCTCTGATGGCCTGACAGGTTACGGGGCCTGCAGCGGCACAGCTTTGGGCGAGCAGCGCAAAGTCGAGAGCGTGGCGTCTTGCGTGGGTCTGGCCGTGGCCCTGAGCCAATTTGACAAGCTTGCCGAAAAAACAGCCCCAGATGATCCGGCTAAAACCTGTACGATGGGCCTTGTGCAGGGTATAGGCCACAAAGTCCGCAGCCTGGACAAAGGCCTGCAGCGGTGCCCCGGGAAAGCGCATCTGCAGGAGACGCTCTGAGCGGCGTCCTGTGCAGCAATAGAGGACCGGTAATTTCAGGGCCTTGGCCACACTCAGCGCTTCGGCAATGGTGGCGGCAAAGGCAGCATGGCTGAAGGCTTTGACTGTGCCGTGGGTGCCAAGAATGGAAAGGCCGCCCACGATGCCAAGGCGCGGATTGAAGGTCTGTTGGGCGAGCCGTTCTCCGTCAGGCACGCTGATGGTCACCGTCATGGGGGGCTGGCTGGTCCTGGCCAGTTCCTGCCAGCGTTTTTTGAGGGCAAAACGAATTTGTTGGCGGGGTACGGGATTGATGGCCCATGCACCAACAGGCAAGGGCAGACCTGGCAGGGTAATTTTGCCAACGCCCTTGGCGCCGGCAATGCGGATGTAGCAGCATTGCCTGGCCTGGGGAAAGAGCCTGAGGCTAACGACGATTTCTGCGTGATGGGTGACATCCGGATCGTCGCCGGCATCCTTGATGACGCTTGCGCTTGCGCAGTTTGGGAGAGCCTGGTCAGCAGGCGCTGCAAAGGCTTTTCCGCAGCGGGCAATGGCAATTTCAAGCCAGGCTCTTGGCCTGTCATGCACGATGGGAGGCAGGGGAACACTGACCGTTGGCGGGCTCTGACCCGTGAGCAGGTATTCAAGGGCAGCGAGAGCGGCTGCGCAGGCACAGCTGCCGGTGCTCACGCCTTCTCTCAGCTTCGTTGCGCTTGCGCTCGTATCTTTATACACTGTTTTTTTCAAACGTCGTATCCGGCTTCAAACTGATTTGCATCGCTCAAACGGCGATGCCTGCTTCCCTGTCGTAGCGGTAAAGGATCTCAAAACGGCATCTCCAAAGGGGATGAGGACTTCGCTCAATGCTGGCTTTTGATCGTTGGCGGGTCGCCGTTCTTGTGGAAATCCACTGAACGTCTTGACCTTGTCGAGAATGAGGGCCATGCTCTTGTGAGCGACCTCCTTAGCCTTCCTCTGAAGCCTTGATGAAGGTCAAAAGTGGCTGCCTATGACATATAATGATCAATCCAAATTTGCCATGTCTGAAAAAGGGACAAACAATTGTATGAACAATTCTGATGAAATTGTTCGTCTGGCCTAGCAGCGCATGAAGCTTTCAGAGGGTCAAGCCTGGATGCGTAGCACAGAAGAAGAGGTTAACTTTATAATTAAGACATTTGATTTACCTAAAAATGCTGAAATTCTCGACCTAGGATGTGGAATTGGCAGGCCTGCTCGCAAGTTTGCTGCACGTGGCTATAAAGTAACTTGTGTCTGATAAAAGATATAAAGACTCTATGTTAACTGATATGTTCAAAAAAATAATATTTCTAAGGAATGGAGCAGATATGTAGCACTAAAAAATTGGGATAAATCTCTAGATATGTTTGATAAGAAGGCTCAAGAACTTTTGTATTTTGGATTAAAAAGATAAGTGCTGTTCAAATAATCAGTCTATGGCAAAGATCGTCAGAGAGATTTTCTGCGCAAGCAGAGCCTCAACCGATGGGAACTCAGTTGCTATTGCCAGAGATTTCGCTAGGATTTTGAACCTCATTGGCATCCTATAGGTCTAAGATCAAAGAGAGATAAGCAGTCAGTCTCTTGCACGGATCTTCGTTCGCCGTCCTTTTTTTCACCTTCTTGCAAGCGAGAAGACAATGAACAAAAATTTTTTATGTCTCTTTCTTTCTTTGTTTGTTGCTATGGCCATGCTTTCTGTCAAAAGTGCTTATGCAATTTCAGACAAACAATATGCAGAATGCAAAAAATTATCTAAAGAATTTACACAAACGGAAAAAGATCTGAATGCTTTATGGAAAGAAGTAAATTCTTTAATAAAAAACAAAGATAAAAAACAGCAGCTTCTTAATAATCAGCGCAAATGGTTAAAAGAACGCGATGAAGAACATATTGATGAGAATGGTGTTGTAGATATCCCAAAATTTACTTATTCTACTCAAAATAGGGTAGTTGAGCTTCTTTTATATAAAGAATATGTAAAAAATGATTTTTTGCCAATAAAAATTAGCGGCAAAGTTATAGAAGTAGGAGAAAGTCGATATAGTGAAGAAACTGTTTATAATTTATATACTGACCTCTATGTAGATAAAAATAAGTATAATGTATGGATACCACTATGTTTTTCAGAGCAGAAGAAACAGCGTAAAGATGTAGATAAGATATTAAAGAAAGCAGAAGACAATGAAGACAAATGCAGTATACTTTTAGCGTATGACCTTTTAAGTGAGCCTCGAGTCATCAGCTTTGTGAACCCATCGAAAAATGAAAAGTGCACGTTAAATTGGGAAACTAAGGTTACTGGCCTCCTGGAGACAACGACTGCTCCTTAATGATTTTCTCCTAACAAGACTCGTCTAAGCTGTTTTTCTCCTAATGTCTTTGCGTTGAATAGGGTATATTTTAGTTTT
>JAGADH010000158.1 GCA_017613715.1 Desulfovibrio sp. | reverse complement strand
CTTGTAGGCGGTTACTTTGGTGTGGATCTCACAGGTCTTCTGGACGGAGGCGTACCGCTTTCCACGGCACCTTCTGTGCAGCAAAGGGTGCCTCAAGCTCTGGGAGATGATAGTCTTGCTGAATTCACCAAGGTTGTGCTCAAACAGACAGAAGATCTCTGGCAACAGTTCTTTCGCGGTCTTGGTCGCAACTATGAGCCGCCACGTCTTGTGCTTTACAGCGGCACCGCAGAAACGGCCTGTGGCTATGGTCAGGCAGCTATGGGGCCTTTTTATTGCCCGGCTGACCATAAGCTCTATATTGATCTCTCCTTCTACAATGATATGCAGAGCAAGCTTGGGGGAGGCGGTGATTTTGCGCTGGGTTACGTTGTGGCGCATGAGGTGGGCCATCATGTCCAGAATCTCGTGGGTACGGCCGATCAGGTGCGCAATCTGCAGTCACGCCTCGATCAGCGCGGTGCCAATCAGCTTTCCGTTTTGATGGAATTGCAGGCCGACTGCTATGCCGGTGTCTGGGGACACAGTGTGGCCAGAGCCGGCAGATTGGAACGGGGGGATCTTGAAGAAGCTCTGCGTACGGCCACGGCCATTGGCGATGATCGCCTGCAGTACAGAAGTCAGGGACGGGTTGTGCCTGACAGCTTTACCCACGGCACAAGCGAGCAGCGTTACGCTTGGTTTAAGCGCGGCTTTGATACGGGCAATCCCTCCCAGTGCAATACCTTTGACAGTTTGCGCTAGTCAGAGACTGTTCCTGCTTGGCCAGGCTGGCTTTGCGTCTCTCACAATGCCAGCCGCTACGCCTTACCTTTCGTTTTCTGTATTTCTTTGCCTTGATATTTGTTAGTCATCGAGTTGCCAACTAATATGTATTGATATATCTATGTCAAATTTATCTCTTTCTCATGCTGCCTTAAATACCATTTCATTACCTCATCCGAACTTTACGCTGCTCAGAGAAAATCATAAAATTTATGTAGATAAAACACATCTTATAGCTAGCCTTGCTAATTCTTCTATGCCTATTTTTTTATCGAGGCCTAGAAGATTTGGTAAAACATTGTTAATATCGACTTTTGAATCATTGTTTTCTCGTGGTCTTCAGGATTTTGATGGTCTCGCTATAGCCAATGAGTGGCATGATAAAGCAAGATATCCTGTTGTAACATTGATATTTTCATCATACATGACAGCATCGCTTGAAATATTTAATGATAATTTTTGTGATGATATGTCATTTAAATTTTTTAAATTGTTCCCACATTTGAAAGATTTAGACTTGCCCAAAAAAAGTACAGCAAATATTTTATTGTCATGCTTTTTTGAAAATATTGAAGCTGCAAATCTTGTTTTGTTAATTGATGAATACGATGCTCCCATCATACATACTTTAGATAGTAGAAATTTACAAAAAAATATTATTAACTATTTAAGTACATTCTTTAATGTTATTAAAACATACTTACATAAATTTAGATTTGTTTTTATAGCTGGTATTACTAAAATTTCACATACTAGTCTTTTTTCAGGTGCTAAGTTTATAAACGATATAACTCTTGATGATCAATATGCTACATTGCTTGGTCTTACCGAAAAAGAGATTTATGATAATTATGGTATATATCTCAAAAATGCAGCAAATATATTAAATTTATCAGACGATGAGTTATTTACACAGTTAAAATATTATTACGATGGCTATCAATTTTCAGTTAATGCGCAAGAAACTGTCTATAATCCATGGTCTGTTTTAAACTTTCTTTTACGGCCAGAACGGGGTTTTCAAAACTATTGGTATGAAAGTGGGGGTAGACCAAGTCTTTTGATGAACTATTTACAGGGAGCTAACCAAATTACTGGCTCAAATATATCTAAACAGAGTAATCTAAGAGATATTTTAGGCTCAAAAGATAGTATTGAGATTATTAAAATTAATGATTTAAAAGTAAAAACAAGTGTTGATGAACTACCTATTTCTCTTTTATTATTGCAGACAGGGTATTTTACAATAAGAAAATTAAATATATTTGAGATAGGTCTTGCTCTGCCAAATGCCGAAGTATCTGATGCACTTATCTTGTTGTCCATGAGTGTTCAAGGCTTGAGGCTGAGTGAAGACACTCAGGATAAAATGATTGGTCTGCCAAGATTAATTGATGAAGAACGTTTCGATGAAATTTCTGAGCTCTTTTCAGCTATTTTAATAGAGTGTATCACTCCAAATTCAAATGCTTTTAAAAATGAAAATGCCTTGAGAGATATTATATTTATGATGATACCAGACGGTCTTGTTAAGAAATCGCGTGAGAATCCAAATGCTTTTTGATTCTCAGATCTCGAATTAGCGACAAGAAAGACCAAAATATGTATAGAATTTAAAAGAAGTTCAAAAGAAAAGAGTGATTTTCAAGCTTTAAAAGCTGGTCTCGAACAATTAGCGAGTCGTAATTATGGTTTGGGAAAGAAAGATTGTATAAGCCTTGTAATGGTTATCAATAGTGATCTACGCAAGATTACGGAAACTAAAGTTTTCGATAGGGAAAAAGACTTTGTCTAACATAGAGTTTGAGTGAAGAAGCTAGGTCTACCCTAGGGTTCTGCCAAAAGGAGCAGGAAAAAACAGACCCTGTGGCAGGCACAGGGTCTTAGGAGTCCATGGGACTAGACGGGCCAGAGGCTAAGACCAATGCGATACCCTGCCAGGGCCACAAGATAGGCCAGGGCAGTATTGAAGATCATACTGAAGAAGAGCCAGCGCCAGCCGCCGGCTTCCTGCTTGATGACCACAAGGGCCACGAAGCAGGGGGAATAGAGCAGGACAAAGAGCATCAGGGAAAGGGCCGTGGCCTTGGACCAGTTGGGCGCTTGCTTAAGGCGCTCGCTCAGGCTCTTGGTAGCTTCCTCGTCTTCGGCATCTTCGATTTCGCCGAGAGACCAGGCTGTGCCAAGGGTACCCACGACAGCTTCCTTGGCCGCCACACCGGCAATCAGAGCAATATCGGTTCGCCAGTCGAAGCCAAGCGGAGCGAGCAGGGGTTCAACGCTCTTCCCAAGACGACCGGCCAGGGAATAGGCGAGCTCCTCTTCGCTTAAAGCGTTCTGGGCATTGGCCAGGCTTGCCTGGGCCTTGTCGCGTTCTGCTTCGGAGGCATTTTCGGCCAGGCCGTCCACAAGCTTCCTGGCTTCTTCTATCTTCTGCTCAAGCGGAGCCGAGAGCTGCTCTGGCAGTTCCGGGAACTTCATCATGGCCCAGAGCACCACGGAGATGGCCAGCAGGACAGTACCGGCCTTCTTGAGATACATCCAGGCACGCTCCCAGCAGTGCAATAGCACGCTCAGGAGCGTTGGGAAGCGGTAGGGGGGAAGCTCCATGACAAAGGGCGTGGGTTCGCCTTTGACAATGGTTGAGCGCAAAATGCGGGCCACAAGCAGAGCCATGATCCAGCCCACAAGGGTCAGACTGAACATGATCTTGGGCGCATCCTCATAGCCAAAGAAGGCCGTGGACAAGAGCAGGAAAACCGGCCACTTGGCGCCGCAGGTCATATAGGGCAGGGTCAGAAGGGTGGCCAGTTTTTCCTTGCGGCTGCGCAGGGTGCGGGTGGCCAGGGCCCCGGGAATGGCGCAGCCGCCGGCAATGCCGCCAGACACGCAGTAGGGCATGACCGAGGCTCCGTGCAGGCCGAACATGCGGAAAAGGCGATCCATCATATAGGCCATGCGTGACATATAGCCGCAGTCTTCAAGAAAGGAGAGCAGCGAGAACATGATGACGATGAGCGGCACAAAGCTTAAGACACCGCCCACGCCATTGATGATGCCGTCCAGAAGCAGGGACTTGAACGCACCATCAGGCAGGCTCGTGCCGACAAAGGCGCCGAGCGCTGCCAGAGCATCTTCCACCCAGCCCTGCGGGTAAGCGCCGATCTCAATGGTGAACTGATACATCAAATAGAGTACGCCCAGCATGATGATGGGACCCAGAAAGACATTGGTGAGAATCCT
Source organism: Desulfovibrio sp. (assembly GCA_017613715.1). GTDB lineage: Bacteria > Desulfobacterota > Desulfovibrionia > Desulfovibrionales > Desulfovibrionaceae > Desulfovibrio. The sequence goes on along the minus strand of JAGADH010000158.1, from coordinate 7,735 downwards.
GTCCAGCTTGTCGGAAAAGGCCAGACGGTCTTTAGCGGGATCCTGGCTGAGCACGCCATCGCCCAGGGCTCCGCGGATAAAGCCGTAGCGGTGGTCAGTGATCACGCTTTCCATATTCGTGCCAAGAGTGCTGCGCACATGCTCGAGGGCCTTGTCGGCGATGGCCTGCAATTTTGCGGTAGTTGCGGCATCGGCTTTTTTGGCATCGTTTTGCATGTCCACGTCGCGCTCCATGAGTTTGAGCGCCACATAGTAGGGATGGTATTTCCCGGCCAGAAGCTTGGCTTTGCTGGCAATGGCTTCCATCTCCTGCAGGGCCGGGTCCACATCACTGCCATAGCGTAATCTGAGTGGCTCCCGCTGGCCTTGGCCTGCCATTTTCACGGCTGCTGCCAGGACTTCCTGAAGTCCCTGACCGGAACGGGCGATCATGGGCAGGACTGGGATGGAGAGCGCAGCCGAGAGCTTTGCCATATCAATCGTGATACCACCAGCCTTGGCTTCATCCATCATATTGCAGCCAAGCACGACAGGTATGCCCATTTCCAGCATCTGTATGGTGAGCAGAAGATTGCGCTCAAGGGCTGAGGCTTCGGCAATGTCAATGACGGCCTGCACATTGTTGGATGAGAGCTCGCGGCGAGCCACGATTTCTTCCATGGAATAGGCTGTGAGCGAATAGGTGCCCGGCAGATCCACGAGGGTAATGTGCGTATCTTGATAGGTGACCTCACCTTCTTTGCGGTCAACAGTCACGCCGGGATAATTGCCCACATGCTGACGGGCACCAGTATAGCCGTTGAAAACTGTGGTTTTGCCGCAGTTGGGATTGCCTGCCAGGGCAATGCGCAGCGTTTTTTCGTGAGTGGCGCTTATGGCAGGATCTTGGGTATTTGTTTGCTTGAGCGTCAACGTTTCCTTCCTCCCCGATTCCGTGGGCAATATCGCTGGCCTGTGCTTGAACTTGCTGAAAGAGAGCTTGCGCTTGTATGGCCAAGTCAAGCCCAGGTGTATTGCATTCGTCCTGCGTGCAGGGCGTGAGGCCTTTTTGAAAAAAAAGACCCTGTGGCAAGCACAGGGTCTCAAGCAGTCTATACTATCAGGTTAGACGAACCACAAGAGAGGCTCCTTGAAAGGACTCGCCTCAGACATCAGGATAGTGGTGGAGCGTGGTTCTGTCTTAGAGCGTTTCAACTTTGATAAAGTCTGCTTCACTGTTGCGCAGGGAAATGGTCACGCCAGAAAGGCGGACTGCCACGGGATCTCTCAGAGGTGCTCTGCCCACAATGGAGACTGTAGAACCGGGAATGAGACCCATGTCGCGGATGCGGCGGTTCATTTCACCGCGTGCTTCCACGGTCAGGATTTTGGCTTTTTTTCCCAAAGGCAACTCACGCAGATTCATGCTTTTGCTATTCATGCTGAACTCCCGGATGAACAGGGTGGTATGCTACTTTTATGGGGAATTGCTTCTGATGCGGCAGGGGGCATTTTCTTGCCTTGAGACATTGGTGCTGCAAACGAAGACCAATGGGCTTTTTGCGGAGCCAAAGCCTTTCCTTGCCCAACAAAGCCAGTGTACACAAAAGCAGATGAATTTGCAATGCAAAATCAATTTTTTCAAAAAAGAAATTGCAAGACACTTTCAGTACCCAGCGAAAGAGCCCAGGAGTGACTCTTTGGCAAGGTGCAATGCATCCTTATTATTACGTTCGCTGTGCAGTACCTGTCTCAAGGTCAGATGAGGGGGCTTTCCTCATGGCGCAGTAATTTTCCTGACAGAATCTACGGAGCCCTGGCATACTTTGTCAGCGTTTTGCTGCTTTCAAGGAACTCAGAACACTTCGCAAACTTTTGAAAAAGCTAGGAAAATCAAGGCTTAAGCAGCCAAAACGAAGAAATTTTTTTGCCTTATTCACCGTGGCATTTTTTGTTTTTTTTCGGATCTTCAGGTTCGCCCTGGATGAACTCGCAAAAAAATGAAAATTGCTTTTTTCTCCTTGACAAATATTTGGTAATAGGGCAGCTTTTCCTGCAATTTGCAGCGACCCCAAAAACCGCCTGACGGCGTCTCATGGGCTGAAATTTTTGCTCTTACTGCGGATATTCAGCCAAGTGTACTGGGCAGTTTCCGATTTGTTAGGACAAAAAAACCCCTTTTACCGCGTATTTTTTCTGTGATTTTTACAAAAATTTGGAAAAAACATGGGAGTTATCACGTAGGCCTGCCTCAATAAACTTTTATTGCGTAGCTTATCGATTTTTCCTTCAATTTTTGGCGATTTCTTCAAAGTATACTCTGATAAGTCAAAAAAATTGAAATAAATTTGTTTTTTCTTGAAAGTTTTTTGGTGTCAGAGTATCGTCGAAGAAATTGCAGAATGCCTCTCACGTAACTCGGGATGTGAGCTTCATTTCTGAAATTTTTTTGTTGTTTTGAAGTAACGCACAAATTATCCTTTTATCCAAGGTAGGTCTTCTTTGAACGACGTTAATCTTTTGAACACAGTAGGTCGTCCCAGCAAGAGAGGCTCAAAAATTCAGTTTGATCGGAAAATTTCAGATGTCAGCTTGATTTTTCGCTACTGTCATATCATGCTGCACATGGATCAGGGGCAGATTGAGCAGTTAACCGGGCTCGATTCCGAAACAGTGCAAAAACTTTACTATGGCTTTAAGAATAAGGTGCCTGCAGGCACCTTCGATAAGCTCAGCGAGTATCTCAACCTCGATTACACCTTACTTTTGTCCTATGCCAAAGACTGGAAAAAGAATCATGGCGGCGTTTCCAAAGACTTGCCTTTTCCTGTGCGCCTGATGCTCATCGATGGAACTCCTTCCAGCGAACGCTTTTGGTTTCAGCATGGTTGGTTTGTGGAAAACTTTAAGGATACTGAGAACATTTCCGTTTTCAAACTGCCTGACAACAGTCTTTCAACCTACGGTTTCAATCGCGATGATGTGGTTTTGGCCAGCCGCTTGCCTGAGCATGTTGTTTTCATGACCCATCATATCTATATGATTAAGGAACGTGACGGCTGTATCTATCCGCGCATTGCTGAAGTTGTCAGTTCCGGTATCGGCAATGACTTTATGCGTTTGCTCTGTAATCCTCTTGATAAAAGTGACCGCATCCCCTTTTCACCCCTGCCTGAAGACTTTTCCATGATAGGCCGTCTGATCTGGAAAAGCGGTTTTATGTAGTCCAAGGAGAGGACTCTGTTCTTTGGGCTGGCAGCCTTTGGTCAGCGTCCATCATTTTGCTAAGCAGGGTAGTCTTTACCCTGCTTACGTTTTTTCTCTGGTTCGGACTCTTGGCAGGGAAAAAACTTTGTGCTAAAAAGAACAAGCATTTTTGAGGCGCACCTGATGGTGCTTTTTTCTTCAACCGGAGGATGAGGTCATGTCTGCACTGGTTCTTGGTCACATGAATCCTGATACCGATAGCATCATTTCTGCTATCGCTGCTTGCGAACTGTATAAAAAACGTGGCTTTGACGTAAAAGCGTGTGCTCAGGGCGATCCTACCCCTGAGAGCAAATTCGTGCTTGAAAAATTTGGTTTGACCGCTCCTGAAGTGGTGAAGGACGTTGCCGGAAAGGAAGTCTTCCTTGTTGACTATTCCGATCTGGCCCAGGCTCCTGCTGGCCTGGCCGATGCCACCGTCAAGGGTATTGTCGACCACCATAAATTGGGTGACGTGACCACCTCAAGCCCCCTTGAGTGCTGGATTTGGCCTGTGGGCTGCACCGCGACGGTTCTGACGAGCATGTATGAATTCTACGGTGTGGAAATTCCCCGCGGCCTGGCCGGCGGCATGCTCTGCGCCATTCTCTCTGACACCGTGATCTTCAAATCCCCCACCTGCACCGAAGCCGACAAGAAAGCCGTGGCCAAGCTGGCCAAGATCGCCGGTGTGAATGACGTGGAAGCCCTGGGCATTGAAATGTTCAAGGTCAAGAGTGCTGTGGACGGCACCCCCATGCGCGATCTCGTCAACCGCGACTACAAAGATTTCAATATGAATGGCAAGAAGGTCGGTATCGGACAGCTTGAAGTTGTTGACCTCTCCATTCTCGACAAGGTCAAAGCCGGTCTGCAGGCTGAAATTGAAAAAGTGAAAGCCGAAGGCGGCCGTCACAGCGTCTTCCTGCTTCTGACCGACATCATGAAAGAAGGTTCTGAGATGCTCATCGCTTCCGACGATCCTTCCGTGGTGGAAAAAGCCTTTGGCGCCAAACCTCAGGGCACCAGTGTCTGGCTTGACGGCGTGATGAGCCGTAAAAAGCAGGTTGTGCCGAACTTTGAGAAAGCCTTTAAATAATTCAGCGCTGCTTTGAGCAGATGCTTTTTCAAGGGCTCTGGTCGTTGACCGGAGCCCTTCCTTATCGCTGCCTGGGTTGTGCAGATCGGCTTGGCTTTTCCTCCTAAGCTGGAGACTTGTGTTTTTGCGCTCTGAGCCAGCGGCGTATTCTTGATTTTTTATACAGATTTGGAGTAAATTGTTTGCGCTTTTGTTTTGATCGTCAGGTCTGAGCTGTCATAAGTAGACTTGGTCTTGTTCCGCCTCCTTGGCAGAGGCTTTGGCAAACGCTGCGTGCTTTGAACGCTTTTTTTGTCTGTTGGGCTTGGCAGGAGCCCTCGCCATGTCTGCTCCTGCAGTCTTAAGGAACTTTTTTGGCTGCGTGGACTTGTGAGGCAGAGCATTTGTCTGCGGCTTGATGGCGTGGCTCATGGCTTTTGGCCAGCACGCAAACCAAGGGAAAACACGGAGGCGGCATTTCCTCCCCTGCCTGGCGGGGGTTTCCATGCCGGAGAGTTGATGAGTGATCTGATTCCCAGACGAATTGTGGAAGAGCTGGATAAATTTGTCATTGGCCAGGAAAAGGCCAAGCGTATGGTCGCTGTGGCCGTGCGCAACCGTTGGCGCAGGCAGCAGCTTGCGCCTGAACTGCGTGATGAAATTGCGCCCAAGAACATTATCATGATGGGCCCCACGGGTGTGGGCAAGACCGAGATTGCCAGGCGTTTGGCCAAGCTTTCAGGCGCTCCTTTTCTCAAGGTGGAAGCCACGAAGTTTACGGAAGTGGGCTATGTGGGGCGTGATGTGGAGTCCATGGTGCGCGATCTGATGGAGATCGGCATCAATCTCTTACGGGCTGAGGCCAATAAGGAAGTGCAGGTCGCTGCCGAGGCCTCAGCTGAAGACCGCTTGATGGATCTTTTGCTGCCGCCGACCATGGGGCGTGAGGAACACTCCTCAACGCGCGATAAGCTTCTGCAGCAGTTTCGTCTGGGCTATCTTGATGAGCGCGAAGTGGAGATGGAGGTTACCGAGAGCAGGGGGGCCACCATTGACATTTTTGCCATTCCCGGCATGGAAAATATGGGCGGTCAGGTCAAGGACATGTTCAGTAAGGCCTTTCCACCCAAGCGCAGCCGCAAGAAGCTGAAAATCAAAAAAGCCTATCAGATTCTCGTGCAGGAAGAAACGGCCAAGCTTGTGGATGACGATTCTCTGGCTGACAGAGCGCGTGAGCGCGTGGAGCAGATGGGTATCATTTTCATTGATGAAATCGATAAGATTGCCAGCAATCAGCAGGGCAAAAACAGTGATGTCTCACGCGAGGGAGTGCAGCGCGATCTTCTGCCCATTGTCGAAGGCAGTGCCGTGAACACGAAGTACGGCCTTGTGCATACTGACCATATTCTCTTCATTGCCGCCGGTGCCTTTCATTTCAGCAAGCCTTCAGACCTGATTCCTGAACTGCAGGGCCGTTTCCCCCTGCGAGTTGAGCTTGAAGCCTTGGACCGCAAGGATTTTCTGCGCATTCTCACGGAGCCCGACAATGCTCTGACCAAGCAGTATGCCGCGCTTCTGGGTACGGAAAATGTTCAGCTTGAGTTCACCGAGGACGGTTTGTCCGAGATCGCGGCTTTTGCCGAAGAGATCAATGCGCAGACGGAAAATATCGGAGCCAGGCGTCTCTATACGATCATGGAGAAAATTTTGGCTGATGTCTCATTTGATGCCCCTTCCATGCCGGGTGCTCATATCCTCGTCAATCAGAGCTATGTCAATGAGCACCTTGAAGACATTCGTAGTGATCAGGATCTGAGTCGCTACATTCTCTAGGGTGCAGTCGTTTTGCAAGGAAGGCCTTTTGTGAAGAGACGGGACAGTCTGCTCTATAAATTTGCTGGCATCTTCGCTGTTTTCATAGCTGTGGCTCTCATTCTGGGGGCTGGCAGTGCCTATGTCAATCAGCGTATCAGCTATCATGCGCAGTGCGAAAAGCGTCTCGTGGACATCGCCGATCATTTGAAAAGCCTTGTGGAATCTGAGCGCCGTGTCTTTTATGATTTTCAGGAATACCTCATCAAGCACCGTGAAGAGATTTTGATCAATGCCGAGACCATCACGGACTGGCGCTCATCGTGGTATGTTTTTGATGCCATGTTCAGGTCCGTCTATCCCCAGAAGACCCTTGGCATAGATATTAGCTTCAATCAGATGATTGAGGATGTGCAGCGTTCCTGTGCCATCTACCTGTACAAGAAATGGTCCACGGCATTTTCCGATGCCGCCCGCAATTTCGGTATCCACTCAGTCACCTATCTTGTCCCCAGTCAGCACAGCCGTAATGTCTATACCGTTGTCAGTTCATCCCGGACGACGCTTGCGGACGATCCTGAGCTTGTGGAGCTTTGCCGGGAAGAGGCTCGCCCCAATGCGGACTATGCTACCATGTGGCAGAGCTGGTCCTCACGCGGCAGGGCTGTAGGCTACGATATCAAGAATGTCGGTCTTGGTCAGGTCTATGCGTATTACGCAACCGTGATGCTCGATGATCAGCGCATCGGCATCATTGAAACAGAAATCAGCACTGAGGAAACCGATCACATTATCCTCGAGCAGACGATTTCCCAGACCTTAGGCGTCGGACTTGTTCTGCTTTTTTGTGTGGCCGGCGTTCTCTACTATTTGCATGAGCATTTTATTGTGCGACTTGAGCGATTGCAGGCCAATGTGCGCACGTACAGTCAGATCAAAGATCCTGAAATTGCCGTACGTATAGCCAAGGAAAATCGCTCCAACGATGAAATTTCGCTGCTTTCGCTGCAGATTTCCTCGATGATCCACGAGATCCAGAACTATATTCATTCCCTGACCAAGACAACCCAGGCTCTGGCCGAAGAGCGTGAAAATTCGAAACTTCTGAAAAGGCTGGCCAATCGTGATTCCCTGACCGGCGCACGCAATCATAATGCCTACGACCGGGATATGGAGCGCCTTGAAGAAGAGATCAAAGCAGGGCGGGCGAATTATGCCCTGATGGTCGTTGACCTCAATTATCTCAAGAGCATCAACGATCATTTTGGTCATGAATGCGGCAATGAGGCTTTGAAAAGACTCTACACCATGATTCGTGCGGTTTTTAGCGAATTCAGGGTCTACCGTATTGGCGGAGATGAATTTGTGGTGCTCATGGAGCATGAGGAGCGGCAGCACATAGAGGAACTGGTGGCTGAGTTTCGCGTACTTGTGGACGAAGTCTGGAACGATCAGAAGCTTGAGACGTGGGAGCGAATTTCCGCAGCAGCCGGTTACGCCGTTTATGAGCAGAATGTCGACAAAAGCGTGAATGATGTTTTCCGGCGTGCGGACAGGGAAATGTATGAGCAGAAGGCGCAGATGAAGGCTCTGCGCAAAACGTAAGGTTGTTCACAAGCT
>JAGADH010000157.1 GCA_017613715.1 Desulfovibrio sp. | reverse complement strand
TGTGAGATTCTTCAGTGAGCCAAAGACGCTTGACGGATCCATACGGGAAGTGGCCTGACTGACCGGCACACCGCAGGTATAGATGTCGATCTCACGCAAATGCGTGAAGCGCAGCACAAACCAGCGGCCTGCAAAGAACGCAATGGCCATCATGATGAACATGCCTGTGGCATTCCAGGTACCAGGACCTGAAAGAACGCCTGAGAGACCAACTTCCAGAGTCTTGGCGCCATATTCGCCGAGTATGGTGTTGATGGGCATCAGAGCAAGGCCGGGGAAGATACCTGTCACGATGCAGCCGATGCCGAGAAGCAGCATGGGCAGACGCATAACATGAGGCGCTTCCTTGACATCGTCGAGATCCGTGGCCGGCTGGCCAAGGAAGGCGGCGTGCATGAACTTGGCGATATAGGCGAGGGTGAGCACACTACCCACGAGGGAGAGCAGCGCGAGGAACGGCTGACCTGCTTCCATGAGGGCGTGGTAGATCAACCACTTGGAGGAGAAGCCGCTGGTGGGCGGAACACCGACAACCGAAAGACCGGCTATGGCAAACATGCAGAGTGTGAACGGCATCTTACGGCCGATGCCGCCAAGATCTTCCAGTGTTTCTCTGTGAGTCGTGAACATCACGGCACCGCAGATCAAGAAGAGGAGATCCTTAAAGAAGATGTGGTTGACAATGTGCAGCATACCGCCGGCATAGCCAAGAGCGGTACCTGCGCCCACAGCCAGCACCATGTAGCCGAGCTGGCTAACCGTGGAGTAGATGAACATCAACTTCAGACCATTGGTCATCATGGCCTTGATGGCAGCCATGATAATGGTGATGGCACCGATCCACATCACGATGACATTCAGGACTTCACGTTCCGTGATATTGAGCATACCAGCCAGCATGAAGCCGCCACCGAGAAGCATGAAGAGCTTGATGAGACCGACCAGGGCGCTCTTCAGCAGAACCGAAGAAATGAAACCGGAAACCGGTGTGGGGGCAACAGCCGGATGCATCTGCCAGTCAATGCGGAAGGGCAGCTGGGCCGCCTTCATGACAAAGCCGATGGCCAGAAGCGCCATGCCAAGGAAGGCGCCGTGGCTGATATTGGGAACCGCACCGGAAGTGAGTACGGAGATATTGAAAGGAGTGAAGGGGCCAACTACGCAGATACCTACGAAGAGGAAGCCTGCGCCGGCCATATTGAACATAAAGTATTTGAAGGCCTCACGCATGGAGAGGTTGTCGCCTTCGTGGGCCAGAGCCATGTACAAGCTCCAGGAGCTCATGATTTCCCAGAAGAGGAAGAAGCTGAGCAGATACTGGCTGGCAGCCATACCAATCAGACCGCCACACATACAGGTAAAGGCACAGTAGAAACGCCACTGCGTGTGTGAATGTTCCATATAGCCGATGGCGTAGGCCATATTGATAGCGCCGACGATGGGCACGAGCAGGGCAAAGCAGAAGGAGAGCATGTCCATGTCGCGGCCAAACAGCAGCACGAGCAGAGCGGAAAGCAGAAGAACTGCCACACTGGCCATACCGCTCTTGACACGGTCCTTGGCAAAGAAGGCAGGTATCACGGCGCCGAAGACAGGCACTATGACATAGATGGGCCACGGCACGCTGAGGCTGGCAAGAATGGTGCTGTCAACAGGCACGGCACCGAAGCAGAGCGTAGCCACAGGCGCCACAAGCTGCATGGGCACTTGCGGAACGAGAGCCATCAGCAGGCTGAGAATGGCCAGGACGGCCAGGCTGAGACGCATGGAGAGCGGAGCTTCTCCAACCTTGGGCAGGTCATCAGGCCGTCTGACGAAGATGATGGTTTTGAGAATGCGTGTGTAGTAAATGGCACCCACGAGGGAGCCGACAAAGATCAGCGTAGCCAGGCCAAGATGACCACTGTCAACGGCGGCCTGAATCATTAACAGCTTGCTGTAGAAGGCGCCAAAGGGCGGAAGACCCATAATACTGACCAAGCCAACCGCCATACAAGAGGCCGTCCAGGGCATATTCTGACCGATACCGCGCAGGTCGGCCAGTTTACGGCTGCCGGCACGCAGAATCATGGCACCGGCTCCAAGGAAGAGCAGGTCCTTCATGATGGCGTGGTTGAGCATGTGCCAGAGGGCACCTGTTGTGGCAAGCCACGTTCCAAGGCCGAGCACCAGAGCAATTTCACCTACCTGCCCCAAGGTCGAGTAGGCGAGCATGCGTTTGATGTCATCTTGCAGCAGGGCCATGATTTCGCCGTAAATCAGGGTGGCCACGCCCATGGCGCAGAGACCCGTACCAAACCAGCTCAGGTTCATGATGCCGTCAAGGCGTCCGGAAGCAGAGCCAGCACCGATAAAAACGAGGCTGATCAGGCCAAAGATGCCCATCTTGGTGATGATACCGGAAAGAGGACCGGACACTGACGACGGAGCGGCAGGGTGGGCATCAGGCAGCCACGAATGCAGGGGGACAAGACCGGCTTTGACACCAAAACCAGCCAAACAGAGAACCATACCGAGCTTCAGGACGCCGGGCACCTGGGTCAAGGTAGCCACATCGCCTGAGAACTGGGCGAGCATATGCAGGCCAGGCAGCATGAAGAGGGCACCGCCGGCGCACATGACATAGTATTTGAGACCGGCGTCATAGGCTTCGCGTTTGCCTTCGTGCACCACGAGGAAGTACGAGGCAAAGGTCATCAGTTCCCAGTAGCCGTACATGTTTCCGCTGTCCTTGGCAGAAACAATGCCTGTGAGCGAGGCAAAGGTCAGCAGCAGGAAGAACCAGTACCAGCCTTTGCGTTCTTTGATGTAGCTCAGCGAGTAGACGCTGACAACAAAGCCGATCACCGTCACCATGATCAGGAAAAGCTGAGCAAGCGGCTCAGCCGGGGCGAAACATACGGCGAGCAAGGCAATGAAGCTTGTGGCAACGCCAAGATAGGCCGCATAGCTAAAACGGGCGAGAAAGGCCACACCCGTGATAAAGGCACCGAGATAGAAAATGCCATAGGCGGCATGTGTTGTGGCGTGGTCGGTCATGAAGCCGATACCCGAGGCCAGGCCGGAAGCCATAGACACTCTCAGGATACCGAACAGGGCGATAAGCACGCCAAGACCTAAAGCCAGGAGATTGTGATCTTGCGCAAAGCTTTCCGTCTGAACATTTTCTTCCCGGCCCTTTTCCAGCCAGACCTTACAGACGGTGTCCACATGCAACCAGATGAATACCGTGGTCGCTGCGGCCATCACCAGCAGACAACCAATGCCCCACGCTCCCATAGAATCGACGATGGCATCGACGATAAAGGCTCTGCCTTCAGGGACGAGAAATGGCGATCCACCAATGGCAGCCAGCATACCCATGGCAAAAAGCGCACCGGAATAGGGTTTTTTGCGACCCTGACCAATGAGTTCTGCCAGAGGTTTTTTCCCTCCAGACTCAAGAGAAGAGAGCGCACACCAGGCAAGCAGACGGGCACAGACCTGGAAGATGACAAAAAGCCATGCACCGGCTGTTCCCAGAGCAGTTTGCGCTGTTATGGCCATACAGACGATACCGGCATCGTGCAACGCACCCCAAAGAATGAGGCGGCGTGGATCTGTACGGCTGCATACGGCCTGAACCGCAGCATACAGCAGCAGAGCCGTACAGATCAGCATCATAATGCCGGCAAAGGACAAAATGGATGTCATAAACGCCCCGTATTTTATGGAAGTGCTTTTTTGACTGTGCACAGGCAGACCACCAACCTATGGAGTCAAAAAAAACCCTTCCGTTTTCTTTCCTCGCGCCATTTGCCTCTGATTGTTCCGTTCGATACGGCCAAAAGACAGACGGAAGCCCTGCTCGAGTGGCAATCAGAGAGCCAAGAAAAATTGATAGAGAATTAGCTTTGGGCAGAATTTTAGCTGATATTAGTCCCTTTTGCAAGGATAACGTCGAGATTTTCACGAACCAAAACGTTCGGCATTGCACTGGCAAGGTATGGGTCAGAACAGAGTGCAAAAAAAAGCCGAAGTCCATGGACTTCGGCGGCAAACAAGGCAAGTCTTCATGCCAGCTATTGGTTTTTGCTCTTTTCCTGTGAATTTTTGGGATCTGCTTCAGGTGCCATTTCAGGATATTTTTCGGCATAGGCCTGAATGAGGTCGGCGGCGCGTCGCGCCAGGGAACCCACTTCAGGTTTGGAAATCTGTCCGTCAGCACCCACGCTTTCGCCGCGGTGGCGCAATTTTTCCGTGACCAGAGAAGAAAAGATGAGCACAGGCAGGCGTTTAAGCAGAGGGTCTTCTTTGATGCGGCTTGTGAGGTTCAGACCATCCATGACTGGCATTTCAATGTCTGTGACAACAACTTGCACAAGATCGCGCAATGGCCGTTTTTCCTGCTCCACGCGTTTTTTGCATTCAAGCAGATATTCCCACGCTTCGCGACCGTTGGTTGTGACCACAACATTATAGCCTGCTTTTTCAAGCAGATCTCTTTGCATACCCCGGATCAGTGGTGAGTCGTCGGCAATGAGCGCCTTATAGCCAAGCGAAACATCCCAGTCCTCACCAAGATCGCCAAGACGAAGCGCAAGACGGGGATTGAGATTGGTGACAATTTTTTCAAGATCGAGCAGAAAAACAATGCGATCATCGAATTTGACCACACCGACAATAGTGTCACTTGAGACGCTGGAAACATACTGGTTCGGAGGTTCCACCTCCTCCCAGCTGATGCGGTGAATGCGGTTGACGCCAGTGACCATAAAAGCCGTATTCACATTATTGAATTCCGTGACAATGGCTTTGGTATCCTGACTCTCATGGGCCGGCACTTTGCCCAGCCACTGACCGAGATCCACAAGTGGCACAATGCGGTTGCGCAGATTGAAGGCGCCCTTGACGCTTGGGCTCTGCAGTTCAGGCAATTCTGTGACTCTGGGCATGCGGATGATTTCAGTCACTTTAGCAACATTGACGCCATAATAGCCACGATAAAAGGTTTTATGTGCCTGTTTTTCGCCTGGCAGAAGAAAACTTCCCAAATCGCCCGGAGAGTTAGGAGTCTTTTTCTTGAGGGAGGAGGCATGTCCTTCCATCTGGGCCAAAGCTTCCACACGAGCAATATCTTCTTCGGTAAGCGCTTCATCGAGATAGAATTCAACGATCTCGAGCTCATTGGTTCCGGCTTCCAACAGGATATTGGTGATGGCAGTCTGTGACATATCTCCTCCGCGTGCATGCCGGCACAAAAAAACTGAGAATTTGCCGGCACTTACTCAATGGCTGCGAGTCGTGCTTCGGCCATATCTATGAGGCTTTTCGGCGTAGATGCGCCAGCCGTTAGGCCTACGCATGTTTTTTGCCGAAAAATTTTTTCATCGAGTTCTTCAGCGGTTTCCACAAGCACGGTTTCTATGCCACAAGCGGCCACCACATCGGCCAGCCTGCGGGTATTGCCGCTTTGCCGGCCACCGACTACCACCATAATATCCACTTTTTGGGCGATGGAGCGAGCCTCTTCCTGACGTTGCTTGGTGGCGTCGCAGATGGTTGAAAGTACCTCAAGTTCAGGATGGAGCTTGGCGGCCTTGCGTTCAAGCCGTTGAAAGGCTTCGCGGTCCTGCGTTGTCTGCGAGGCAAGAACGAGGCCGCAGTCCAAAGGAACAGGCAAATGCTGAAGATCATCGTCCGCACCGATGACACAGGCGGGTCCCTGGGCGTAGGAGATCAGACCGCGAACTTCGGGATGGTCGGCTTCGCCAAAGAGCAGCAGTGCCGCTCCATTGTGCGTTGCACGGGCAATGGCCAGTTGTGCTTTTTTGACTTTTGGACAGGTGGCATCGACCACATAGGCACCGCTTTCGTGCAGTAGCCTTTCGAGTTCTCGAGGAATGCCGTGGGCGCGAATCACAACACAGTCGTTCCTGCCAAGGATTCGGATGTCCTCCACGCAGAAGACTCCTTTGGCCTCGTAGGTAGCGAGTACCTGGGGATTATGGATCAGCGGGCCAAGTGTGGAGATTCTACGACCATCATCTCTGTCCAGGGCTGAATCGAGTTTTTTGAGTGCCAGACCCACGCCCATGCAGAAACCTGCTGTTTTTGCACGTAATACATTCATCTTTGCCTCAGATTTTGTTTCCTTGTCGCGTTGAGTTTACCCGCAGGGCAGGAAGTCTTATAGGTTTTAAATATACTCATAGACATAGAGATGGCTAGGCTGAGATGTCTATCACTCTGACAATAGAACATTACTTGACATGGTAGGCGTTATAGAGGTCTTGGGCCACTAATTTAGAGCATTAGGGATAAAACCGGCAGGCTTGTGTCGAAGCAGCATTTCGGCCATGGCATTGATACAGCAGGCCGCAAGAGGTGAACCGCCACGTGTGCCAAGAAGCGTAAAATGGGGATAGATGCTTTTGGTAAGCAGTTCCTTGGATTGAGCCGCATTGACAAAGCCTACGGGCATGCCAACGATAAGTGCCGGTGTCTTGGCACCCTGGCGCAGACAGTCAAGCAGGCAGAGCAGGGCTGTGGGGGCATTGCCGATGACGACAATGGCTCCTTCGAGCTGCTCCTTGATTGTCCTCATGGCTGCATGAGCTCTGGTTGTGCCTTCTGCTTTGGCTTGTGTGTCAAGGCCAGCAAGTTCCATGAGGGAAACTACCCTGCAGTTGAGTGGCGACAGCCGTCTTGACGGCAGTCCCTCCTTGGCCATGCGCGTATCGGTATAAATGGTACAGCCCTGGCGTAAAGCGCAAAGACCGCTATTAAGGGCCTCTTCACTGAGACGCAGGTCTGTGAGGATGCTACAGTCGCCACACGTGTGGATGCAGCGTCTTGCAATCTCCCAGAGGCGGCCTGAATAGGGTCTTGGCTCTGGTACTAAGGCGTCAATGATGGCAAAGGAGCGTTCTTCGATGGCCCTTGGGCTTTTGGCCGTATCAAGAAGCAGTCCATGCTTTTCCTGCATAGTTCTTACCTTGGAGTCCGTTGGCTCAGTCCAAGCCAGGCGCGCCAGAAGCTCAGGCTACCTTGGACAGCAAGATGCAGAAAACTTCCTGCTGTGTACCTGTTGGTTGAGCCTGCAGGACCTAGGGGGCGGCCCTGTCTATTCTGCATGGACCAGAGCGGCGAGTCTGATCTGCTTTCCACCCGGGCATAGTGAAACTCATGGCCGCGTACGCGAATACGTCTATTCTGGCTGAGAAGATTCCAGCAGAGATCGGCTTGCCGATAGCCCAGGCCGGCAAGTTCGCTTTGCATGACGGCCCTATCCGGAAGGAGACCTGCCATGGGGATCTTTGTGCCATCGCCGAGCACAAGCTCCTGCAGGAGATACAAATAGCCTCCGCATTCACCATAGATAGGGATTTGCAAAGCATGGGCTGCCTGTAAGGCTTTGATCATGCTGTCATTGTTTGCCAGTTCGTGCGCAAAGAGTTCTGGATAGCCGCCTGGCAGATAAATAGCGTCGCAGGCAGGGGGTGCTGCATCGGTTAAGGGCGAAAAAAAGGTCACAGCAAAGCCTTCTTCTGCGAAGAATGCTGGCAGATCCGCATAACAGAAGGAAAAGGCCCTGTCACGGGCTATGGCAATGCGGCCTTTTTTAGGTGAGACGGTAATGCTTGGCCATAAGGAGCTTTCAGTCTTAGGTTTTTGGTTTTGTTTGGCAGGGAGCTTAAGGCTTTTGAGCAGAGGGTCAAGCGTTAGATGCTGTTCAAGCCAGTTTGCCAGAGCCTGTCTGTCAAGATCTGGAAGACTTTCAGCAATATCTACAAGACCAAGATGGCGCGATGCAATCCTGGGGGAACCGGCTTTTGGTAAACAACCAAGCAGCGGTAGGTGATATCTGCGTATGATGCTGCGCAGGGAGCGGGCAAGCAGCATACTGTGAGAGCTGCTGCCGGTGTGGGTGAGGATCAGGCCGGCAAAGGCAATCTTGCCTTGAGCTTTGTCGAGAAAACCTTGGGCTAGGGCTGCCACCGATTCACCCATGCCCGAGGCATTGAGCAGCAAAAGGACTGGCAGGTTGAGAGCTCGCGCCAGTTCAAAGGATGAGCCTCTGCCTCCGTCGTAGAGGCCCATAGCTCCCTCCACCAGGAGAAGGTCGGCTCTGTCACGCTGCAGAGGCTTCAGAAGCCGCATAAGTCCTCGTTTGCCATGCATCCATAAGTCAAGATTGACGCAGGGACGCCTGGCAAAAGCGGCAAGATAGCTGGCATCGATGAAGTCAGGTCCGGCCTTGGCAGGCTGTACGCTGAGGCTGCGTTGGGCAAGCGCAGCGATCAGAGCGAGACACGTGCTGGTTTTGCCTGCATGGCTTGCGTTGGCCGCCACGAGTAAACCAGGCAGAGGAGCGTTGAAAGGCATTGGTCGTACAAGCAGCCAGATTGTGAAATGGCGGCAGAGCTCTTATGGGGTCATCTTGTCCTTGGGCCGCTCGCGCAGAGCTTCTGTGAGGATCTGCGCATCAGCTTCGGGTCTTGCCTTGACGTCGAGCTCGCGGTCTCCGCCTGAACAGAAAAAGCCCTGTGGCCCAAGCTCCACATAGCCTGCCGAGACAATTTTGCCGTACGGAAGCTGTTCTCGCATATCGCTGTGATCAACTCTGCGTGGGAATATAAAGGGCACTTCCTGACCTGAAAAATCTTCCACAATGATGTACTTCACGCTGTCAATCCTTTGCCCGACCTTGGCTTTAACCGGGCTTTTTTTTGCTTTGTCGATACTTTTGAACCGCTTTATTGTGTTCTTCGAGGGTTCGTGAAAAGACATGCCCCTTGCCGTCGCTTTGTGCCACAAAGTAGAGAAAATCGTGCGCTTCTGGGACAAGAGCAGCTTTGAGGGAGTTCGTGCCAAAGGAGCAGATGGGGCCTGGGGGCAGTCCTGCATGCTGATAGGTATTGTAGGGATTTTTACGGTCATCAAGATGACGATAAAGCAGCCGTCCTGAAAAAGTTGGACCCAAGCCGTAGATGACCGTCGGATCAGCCTGCAGAAGCATATTCTTGGCAAGCCTGTTGGTGTAGACGCCAGCTACACGTCCACGTTCTTCGTCAAGGGCGGTTTCCTTTTCCACTATTGAAGCGATAATCACCCAACGTTTAAGATCAGCCGCTTGTGGCCGTTTTTTCCCCGGCCAGAGATTCTCTGTCCGGCTCCAGAAATTATCCACCAGACGCTGAGCGATAATGGTAGCCTGCTTGCGCTCCGCCGAGACCGTCGTTTCGCCTGGCCCAGACTGCTGCTTGTCCTGCGTTTCATTTTTTTTGAGCAGATAGGTGTCAGGCATGAGAAATCCCTCGGCGCTGGGCAGGGGAATGCCGCAATGCCTGAGAAAGGCCGGGTCTGTGACCACGCTGAGAAAGGTTTCTGCCTGTACAAAGCCTTGGGCTTCGAGGAGCTTTGCCGTCTGCCAAATTGTCAGGCCCTCAGGCACAGTGATGCGGTAGAGAACGGGTTTGCCGTGCACAAGGGTAGCCAGCACCGTTTCAGGAAGCCAGCCTGTATTCAGGGCAAAGCGACCGGCCTTGAGCAGATTTTGTTCATGACTGAAGCGGGCAAGCAGCATAAAGGCTTTTTCGTCGGTGATCAGACCGGCTTCAAAAAGCTTATGAGCCACGCTGCTCAGACGAGCTCCGGGCAAAACGTCGAAAAAGACATCACGTCCTTCGCTTTCGGGTGGCTCATGCAGAAAGGTCCAGGCTCTGAAAGCAAGATAGCCGGCTGCGCATAAGAGAAAGATCAATAAAAGCGAGCAAAGGCGCAGAAGAGGTTTTTTCACCAGGTTTCTCTCATTGTGGCTGATTGTCGCACGCTGCAACGTCTGCCTTTGTCAAAAAGCTAGGACCCTGCCTTTCCGCTTCAGCCAGGAAGGCTTCAAGAATGCGCACGGCTGCTTGCTGATCCAGTACCTGGCGGCGTTTGGCCTCTTTTACGCCGCTCTGCCTGAGATCCTCCCATGCGAGATATGAGGTCAGCGCTTCATTCATAAAATAGAAAGGGACAGCCACGCGTCGCTTCAGACGTTCCGTGACATTGCGGATCTGTCGGCAAATCAGGGTCTCTTCTCCTTCAAGTGGCATTGGCAGCCCCATCACGCAGGCCTCCGCAGCTTCTTGGCGTATGATTGCGGCCAAGGCATCAAGAAGGGCTTTTCTTGTGCCAAAATCAGCAAGGCGCAGCGTTTTGAGCGGAAAGACCAGACTGCCTGAAGGATCGGAGATCGCAAGCCCCGTTCGTTCAAGTCCGTAGTCAATGCCGAGAAAACGCATCGTTTTTGTCCTTTTTGCTTTTAGCTGTAGGCATCAAGAAAGGCCAGAAGAACATTGGCCGAGCCCTGAAGCAGGGGGACGAGGATTTTATTGAAAAGGCCGGAAAAGAGCAGGAGCAGCAGAAGCAGAAAGCCAAAGCGTTCAATACGCTGATAGTGCATGGCAAGGCGTCCTGGCAGAAAGAAGGAGAGGATACGGCTGCCGTCAAGAGGCGGAACAGGCATAAGATTGAGCCAGGCAAGGGCAAGATTAATGAAAACTCCGGCCTTCAAAGCGGTCAAGAAAGTCAGCGTCAGGGTTGAGTTGAAGGCCGTTTCGGGCAGAAAGCGCAAGGCCAGCCAGAGCAGCAGGGCAAAGAGTGCGGCCAGGAGAAAATTGGTGGCAGGACCGGCCAGGGCCACAAGCATCATACCTTTGGCAGGATTGGCAAAATAGCGCGGGTTGACCGGTACGGGTTTGGCCCAACCAAAGACAAAAGGGCTTGTCAGGCTCGTCAGCACAAAGACCAGAAGTCCAAGAGGATCCACATGGGGTAGGGGATTCAAGGTCAGTCTGCCCAGGGATTTTGCTGTGGGATCGCCAAGGTAGGCTGCCAGAGCTCCATGCGCCACTTCATGCAGAATAATGCCAAGAAGCGCTGGAACAATATAGATGGCGATTTTTTCAAGCGCCGCCAGAAGATCAGCACTCAGCATGTCTGCCCCTTTTGGCCTGTTAGCTTGGACATCTCCACCACACGCAGTTCACCCCTTGTTTCGTTCACCCGTTTGCGGAAGCTCTGCCGCCTGTCTTCCCCATCGATCAGACCGGCGAGCCATTCAGCCACATGCAGGACCTGACGTTTTTCGCCAAGATTGATCAGGCAGCGGCCAATGCCAATTTTGCAGGAGGGGCAACCCACAAGTACTGGGCCGTCATAGCCCTCCTCAAAGGTTTGACGTAGGGCCTGTTCCTTGCGCTTGCGCAACTGATTGTAAATGGCAGGGCTTGTGATGGAGCCCATGCCCGATTCACCGCAGCAGCCTGGATGTAAGCGCACTTCGTAGCCTGTGTTCTGGGAAAGCTGATTGACAATCTGCGCCTGGCCCTTGACGCGGTGCAGTCCCTCCCATTCGCAGTGACAGGCCCCATGATAGAGCATGGGCTTGGGACTTTCTGGCAGCGTGAAGAGCTGGCGATCAAGCAGGGGTAATACAGCCTGCACAACATCACTTTGTGCCAAACCCGGAAAGGAGTCGGAAAGATGCAGTCGGCTTAGACTGTCGAGGCAGGTTCCGCAGGATGTGACGAGCAGCTTGATGGCAAATTTTCTGCGGCTTATTTTGCGGAGCATTTCAGAGATCTGCTGTCGGCATTCGGCCAGGGTATCCTCGTAGGCTGTGTCCATACCTGCGGCAAGCAGCGGATAGCCGCAGCAAAGATGCTTCGGCGGAATGGCTACGGCATAGCCTGCAGACAAAAGCAGCATGAGACTGCTGATACCAATGCGGTCATAGAAGAGCGCTCCACCGCAGCCAGGAAAATACAGAGCAAGAGGCATGTTCTCACTGAATGAATGTGGCAAGAAGATATTGCCGCGGCTCAGCTTCAGGCTTTCATAGAGATTGGTATAGCCCATCTTGGGGCCGCGACCAGAGAACATGGGGCTTTCAAAACGTTTCTTCCAGGCCTGGGGCAGAAAACTGAGGATACGGTTCTGCATCTTTTGGCCAATAGAGGCCATTTTGGCGGCTTTAGGCACACGCTTGGCAATATCCTCCTTGAGATATTCCAGAACTCGTTCCTTGATGGGGTGTCCGCCTGCTCCTTCATGGTCGAGAAAAGCACGAAGACTTAAGGCTACTTCACCTGAGGGAATTTTTACCGGGCAATTGGCCATACAGCGTCCGCAGGCAGTGCAGTGTTCGACGACATCACGCAGGGCTGCGAGCAGCTGCGTATTGCTTTCACCGGTGACTACCTGAGAATAGTAGACCGCTTCAATGAGCATGCCGAGAATCATGTTCTTATTGCGTGGATGATACTGCATGGAACGTTCAGGATAGCACATCGCGCAGACCTGCTTGCATTTGCCGCAGCGTGTGCAGGTCTGAATGGAGATCAGAAGGCTGATGAGCTTTTCCTTGTCCGGTAAGCCGCTGGCATTGATATCGTTGATCAGTCTGTTGAAGGAAAAAGTGAAAGGTTTAACGGGCAGTTCCCTGAAAACCAGCTTGGCCGGATTCATCACATCTCTGGGATCCACCTGTTCCTTGAAGCGCCTGAGCGCATCCATCTTTTCCTGGGCAAGAAAAGCGATCTTGGTGATGCCGATGCCGTGTTCGCCCGAGACTTCGCCGCCGATTTCCTGACAGTGGCTCATCACACGTGCTGCAGTTTTTTCAGCGCGTTCGAGCATGTCGGGATCATTGGAATTGACGGGAATATTGACGTGGCAATTGCCGTCGCCGGCATGCATGTGGCTTGCCACAATAATGCGGCTTGCCTCCATGTAGGCAGCAATTTTGGCAATTTTTTTGGAGAGAGGCGGATATTTTTCTTTAAGTCGCTCCAGGAAAGCCTGGGCGCCTTGCAGCATCAGATCATCGGAAATTTCCGTGGAAGAGACACTGCCCTTGGCCGCTTTGGTGGCAACGGCAAATTCCTGATCGACTTCGGTATCTTCTATGGGAAAGCCCGGCAGACGCATTACTTCCTGCAGAGCTCTGCGGTAGGCCTGGGCCGTGCATTCGAGATTGAGCTGCTCAAGGAATAGGGCAAAATCCGGAATCTTGGTTACGGGAATAACCACGTCCTCATTGAGCTTGAAGCCGGAGGTGCGCTTGGCGATGACTGAAAGTCTGTGTCTGTCCTCCCAGAAGTGTTCGGCTTCCTTGTCGTCGTGGGCTACAATGATGTCAACGTCATCCTGTTTTTCCACCACGCGCACAATATCGTCCACGCAACGGTCAAGAAGGGCGGCATCGTGACCGTCAACCTGAAGGATAATCACGGAAATGGGCTGGCCGCCGTACTGCTTTGACTTGGTCTGATATTCCAGCGCCTGCACGTATTTGGCGTTAAATTCCTCAAGGGCCGAGAGGTGGGCGTAATCGCCGTTTTCGCGAATGGTATTGCGCAGGGCGACCAGTTCCCTGATCACCACGGCCGCCGCATGCATGGACTGGCCAAAGAATTCAAGGGCCATGACGCGTTTGAGATGCGGCTTTTTGTGGATAATAAAGCAGGCTTCGGTGATGATGCCGTCAGTGCCTTCTTTTTGCACACCCGGCAAACCGCCAAGCGCCTTATTGGTCACGTCCTTGCCAAGGCCGGGCAGCCGAATGTCGTCGCCCTTAAGCTCAATGCTGCGCAAGACGCCACCCAGGCGGTCTTTGACGTGAAAGACCGCTGTTTCCTCCGGCAGAATCTTGTGGCGCGGATGATTCTGGCGTTCGACCACAATGATTTCGCCTGTGGGGGTGACCATCTGCCACCAGAGAAGATTGTCGAGCGTTGTGCCGTATTCAAAGGCGCTGGGGCCGCCGGCGTTCTCCGAAATATTGCCGCCGATGGAAGAGGCCTGCTTGGAAGCCGGATCAACGGAAAAGAGTGCGCCTGCCTTGTCCACGGCCGTAATGGCCGCCTGGGTAATCACCCCGCATTGGCAGGTCATGGTCATGGCTTCAAGATCAATGGGGCCAATATGGGTCAGACGCGTCATGGAACAGATAATGGTGCGTCTGCGGGCGGGAACAGCGCCGCCGGTCATACCAGAACCACCGCCGCGCGGGATAACGGCAAATTTTAGATCATTGGCGAGTGTTATGATTTTCGCCACCTGCTCGGTCGTATCAGGTTCAACCACAAGCAGCGGCAGTTCCATTCTCAGGTCAGTGGCGTCCGTGGCCATTTCCACAAGCGCCATGGCATCGGTCAGAATGCATTCCGTTGGCAATATTTCGCTGAGCGCATCAATGAGTTTATCACGAAATTCCGCTTCTGCCGTATAGGCAGACCAGAACATGGTGATACCTTCACTGATGGTTGTGGCATAATAGTGGGCAAGAGAAACTGCTTCGCGTTCGAAAGTTGCGTCCACACTGGCGCGCACGGTGCGAACGTCGATGAAGGGATTGTAGGCAACAAGAAAGAGTTCCTCGGCAATGGAGATGGCCAGATTGCGTACAGCTTCCGGCCATTCCGAGAAGTCATCAATATTGATCTTCAGTATGCGGTTTACCACATAATTTGGAGCAATTGATATATGTGGTCCCTTGCGTATCACGTCATCAACTCCTTGCTGCTGCCAAAGCTGTTTTGCAGCAGACGCC
>JAGADH010000022.1 GCA_017613715.1 Desulfovibrio sp. | reverse complement strand
GTCAGCATAGAGGATATTTTGAAAAACTTAAAGTTGCTTTCGGGCAGATCCTTAAGAAACCACGTTCTGCTTGGCGTGGTAAAGGGGATTGAGCTTACCTGTGAGACTGACTCTCAGGAAAAAGGGGCGAGCCGTGCCGAAAGTTGTGCTTAGCTCAAGGATTTTGCCCTTGGCGGCACGCCCATTTTCGCACAGCTTCGACGGGCTGTTAAGGCGAAAACGATGTGAGCGCTGGTCGCTGGCTTCCACTCGCAGGCTTTGCTGACGAAAACACGCCTGGCCATGGCAGGAAAGCCGGACAGACCAAAGCGCTCAGACAGGTGCCGGGGCAAGGGCGAGATGCGGTCAAAAGCTCCGGGCTGATGCTTTTGACGTAAGGGAAGAGAGGAGGAAATGCTCAAGGAGGGCAATGCCTTTGCCTGCAGCATGATGCCTCCCAAGTCTGTAAAAATCGTGATTTTGCAGGCCTGGGAGACATCGTCGTGCTTCAAAGACATCTCGTTCGCTGCAATCAGCGCTGAATGCGCGGAAAGATATTGGATTTCTCTGCAAGCTTGGTACCAGCCTCAAGGCCGCCGAAGCAGGAGATTTCGTTTCTGATGTTGGCCACAGGAGCTGTCTGCTCATCGGCCTCTTGACCAAGCTGACTGAGCATCAGGACACTGGCTTTGGGCATCACAGGCCAAAGACAGATGGCAATCTTCCGCATGCAGGCCAGGAGCACATACATCACCGTGGCAAGACGCTCTGTCTCCTGGGCCTTGAACAGAGCCCAGGGCGCTTCACTGTCGACGTATTTATTCAGGGCTCTGATCAGTTCCCAAAGGGCTTCAAGGGCCTCAGCCGAGCGAATGGCATGCATCAGCTGCACATAGTTCTGCATGGCATGCTCACAGAGGTCCACAATATTCTTGTCCTGCTCAAGCTTGCTGGCAGGCTTGGGCACAATGCTGGAAAAATACTTGGCCGTCATGGAAAGCACACGACTGAAGAGATTGCCCAGGTCATTGGCCAGATCGGAATTGATACGGACAATCATGGCGTCTTCCGAGAAATTGGCATCCGAACCGAAATGCATTTCGCGGAAAAGATAGTAACGGAAAGCGTCCTGCCCGTATTTTTCCATCATGGCTTGCGGCTCAACGATATTGCCAAGCGACTTGCTCATCTTGGTATCCTTGGAAAGCCAGTAGCCATGGACATTGAGATGGCGATAGAGCGGAAGGCCCAGGGATTTGAGCATCACAGGCCAGAAAATGGCATGGGGCTTTAAAATGTCCTTGGCCACAAGATGCTCACCTGGCCAGTAGCGTGCAAAGTCCTGACCTGCAGGTCCTCCCAGGGCACTGATATAGGTGAGCAGAGCATCAAACCAGACATAGCAGACATAGTTGCTGTCAAAAGGCAGATCAATGCCCCATGTCAGACGGCTCTTAGGCCGTGAAATACACAGATCCTCAAGGGCTCCGGCTTCCAGCATACCCAGAGCCTCGCTGCGGTAACGCTCGGGTCTGATAAAATCGGGATGCTCAAGCAGGTATTCCTTAAGCCAGGGCAGATACTTGGACATTCTGAAGAAATAGTTCTTTTCACTGATCAGCTCAGGACGCGTCTTGTGCTGGGGACAACACCCGTCTTCAAGCTCCTTTTCCGTATAAAAACGTTCACAGCCGTAGCAGTAGTGGCCGCTGAATTCGCCGAAATAAATATCCCCGGCATCGTAGACCTTCTGCAGCATCTCCTGCACGATCTTTTCATGGGCAGGATCGGTTGTGCGGGAAAAACGGAACCCATCAATGCCCAGCCTTGGCCACAGTTCCCGGAACTGGCTGCTGATGCCGTCCACAAAATCCTTGACCTGGAGCTTGTTCTTTTCCGCAGCCTGCACAATCTTGTCGCCGTGTTCATCAGAGCCAGTCACAAAAAACGCCTCTTCCCCCAGAAGCCTGTGCATACGCACAAGCGAGTCCGCGACCAGGGTACTGTAAGCATGACCAAGATGCGGCCGGGCATTGACATAATAGATAGGCGTTGTGACGTAATAGCTCTCCATGCTTCCTCCAAAAAGACTGCGTTGACCCAGAAGATGCGCTCACCTGATCCGTTCAGCGTGAACGTTTTTTGGGTCGTTTCTTTTTTTTGAACTTTTGAGGCCGACTGTCTTCGTGTTTTTTGACTTTGGGCTGAGCAGACTGCTCCTCGCCGGCAGGTGCCAGAGCTGCTCCGTGCTCCTGCGGCAAGGCAGGCCTCGGCCGATTTTTTTGCCGGGGCTTGTCCTCGCGCTGCTCAGGTCTGCGCGTGCCCTTGCGTTCCTTGCGCTCAGGCCGCTCAAGGCGCTCTTCGCCACGACGTTCACTACGCCCCTCATGCCGACCGGACAAAGCCTTCTGGGCATAGGGCGGATAGCCGAGCTCAAATTCCGGCTCGCGCTCACTGTCTGTCAGGTTGTCAAATTGTTCATCAGGCAAGGTCTCAGCCAGGAAAGCCTCCTGCACCGGCATGGCTCCTTCCCCGTCTTCACCGTCCTCGCCATAGGTCTGCGGGTCCAGACGCTGGGGCTTCAAGGCGAGCCATTGCTCAAGACCAAGCTCGCGCTCCTCATTGTCCTCGCTGGCACAAGCCACGGTATTGCGGAACATATTGATCCGCACAACACGCAGAATACCCTGCCTTGTCTGATACTTCGTGCCTGGCCTGGGACTCTGGGCAAAAAAATTGTCGTAATTTTCCTGCTCATACGAGAGACAACAGAGCAAACGACCACAGCTGCCTGAAATCTTTGAAGGATTGAGAAAAAGATTCTGCTCCTTGGCCATGCGGATGGTCACAGGCGCAAATTTGCGTAAATAGCGACGACAGCAGCAGATCATGCCGCAATTGCCGACTGCCCCGATCATCTGCGTTTCATGCCTGACGCCGATCTGCCGCAATTCAATGCGTGTGCGGTACTGACGTACCAGATCCTTGACCAGCTCACGAAAATCAATGCGTGTGGGAGCGGTAAAGAAAAAAATGATTTTGCTGCGATCAAAATAGACCTCAACGCCCACGAGCTTCATCTCAAGCTTGCGTCGTTCAATGGCGCTGGCACAGAAATCACGGGCCTCCAGACTGAGTCGCTGATTTTCAGCATTGTCAATGAGATCGTTGCTGTCAGCTACACGCAGAATCTGCGGCAGATCCTCTTCCTTAAGATGGGCCAGGGTCGTAAAGGGTCCTGAAGAGACCGTGGCAAAGCAAAGGCGCTCCTCCTCCTGCACAATGACCTTGTCTCCCAAAGCCAGGGCCTGGGAAGAGGTATAGTAGCTGCACTGACCAAAGGTGTGCATCTGAAGGCCATAAATTGACACCGCAAGGCTCCTTGCCTGCATAAACGATAGAGCAGCCCCAAAAAAACAAAAGACTTGCAGCACGATTCTGCAAGCCCATGCCCAGGCCTCGCGGCCGCAAGCAAAGACCCAATTGCCCCTGAGCGTACGTGGGAAAATAGCTCAGCCCGCAGGGGCGCGTCAAGCAGCAGAGCAAGGCCAGCCAGGACCTTGGTCATCTCTCAAGCCGTGACATGTGGTAGAAACATGAAGAGCGAATCGTTATCTGCTACTTACGACGTCGGCACGTATCTGGGAGATCAGGACGAGGAACAGCGGGACTTCAGCACATTTCCTGATCTTTTCGTCTTGATCAGCATTTGCCAACAAGGCATAGCCTCCTGAAACTGACTCTAAGAAATATGTACTATGAACGAAAAATAGTTTTCAATGGATTATCATGAAGTTCTTTCAGAAATGACCCAATATTTTTATAGTTAATATCGTTGATTATTGTCGGTTTAAGTTTATTATTATTCACAAGAACCGTACGACTGACGATGTTTGCGCCGGCAAAGGCTTTTTGTATAAGGGCCATTATTTCTTTATTCATTAAATGAACCGCTTGCTGCTCGGGATCAATTTCAGAAGAATGCTTGATTTCGAAGAGGCTGAGATCATTTGAACGGGTATTCTGGATGGCAAGGTCGATTTCGCCTCTTGGCAGTCCAAGCATGAAAAGCCTTGCATTTTTGTCCGCAAGGGCTTTCTGAGCGTCAAGCAGCACGATTTCTTCGGCGACATGCCCAAGAATATCCCACTCCATCCTTTTCAGCAGGGAATCTTTATCTGATGCGAAAAGTGAAACAAACATCGGGTCGTTGGCGAGACACTCCGCCATGACGGTTGCCTGAAAGTATTTCAGTCCATGTTGCACAAGAAGATTTCTTGTGCCGTCGATAACGCTTCCGTCCTCCTGAATTTTGCGAATGGGAAATGGCGACAGAACGTCAAGGCGTACAAGTTCCCGCTCAAGATACTGTGCAGCCTGCTGGCTCACAGGCTCAAAGCCGTCTGCGGTCTTCTTGTCCGGCTTGATGCTTTCGTCGCGGATCTGGAGACACAGAGACATCCACTGAATAAGCTGTTGTTCATCAATATGTTGCAAACAAGACAACTGAATCTTCTTCGCAAGAAGTTCCGAAACGGAAAAGCCTTTTTCCCGGGCTCTTCTGACATCTTTTTCGATCAGATCACGCAAGCTGCCAATAGAGGACAGCGAAAGATTTTTCCGCAGTATTTTTGCCGTCACCCTATGATTAAGATCTTCCACAATGCGTTGTATGGCGCTTTCCAGCCTGCCTTCGTCGGCCAGATCCAAGATTTCCTGAGGGATGTTGGCATGCTTTCTGTCCTGGATGGAATGCTGCAGGTTTTCGGCATATGCTGATTGAACATAATCTTCGCAGCCGTCTTCGGTACCAAAAAGTTCCTGCACCTGCTTGCCGGTCCCGAGTATACCGCCAAGACGCGCAAAGTCGTCTAGACAATCCGAGTCGGAAATGGCGGACCATTCGTGAAAGAAAATATGCGAAGTGGTAAGCGGGAAAACCCGTCCCTGAAGCTTGTTTTTCCTGGCATCGTCGAGACAGAGGGAATCCGTTCCGGAAAGGACGATCCTGCCTCCGCATCTGGCCAGGACGTCCGGAAAAACGTCCGCGCCATGCTGAAAATCGATAAGCCGGGTTGCCTCGTCAACGAAAAAGTATTTTTTCCCTTCTCCAAGCAGGCGCCTGATATCGTTTTCGAGATCCTGAACAGTATCGCCTTTCAGGAGCTTGCCTGTCTCTGCGTTGGGATCCCTGATCTGAAAGAAAACCGCTTTTTTCCGCTCTTCTTCTGGCAGATGCAGGATGGACTGCAGTATGGCGGTGGTCTTGCCTGTACGCCGCACTCCGTAGAGAACAGCCACTTCAGGACTTGGCCCGCCAGCAAGGAAAGCGTCGAGACCTGGACTGAAATGCCTGCGTACGGGAAAATTTCTGACGCTTGCCAGAACAAAATCGAGCTCTTCGTTCTGCATAACACGCGTTGCGTACGGCCTATAGAGCTGCATTTTACACTCCGGATCATTCATTACGATCAAAATAGTGATTATTTTTCTTATAAAATCGTCAAGAATAAGATGTAAAATCCTTTCCAACTACCTAAATATATCAAGAGTATTTGGTCTATCATTTGCTCTTTCTTTATCAAGAAAATCATTTTTATGTAATTTATCAAAGTAAAACCTAGTTCGTAACGAACAGTCTTCATCTGAGTTAATAAATCTATAAACCTATAATAGTCAACTAAAAACTCAAGCTCCTTAAGATCTATTACTATATAATTACATATTGTTATTAATGGCTTTTTCAGCTCTGGCAAGAATGTCCATAGAGATCTTGCCGAGGCTACCTTCAGCCTGGCAGACGCTTGAACTCTGTTCTCTTGGACAGCTTGGCAAGCGTAAAGAAACAGTTTTTAAGCATGATGTCATTTTGCATGATGCCACACAGGCTAACGACATGCCAATAGTGATTGAATATTGTTAACACATATCATTTCTGTCGTCAATTGAATTGTATCAACATATCTGCCAGAGAACCTATCTCGGCCTTCCTAAGGAGGCTTTTTCCCTGACGCTATATTCAGCCTTTCCACCATAGTGAATGAGATAGCCGTACCATTGCCTTTCGCCTGCCACTTTTCCAGCACGGGAACAAGGCTTTTTCTGATCAACACTTCCCGCCACAAGGCGTCCGGATTCTTCCGGCTTCCACACATTGGCAGGATATTCCCTTGGCTTTCGATCAAGGCAAAAGCTGACATGACCCGCATGGCAGCGACTCGTCGTTTGCTTGCATGCCTCTACGCATCTTTTTGATAAACATAAAGTGCTATTTCAAGCTTCCTCATCGTCTTCAATCTTTATAATCAAATTACATATTTATCAAGCAAAATATTTACTTTTAATTCCCACAATTTTCATTTTTTAATCTACTAAAATTAAATTTGTATAGTATAATCTAGTTATTTATGTATATACAATCTTGTAAATATAATCTCATCTGCCAAAGCAAATTACTATCGATATTCAAAAAAGTATTGAATTAGATCTTAAGGTTAAAATTCACATGTACTACCAATGCTAAAATTTAAAGTCTGTTTAC
>JAGADH010000156.1 GCA_017613715.1 Desulfovibrio sp. | reverse complement strand
GTTGATAAACTTCAAGAAATACTTG
Organism: Desulfovibrio sp.; assembly: GCA_017613715.1. Classification (GTDB taxonomy): domain Bacteria; phylum Desulfobacterota; class Desulfovibrionia; order Desulfovibrionales; family Desulfovibrionaceae; genus Desulfovibrio. The sequence goes on along the minus strand of JAGADH010000156.1, from coordinate 17,455 downwards.
AACGTTGTGCCAATATGCGTCTTGTGGGACATGTGGCTGCCGGACCCAATGCCGAGCTTGGTATGGCCCTGCGTGTGCCTGGCATGGTCAAGCTTGCGCTCTGCACGGCCTACGGTGCCCTGATGCGCACGGAAAGCCGCGGAGCACATGCGCGTGAAGACTATCCTGAACGCAACGACAAGGATTGGCTCGTGCGTACCCTGGCCTACTGGCCTGAAGGGGCAACGCTGCCAACGCTGAAGTATGAGCCGGCTACGCCCTTCTTTATTTTGCCGCCAGGTGACCGCGGTTATGGCGGTGGCAAGATTATTGAAGGCGAAAAAATCTCTGGCGATCAGCTGGTACCTTTTGAGCAGGGCGCATAGGAGGGGCATATGGGACGAACACTGACTTTTGAAATCTTTCGCTATACACCGCTTGATCCGAACTCAACGCCGCATATGCAGACCTTCACCCTGGAAGAGCATCCCAGTATGACGCTCTTCATTGCCCTGAACATGATCCGCGAAACCCAGGATGCCAGTCTGCAGTTTGACTTCTGCTGCCGGGCCGGTATTTGCGGCTCCTGCGGCATGGTCATCAACGGCCGACCCGGTCTGGCCTGTCATACCCAGACCGCTGATCTCCCGGACCATATCAGCCTGCATCCGCTGCCGGTCTTTAAGTTGCTCGGCGATCTCTCCGTGGATACCGGAACCTGGTTCCGCAATGTGGGCAAGAAAATCGAATCCTGGATTCACACCAATCAGGCCTTTGATCCTGCGGCTCAGGAAGAGCGCATGGATAATGAGCTGGCCACCAAGATCTTTGAACTCGACCGCTGCATTGAATGCGGCTGTTGTGTGGCCGCCTGCGGCACTGCCCGCATGCGCGAGGATTTCCTTGGGGCGACAGCCATCAACCGTCTGGCGCGCTTCTACATTGATCCGCGTGATAAACGTACCCCAGGCGATTTCTACGATCTGATCGGCGACGACCGCGGCGTCTTCGGCTGCATGGGGCTGCTCGCCTGTGATTCGGTCTGCCCCAAGAAACTGCCGCTGCACGATCAGCTTGGTATTATGCGCCGTATGGTCAGTCTTGAATCGGTGCGCGGCATTCTGCCTGAATTCATCCGCAAGAAGCTCCAGGGCTGCAGCTGCAAGAGCCAGGCCTGATACTGATACTTTTCCCTGTGGAGTTTACCTCCACAGGGATTGTTCTGCGTCTTCTGCAGGCTAGCCTTGAGCGCTTGCCGCTTTAGGATCTTTGGCCTTCCCCTTTTGCAAGGAAATTCCCTATGCTGATACTTGACTGGATGAAAGAGAAACCTTTTTCGGTTACGCCCGACATGACGCTTAGGCAGGCACGTCGGCTCTTCCGCGAGCACAATATCCACCGTCTGCCCGTGGTTGATGAACATTCCATGGTTGTGGGCATTTTGTGCACAACCGACTTGAAGCGCTTTGCTCCGACCAATGCTACGGGTGTGGAAATCCTCGAGGCTCTTGAGCTTTTGGAGACCACCAAGGTGCGCGAGGCCATGGTGCCCAATCCTGTGACCATCAGCCCCCACAGTACCATTGAGCAGGCAGCTCAGAAAATGATTGACCGGCATGTGGCCTGTCTTCCCGTGACCGACTCTGCCGGCAAGCTCCTTGGCATCATGACGGGTCTTGATGTCTTCAAGGCCCTTCTGGATTTGAGCGGCAGCGATCAGCCCGGCGTGGAAGCAGGCTTCTTTTTGCCCTACAAGCCTGGCACGCTGCGTGAGATTCTGGAAAAGCTGCGCAATGAGGGCATGCGCATCATTTCCGTGCTTTCCTCGGTGCGCGGCACTGATATGCGCAAGGTCAAGATCCGTTTCCGCGGCGACGATGAGGCTTCGCAGAACAGAGCGCTTGAGATGTTCCGCGACCATCCCGGTCTGCGTTACTGGGCGCGCGGTGACGAATTTTTCCTGAAGGAAGAAAAGGCTGAAGACGTGCAGAAGGCTGCACAAGAAGCTCATGCCAAAGCCCAAGGGGCTTAGAGCGTCTACGGACTGAGTGATTTTGCCCAAAAGGCCTGAGGAACGATTGGTGAAGAAAATATCGGTCACGGTTGCCGGTGGAGGCTCCTGGGGAACGGCACTGGCCCATCTCCTGGCTCTTTCAGGACATACGACGCATTTGTGGCTGCGCAATACGTCTCTTGCCCACGAAATCAACCTCTGTCATGAAAATCGCCGTTATTTTCCGGGCGTGGCCCTGGCAGAGACGCTCAGGGCAACGTCTGATCCTAAGGTCTTAGGTACGGAGTATCTCATCTCAGCCATTCCCTGCCAGCAGTTTCGCCCGTGGCTTTGTGAGCATCTCCGCTTCCTGGCAGCTCACGTCTGTCTCGTGAATGCGGCCAAGGGCATTGAACGGGGAAGCCTGGCGCTTTGTTCGGCAATCTTTCAGGAGCTGCTGCCTAAGACGGCACGCTATGCCGTGCTTTCAGGGCCGTCCTTTGCCGCTGATGTCTTGCGGGCCAAGCCCACAGCGGTTGTTCTGGCCTGTGAGGACAATGCTCTTGGTGCCAAGCTGCGCAGTCTTTTTGCCGTGCCCTGGTTTCGCTGCTACGGCAATCGCGACGTCAAAGGCGTTGAACTGGGCGGAGCCCTGAAAAATGTCATGGCTATTGCCGCAGGCATCTGTGATGGGCTTGATCTTGGTCACAACAGCCGTTCAGCTCTGGTGACCCGGGCTCTCGCCGAAATGAGCCGCATTGGCCAGGCCCTGGGGGCAAGTCAGGCAACCTTTATGGGGCTCTCAGGACTTGGGGATCTTGTTTTGACCTGCACAGGCGATCTTTCGCGCAATCGTCAGGTCGGTCTAGGACTTGGGCGGGGAGAAAGGCTTGCTGCCATTATCGAGCGCCTTGGCATGGTGGCTGAAGGGGTTGCCACAACCCAGGCCGTGCACGATCTCGTGACCAAGCTGAGCGTTGAAGCGCCGCTGACAGAGGCTGTCTACCGTATTCTCTATGCCGAGAGCGGGGCGGAAGAAGAACTGCGCGGTCTTCTCGCCCGCCGTGAGCGAGATGAGGAAGATTAGGCAGCTGCTCAAATCTCTCTTCTGCAAGCCTCAAAAGCGTGCAAGGATTCAAGCCCTGTCTTGGTTGCCATCTCTGGCCTAAGACAGGGCTTTTTTGGCTTTGGGCCGCTTTGACGAATTTTGTCTCTTGCCCAAACTTTGCGCTTGCTCTGCGGCCAGTAAGCGTTTTCCTTTTTTCCAATGGCTTTTTTGCCATAATAGTGCCTGACGGTCTAGGTATAGCCTTATGTCTTTGCTCAATATTTTTATTGGCGGTGAGTCCTTTCGAGAACTACGCGAAGAAAATTGCTATTATGTTGATAAAACAAGTTTTTTGGAAGAAATGCTCGTAACCATTCCTCCAAAAGTATCGCTGATTACTCGCCCGCGTCGTTTTGGCAAGACCTTAATGCTTTCTATGCTTCAAGAATTTTTTACTATCCAAAATGATAGTAGTCAATTATTTAAAGGTCTGGCCATTGCAAAAAATCTCACTCTTTGTCAAAAATGGATGAATCAATATCCAGTGTTGTTTATTACCTTTAAAGAATTACGAAGATCTAATTATACAGATCTTAAGGGTCAACTCTCAATTTTATTATCTGATCTTTGTTTGGAGCACACTTACCTTTTTGAGAGTGAGAATGTTGATGTAGCTACTAAAAAAAGACTATTACTCTTAAGCGATGGTACAGATAATATCAATGCTTTTTCAGGAGCTTTCAAACTGTTCTGTCAAGCCTTGCATGCTCATTGGTCTAAGCCTGTTATTTTATTGATTGATGAATATGATACACCAATGCACGCTGTAGAACAACATGGTTACTATCACGAGGTTCTTGAATTGCTAGGCAATATGCTAAGTGCTGCCTTGAAAACAAACACCTCACTTAAATTTGCTGTACTTTCTGGTTGTTTACCTGTGGCTCAAGCAAGTATCTTGACTGGTCTTAATAATTTTAAATGTTATGGTATCTCTGATGTTCAGTACTCAGATAAATTCGGATTTACAAGGCAGGAAGTAGGGCAATTTTTGCAAGCTGCGGCTCTGGCGAAACAGGCTGGTGCCATTCAAGAGTGGTATGATGGCTATCTTTTTGGAGATAATACCAAGGTCTATTGCCCATGGGATGTCATTCTTTATATTTCAGATCTGCAAAGAGATGCTTTGGCTCAGCCTTTAGCCTATTGGAAGGAGACAAGTGAAAACAGCATTGTCAAGATCTTTATGGAGCAAGCAAGTCTAGCTACACGTCAAAAAATTGAAGCATTAGTGGCTGGTAAAAGCATCAAGACGAAGATCGATGACTATCTTAGCTCTGAGAATATCTATAGAAATGAAGATACTATTTGGACAATACTCTACCATACAGGCTATCTTACAAAATGCAGTAGGCAAGACACAAACAACTTGACCTTATTGCGTATACCTAATCGAGAGGTCCTGACTATATTTATTGAAAAAGTCGAAGAGTGGTTTTCTGAAGCAATGAAGAAAAATGATTTGCAGAATCTTGTTAATGCTTTATGGCAAGCAGACGCTCAACTTCTGCAAAGACTCTTGACACGAAGGCTTTATGATAGCATTAGTTATTTTGATTATAGCGAGAATTATTATCATGACTTTATGGTCGGCTTATTACGAGGAGCTGGTCTCGAGCTCTCCTCTAAGGCTGAAGACGGACTTGGACGTCCCGATCTCCGTATAGAAGATGTCAAGCATGCGCGTGCCATAATCATAGCCATAAAACAAGCAAAAAATTTTGATGACTTACCTGATGAGGCTGAAGCCGGACTTAGGCAACTTAAAGAGCAGAAATATGCTCAAGGTTTTTCATCATTAATGAAAGAGATTCTGGCTTATGGCATAGCCTTTTGGAAAAAAGAAGCGTATGTTAGGACGGAAAAATGCGTTAAAGAGTAAAAAAAGCTGATAGTTTGCTTCACCCCTGGCTGGTCTTGTCTGCTTAGGCAAGATAAGCATTATGATCGAGAAACAAAGAGAAGCAAGAAGGAACGAGAAGGCCATGGATACGCCAAACAAGCAGCAGCCCTGGTCAATTCCCAAAGCCTGTCTGCATGCTCTTGCAAGGTTAGAGCAGAACGGCTATCAGGCCTGGATTGTCGGAGGCGCAGTACGTGATCTCGTCAGAGGCTCTGACGTCAAGGATTGGGATATTGCCTGCAATGCCGATGTTGAAACCCTGCTGCGTCTTTTTGCCTCTTTCCGTTGTCTTGAAATGGGCAGGGCTCATGGCACAATTACGGTCCTGATCGATGATCTGCCTTTGGAAATCACCACTTTTCGCGGAGTGAGTCCAACGCTTGAGGCAGATCTTGCCTTACGCGATTTTACCATCAATGCCATGAGCTATCATCCTGAGAAGGGACTGATGGATCCTTTTGGCGGCAGGGCTGATCTCAAAGACGGTGTGATCCGCGCCGTAGGCAATGCCCGGGAGCGTTTCAGCGAAGACCCTTTACGGATTCTGCGGGCTCTGCGCTTTGCCTCGCAGCTGGCCATGCGCATTGAGAGTGAAACCTACAGGGCCATGGAAGAGCTTGCGCCTGCCCTTTTGCGCGTTGCCTGTGAGCGTGTGCGGGAGGAACTGCACGGTCTTTTGCTGGGAGCGTCGGTGGCCGATATTCTGCGCAGGGCAGCAGGTATTCTTGGCGTTGTTCTGCCTGAAATTGTGCCAATGCTTGGTTTTGATCAGCGCAATCGCTATCACTGCCATGATGTCTGGAACCATACCGTTGAAGTTATTGCGCATTGCCCAAAGGATCGTATCCTGCGCTGGGCTGCGCTTTTTCACGATATGGGCAAACCGGACACCTTTACGCTCGATGCCCATGGCTGCGGCCATTTCTACGGTCATGCCAAGGAAAGTCTGCGGCACGCCGATGCGATCATGACAAGGCTTAAGTTCGACAAGAAAAGCCGTGAGATCATTCTCTTTTTAGTCGAGCAGCATGATCTTCGCATAGCCATAACGCCAAAAGCTGTGCGGCGTGCCATTCAGCGTTTTGATTATGCGCCCCTGAAGCGTCTGCTGCCGCTTTTTCGCGCCGATACTGCCGGTCACAGTGCGCTCTGTGCCAACAGAATGGAGGAAATCGACCGCCTTGAGCAAATGCTTGATGAGACGTATCGGCAGAAGGGACGTTTTACGCGTAAGGACCTGGCCGTGAACGGGCACGATCTGATGGCTCTGGGCTATCATGGGGCAGATCTCGCAAGGATTCTGGAAAATCTGGTGACGGCCGTGGTCTTTGAAGGCTGTGAGAACAGCCGGCAGGCGCTTCTTGAGCGTGCCAGGGCCATGGGAGCGTGAGCTGCTGGCAGCTTTGGTCTTGCTCACTAGCACTGCCTGTGTGGGCTGCGCCAGGCCCGGAGCCTATAGCTTTTGCCAATCTGTGGCACTTTTTTTGGGGCAGATTCGACAAAAACGTCTTTGATTTGCAATGCACGACAAAACGAGCTACTCTAGCTTGGCTTAAAATCTTGCAGTCATGGGGCTCGCAGGCTTGTGGCTGAACCTAAGAAGCAGGACAAAGAGAGGCAAGATGCACAGACGTTCATTTCTTTGGGCGGGCGCAGTCACCCTTGCGCTGACGCTTTTTGCTGCACCTGACCGAATTGCTGCCAATGGCACCATTGTGACCCTGCCTGTTCCTGATACCAGCGGTGGCAGACCGCTTATGGCCTGTCTCAAGGACCGTAAAAGTGAGCGGCATCTTGCAGGCGATGATATCTCGCTGCCGGAACTCAGTTCGCTGCTCTGGGCAGGTTTTGGGGTGAACCGGGCCGATGGCCGGCATGTGGTGCCCACAGCCCGCAATGAGCAGAAAGTCAGGCTTCTTGTGGTCCTGGGAGACGGGGTCTGGCAGTATCTCCCGGAAAAAAACAGTATCGAGAAAGTATTGGACGGCGATCAGCGCAGGCGTTTTGACAATGCCTCGCTGATTTTGCTCTATGCGGCACCTGCCGGCGAGCTCTTTTCAGGTATGCATGTGGGCTCCATGTATCAGAACGTGGCGCTCTACTGTGCCTCAGAAGGGCTTCCCAATTGTGTGAAATACAGTCATCATGATGCTCTTGACGGTCAGCTCAAGCTTCCCAAGGGCTGGAAAGTGCTCATTACGCAGTCGATAGGCTCCGTGCACAGCCATTAAGCCACTCAGAGCTTGTCAGCGATGCGTTGCCTGTTCTTGCCGACCTTTTTGGGCGTATGGCTTTGTCTTGTGAGTGCTCAAGGTCTTGCCCTGGCGTCCTCTGTGCAGCATTCTGCTCAGGCTGAGAGTCTGACCAGGCTTGGTCATGCCTATGCCTATGGCCTTGGCGGCGGCTACGATTACTCCAAAGCCTTTGCCTTGTACCTTGAGGCCGCAGAACTAGGCCAGCCTGAGGCGATGTTCTGCGTGGCTCAGATGTATGCTGCAGGCCAGGGCACAAAACAGTCTTTTGCAGAGGCTGCTCTCTGGTATGAGAAGGCAGCCCAGGCAGGTTCTCCCGACGCCTGTCTTGCCCTTGGCGATCTCTATGCCGCAGGTCTGGGCCTTCAGGAGAATCCTCTAGCCGCCCAGGCTCTCTATGAACGGGCTCTTGCTCTCTATGAGCAGGAAGCCGCCCAGGGCAGTGCCCTGGCCCTCTACAGCCTTGCAACCATGTATGCCGCGGGCCTCGGCGTTGTACAGGACGAGGAGAAGGCGCAGGAATGCTTTCAGAAGGCTTTGCTCGCTTTTCAGCAAGAGGCAGCCAAGGGCAGTATTCAGGCCATGCTCATGCTTTCACTGATGTATGAAAACGGCGACGGCACAGAGGCCGATCTTGATCGTGCCAATGCCTGGTATCTCAAGGCCCAGGGCTATGAGCTGCGCGACTGGCATGAGCCCTGAGGGAGAAAACCGTGTTTGCCGCTTATCACAAGCATAGCCCCAAGCAGCGCCTGCGCCTGGATGGCGCGTTTGTGCGTGCGCAGCCAGCGCATCTTCTGGCCACGTTTTTTGGCAGTGGCCTTTTGCGGCCAGCCTCTGGCACCTGGGGCACCCTGGCCGGTCTTTTTGTCTACCTTGTCCTGTCACCTTTTTTGGGACCCTGGTTTTGGCTTGCTCTTTGTTTTCTCACGTTTTTTCTGGGTGCCTGGGCCTGTGAGGTGGCTGGCCGCAACTGCGGCGTGCATGATCACGGCTCCTTTGTCATTGACGAGGTCTTTGCCATCTGGCTTGTGCTGCTCGTGACGCCGGAAAGCTTTACCTGGCAGTTGGCAGCCTTTGCGGCTTTCCGTTTCTTTGACATAGTCAAGCTGCCGCCGGCTTCCTTTTGTGACCGGGAAATGCGCAATGGCTATGGGGTGATGCTTGACGATGCCTTTGCTGCGCTCTACGCCATCGCCCTGATCAGGGCCTGTGTCTGGCTTGTGGGATAGAGGTTTGCTATGCTGCCCATGGATCTGCTCAAGGAACGCGAACTTGCTGCTCTTGACGAGAAAAAAGTGCTTGAGGCCTTTGCCGAGAAAATTGCCAGAGAAGGGCAGATAGCAGGACTTGTGCTGGTCTCCTGCAGCAAGTGGCAGGTCTTTCTGCGCAATTTTCTAAGCGGCATGGCTCGAGGTCTTGGTTTTGCCCTTGGCAGCACGCTTGTCCTGGCTCTTTTTCTGGCTGGTCTCTATGCGCTGTGTGAAGCCCTGATTGTGATCAAGCTGCCCTTTGTCACGGAATGGCTTGAGAAGTTTGTTCTGATGCTCAAGTCCTCGGCAAACTAGGCTATGATGGGCAAAAAGAGCGAACCGTCATCATCGGCCGGAGCAGAGTCTGTCGGCAAATTCTTGTCTGCCAAGGCCTTGTCAAGCTCTGCCGCCTACCGCAGTCTTGTGACGAGCGGCATGAGGCCCATAGAGGCCTGTACGCTTACGCTTGCTAGACAGCTGCGCAGAGAGTTTTTGACAGGTCTTGGACGCGGCCTGCTTGCCTCGCTTCTTGTGAGTTTAGTCTCCGCCTTCTTTGCCTATCAGGCCATGCTTGATCTGCCGCAGTGGCTTGATCTGCTTTTCAGGAAGGCCGAAGCATGGCTTGGCCATGCGCGCAGCCTGCCATAATGGTACGTTTTTGCTGAAACGGGGGGTTATTTGAACGGGTCTTGTGCAGCCAGCAGCCAGCTTCTCCGCTTCCTTGCAGTTCAGCTCATGCTCTGTCTGCTCGTGCTTGGTTTTGCGCAGCCAATTCAGAGCAGGGACGCTCAGCCTGCCATGAGAGGGCAGCGCATTACGCGAGACTCTTCCGCACGCCAGCTTTTTCTTGAGGCTTTTGCCAAGGCCCACGCTCAGGGCGAGGAGCGCGATCTGGCAGGGGCGCTTGCAGCGTATGAAAAAGCCGCCAATCTCGGCTATGCACCGGCTCAGTACAATCTAGCCCGCATGTATCTTGAGGGTCAGGCTGTCCCGAAAAATGAGGAAGCGGCCTATCATTATTTTCTGGCGGCAGCGGAAAAAGGCCTGCTTCTTGCCCAGTACAATGTGGGTGTGCTCTTTGAGACAGGTCTTGGCTGCGAGCGCGATCATGAACGGGCGCGTTACTGGTATGCCAAGGCGGCTGAACAGGGTGACCGTGAAGCCCAATACAGGCTCGGCCGTTTATATGAAGCAGGCGAAGCTGGTCTGGCCCGCGATCTGACCCAGGCTGTGATCTGGTACACACGCTCGGCTGAGCAGGGCTTTGCGCCTGCGCAGAATAATCTTGCGACCCTCTATGCAAGCGGCCAGGGCGGCGTGGACAAGGATCCGGCACGCGCTGTCTTCTGGTACCACAAGGCCGCCCTGAAGGGCCATGCCATTGCCCAGTACAATCTGGCGCAGTGCTATCTGCATGGGCTTGGCGTGCATCAGGATCTGCGTAAAGGCCAGGCCTGGCTTCGGCGGGCAGAGTCCCATGGCTTTCTGGTTGAACACCAGGAACTCGATCTTCGCCCGCTTAGGCATCCCCGAGGCCAGGGCAGAAGACCGAGTCCCGTCCAGGAGCGCGATCTTTCCCACGAAGACGGGAAACGCATTTCCGTACGCATCAGAGAGCTTGACGGCGGTTTTGCCCTTGAGGAACAGGGGAAGGATAAGCCCCTGTCTGCGCAAGGTGCGCATGGCAAAAGCCAGGAGCAAAAGCCTGCAAAGTTAGATCAGCAGGCACCTGAGTCCGTCGCCTCACTTCTGCCACCCAGAGGCAAGGATCTTGCCACGGCCAAAAGGCTCTATGAATCGGCTATTGCCTATGAAAAGGGACTTGGCCGTGTTCAGCAGAATCGCGAGAAAGCCATCAGTCTCTATCAGGAAGCGGCGAAGTTGAACCATGCCCCTGCCAGCTACCGTTTGGGTCTTCTCTATGAGGCTGACCGCAGCCTTGACAGTGATTTTCGTCTGACCTGGAAGTATTTCAATCTCGCGGCCCAGGGCGGGCATGCCAAGGCGCAGTACCGTCTTGGCCGTCTTTATGAAAAGGGTTTGGGTACACCCAAAAATATTGCTCTGGCCTTATACTGGTATGGCCAGGCCAAAGCGCAGGGAGAGGCCCGGGCCAAACAGGCTTTTGCTCAGTTGTCGGGCGACTAATATTTCAATCCAGGGGGAAGCGTTGTGTCGTATTCCAGAAACTTTTTCCTCGGTATGCTCTTGACGGGCTCATTGGGCCTGACACTGAGTGCGTGTACGGATGAAGAAGTCATCACCAAGGAGCCCACAGCCGAAGAATTGCTCGAAGAAGGCAAAAAACTCTCCCTGGGACGTGATGTGCCTAAGGATTCCAGTCGGGCGGCTCAACTCATCAGTCGGGCCGCTCTTTTGGGCAGTACGGAAGCCCAGCGCTTATTAGGCTATATGTACAGCAAGGGTGACGGGGTAGGGCAGGATCTGATCCGTTCTGCCGAATGGTTCGCCGAGGCCGGCAATCATGGAGACATTGAGTCGCAGTATATGCTCGGCAATATGTATCTCTCAGGCCACGGTATGCCCAAGGATGAAACACAGGCCATTGAATGGCTGAAAAAAGCGGCTGACGGAGGCTATGTGCCGGCGCTTTTGCGTCTGGGTGAGCTCTTTGACGAGGGCACACTTGTCAAGAGCAATCCCGTTCACGCTGTGGAATGCTATACGCAGGCTGCGGCAAAAGGCGAGATGAAGGCAGCCGTCAATCTCGGCCAGATGTATGAAGAAGGCCGGGGCATAGAGAGCGATCTGGCACAGGCCAGGCAATGGTATGAAAAAGCGGCCAAGGCCGGAGAAGCTGTGGCGCTCGTACGCCTTGGGCGTATGTATGAAGAAGGTCTTGGCGTAGACAAGGACTGTGCCAAAGCCGCCACTTTTTATGAAAGGGCGCGGGATGATGCCGAGGCAGAGCGCAGACTCGCTTTGCTGGCACTGTCTGGACTTGCTGGCGCCAAGGATGAAAAAAAGGCCTATACCTTTTTGCACAAGGCTGCTCTGGCCGGTGATGCGAAAGCTCAGTGCATGCTTGCCGAGCTTTTGGCCACAGGTCGGGGCTGCCAAAAGGATCTGCGTGAGGCGGCCCAGTTCTATGAGCGGAGTGCGGCTCAGGGCTATGCTCCGGCCCTCTATAATGCCGGCATTTTTGCCGAGCAGGGGCTTGCCGGCAGCGTTGATCTCATCCGCGCCCGTGAATTTTTTGCCAAGGCTTCCAGCAAGGGGCACCTCAAGTCCCAGTACAATTTGGCTGTGCTTTTGGAGGCCGAGGACAAACCTGAAACCAAAGCTTCAGCGCTTGCCTGGTACCGCAAGGCGGCAGGTCAGGGCATTGCCAGGGCTCAGTATCGTCTGGGTCAGCTCTACGAAAATGGTCTGAAAAGTCAGAATGTAAGTCTCGCCAAGAATCTGACCCTTGCCGAAGAATGGTATCGCCATGCGGCTGATCAGGGCTTTGCACCGGCTGAATTTGCTCTTGGCCGTCTTGCCCTTGAGGGCGTGGGCAGTCAGCCTGGTCCTGGGCCTGCTTTTGCGTGGTTTTTGAAGGCTGCCGAACACGGCCTGGCCGCTGCCCGCTATAATCTCGGCCTGCTTTATGAGCGCGGACAGGGCGTTGAAAAAGATCAGGACCAGGCACGCCACTGGCTGAAACTTGCGGCTGCAGCGGGTTTAGCCGAGGCGCAGAAAAAACTGGCTGCTCTGGGTCTTGATTATGCCGACTATCTGCCAAAAGTTGAAGAAGAGCTGAGGGCCAGGGCCAGCGACGAGGAAGGTCTCGACGTGCTTCTGGCCGATGCCAGCGTGGCTCAGGCGCTTGTAAAGCCTGAAACAAAGCCGGAAGCGCAAGCTCCCAGGCCCGCAGAAAAGGCAGAGAAAAAGCCTGAGCTGGCCATGGCCAGTCAGACAGGCGATACACAAGCTCCCAAAACAGCAACTCAACCGGTAGCCCCGAAGAGCGATCAGCCTGATCAGGCAGCCCAAGCAGGACGTTCTGAGACTAATGCCCCCCAGGCGCCCAAGGGCCAGGTGGCTTTGCCTCAAGCAGGACAGGAAGTCGCGTCAGCCATCAAGCCTAAGGCAGAAGGCAAGGGGAGCAAGGACGATCAGGAGAAGAAGGAAGGCCGTCAGGCAGCAGAAGCTCCGAGCCAAGGCGCAAAGGCTGGCGATCAGCCCAGTCCCAAGCTGTCAGCCCCTGACGCTGCGGCAGGAGCGCAGGCCTATTATGATGAGGCTCAGGCTCTTCTTGAAGCCTGTACAAGCCGTGAGAACTGGCAGAAGGCTGCCGCACTCTATGCCAAGGCCGCAGAGATGGGGCATTCGGATGCCATGTTTGCTCTGGCTGAATGTCTTGAGCAGGGCAAGGGCATAGCCCGCAATCTGCCACGGGCCAAAGAACTGTACAGCAATCTTGCCGAAAGCGGCCACGGGCTTTCCATGTTCCGTCTTGCTGAATGCTTTGCCAAGGGACTTGGCGGAGGACGTGACCAGGCCCGTGCCCTTGCCTGGTATACCAAGGCTGCGGAAATGGGAAACAGCGATGCCCAGTGTGAGCTTGGGCTGCGCTACCGTAAGGGCATCGGTGTCAAGCAGGATTATGCGCAGTCAGCCCACTGGTTTGATCTGGCAGCCCAGCAGGGCAGTGCCCTTGCGCAGTTTAAGCTTGCCTTTTTCTATGAAAAAGGCATGGGTGTGCCCAAGGATTATGCCAAGGCTGAAGAACTTTACCGTAAGGCTGCAGAGCAGAAATTTCCCGAGGCTGCTCAGCGCCTGAAGCGAGTGCAGGGCTTTGCACGCTAATTCCCCCGTGCAGGGCAATCGTAGGTCTTGTTGACGCCTTGTGCCGTCTGATCGGCATAAGATTTTGGCTAGAAAAGAGGAAATTGAACGGAGGCAGCGTTTCCTCCCCGTCATCACGACGGGGTTTCCACGCTGAATAGTTGATGAAAAAAGCTTGTTTTGTTCTTGCTCTTGGCGGATTTCTTGCTCTGAGTTCTCTTGCTTTTGCCAATCCTCTTCTGGGACGCTGGGAGGTCGTTTCGGTCAAGGCCTCGGACTTGATGAATCAGCTCTCCATCGATCGCTATAAGAGTCTGCAGCCCAAGGAAATTTCTTTCAGTGAAAAAGAAATGGGTGTGCTTGTGCATGACAAGGAGAACAAGGTACCTGTGAGCTATAAGCAGATTTCCGACACGGAATGGCAATTTTCCGTTGATGAGGGCAAGACCTGGAATGCCATTTTTGTTCAGCCTGATGGCACACTGCTGCGTAAGGAGAAAAAGGATCTCGATGTGGAGATCGACTACATTTTGAAGCGTATGGCAGACAAGTAGCTTTGTGCAGCTATTGATCCCGCTAAAAAGTTCACATTCAGGGCCCATTTGCTATGGGCCTTTTTTGCGGAAAAAGCACGGCGCAAGAGCCTGGCAAGCCAGAATTTTGCCTGCCGCTCAAGCTTTTGCGTAAGTTCCTCTCCAGGCCAGGCCCTTCTGGGGGCCAGCTCTGACAAGAGCATGCCAGGAGAAAGGGCTGAGCGAAGACGTTTTCACTCAGCCCTTGGGATAGTTTTACTTGAGAAGAGATTGTGCCATGAAAAGGCTTTCTCGCACTTATGCGTCCTGGAAAGCTCAGAGGCTCTTCTTGGCTTTGTGTCGCAGGCGGCGGGGCCTTGCTTTGGAAAAGGCAGGGCTGATATGTGTCTGAGGCAGCGGGATGACGTGGTTGCCCGTGCAGTTGGGGCAGATCTCGCCGCGAAAGAGCGAAACACAACGAAAAAGCAGGCCCGTTTTGCGGAGAAAAATATAACCGCAGTCCTGACACTGGCAGCGATCGTGAACGTAGAGCGGATCATCCGCTTTGGGAATGAGATGCATACGCTCTCCCCTGTTTACCTATGCGAAAAAATGACTTTTAGAGTTTTCCCGGTCAGGCGTCAAGATTTTGAGACAGGGGGAGCGTCTCTCCTTGCCAAGAAAATTGCCGTATGGAGAGGAGTTTGCTACATTTCGGCCAGGATATCGTAGGGTGTGAAGAGTGAGTCCGGCAGCGTCAGGCCGCATTCGTAGCGAGACATGTATCTGAGGAGATTGGGCAGATATTTTTTGATGCTGATGCGCTGATGTGGTTCAATACCTAAGCGCACAGAAAGGAAGAGAATATACTTGTCAATCTGAAGCTTATCGCCTTCGGTAAAGCGGCTGATGATGCCTTCAAGGGTATTGATGCCGTATTTGCGTTCATAGGCGCGTAGTGTGAGAGCAGCGGCACGCAGTCCGTAGCTGAACGATGAGAAAATGGCATGTCCTTGATTGTCTGTACCGATCTGTCCCTTCCAGGGCTCGTTATTGGCAATGCTTTTGATGTTCAGGGGATTGCGGTTCTTGATGGCTAAGACCTGGCTGGATACGAGCACCTGCACATCGGCCATGGGATAGTCGTAAATCCAGACCTCGAAACTGCCCAGAGGGATTTCTTCCTTAGCGCTGTTTTCCGAGCTGCTTTCAAGTGTCGTCATCAGTCCGCTGTAGGTGATAAGGCAGACTGTGATCAGGCTGGAGAAGATGATCATCAAATATTTGAACATAGGTTTCTCCTGACAAGGGCGCTTGCTATGATATTCCTCCTTTGTTTGAAGATCTATGTCCAAAGGTAGACAAAATGGCTTGCAAAGTCAAATTCTAGCCGATTTTTGCGACCTGTCTCCCATAGTCCAAAGTTGGCGCAAAGCCCTCTGTTATGGCTTATGGGATAAAGCAATACAGGGGCAGCATCTGGGAAGAAACCTCTGCCTGCGGGCTCAAAGGGATTTCTTCGATCTGAATCGATATCTTTCTCCCTTGGCGGCGAGCCGACTATAGCAAGAGCAGCATGGCAAAAAAAGAGGCGCACAGCTGTGCGCCTCAGATTCATTGCTCGAGAAATCCCAGTCTTTGGGCCGGCTAGCGCTTGGCCTGATTGGGACTCATGGTGTAGCGGTAGATTTCATGAATTTCGCGGGTATAGCCGGGATAGAAGCCCTTGGTCATACCCAGCACGATATGGGCTCCGCGGTTCATCAGCACCATAAGGTCGCCTGATGCAGGATCAACGCAGAGACCTTCAATTTCACCCTGCTTAATGGCTTCATTGAGTTTCTTCTCAAGCACCACAGGGGCATTGGAGGCGCTGGTGACGTCAATGCGGTAGATGGCGTCGGGTTCATTGTCGTCAGCCGTGCCGTCATCGGCAGTCACAAAGAGGGAACCCTGCCAGTAGAAGACACCCTGCACCCACTGCGGTACAGGCTGCAGATGCACCTTGCGCAGATACTGACCATTGGCCAGGCTGTATTCATAGAGATAGCGGCCACTTTCTTCACCGACCCATGAGCACATCCAGACGGTCTTCTTCACGGGATCCACGGTAATGCCGCTGACTTCTTCCTGGCCGCTCTTGGCTTCAAACTTGAAGGTTCTTTTGAATTTCAGGGTTTCGGCATCGTGAATGGCGATCTGAATATCCTTGCCCACACCGTCCATGAAGTTTTCGGCGCCCAGGAAGAGCTCGCCGTTGTAGACGTCAATATCACCGATGTGGTTGGAGGGAATGGTGTAGCCTTCAAAGGGATTCTCATTCTTGGCCACCAGTTTGCCCTGCATATCATATTTAAAGAGCTTTTTGCTGTCAGAGACGTAGATGTATTTTCCGTCGCAGGCAACACCTTGACGGCCATCGACTTCACGGACATCTTTTAATTTGTAGTGATAACGCGGCATTTGTTGCGGAGCCGCTGTGGCCAGGGCCGGCAGCAGCAGTGCTGCCCCGAGGACAAGGGACGTGAGCATCGAAGACTTCATGGCAAACTCCTCATGCTGAAGGTATGGCTGAGAGAAGATCTCCCAGCCCTGTGAATTTCTGCCTGAACCTTGAAAATTTATGGTGATTTTTTAAAAATACGCTTTTGGCCTGAGACTGTAAAGAGCCGTATACGCTGAAGTCGTGAGCTTTTTTTGAGCTTTGCGAAGATAGCCCCTGGCTTCAGGTCTCACAGTCACCTACCTCGCGCATTCGGACGATGCTCGCATCTCTCGCAGCAAAGGACGCGCAGTGACAAATATGGCTTCCCGCGAGGCTTCTGCAGGCGTCAGAAGCGCATTTGCGGCTTTGCGACCGGCGATTCGGCTGTTGTGCCGAAGGGAAAGCTTGCTGGAACGCATTTCAGACGTGTGGCTGTGCGGGAGACAGCTCATTCTGCATCGCGTCTGCGGATGGGAAGGGCGATGGCATCTCCTGGCGGCATTGCAGGCTGCTGCAATGGGCCGATGACTACGGCATGTGCCGGCATCGGTAAGCAGAGAAATATCGGAGGCAGCGTTTCCTCCCCGGCCTGAAGGTCGAGGTATCCACGCTGAATTTTTAATAAATCCTTTTGCGAAATGGGAGGCACTATGCGCTGGCAGGACATGGAACGCAGTCAGAATGTTGAAGACCGTCGGGGCCGCTCCTTGGGAGGCATGCCTATAGGTGGCAAGCCGGGCATCCTGCTCCTTCTTCTGGTGCTTGTAGGCGGTTACTTTGGTGTGGATCTCACAGGTCTTCTGGACGGAGGCGTACCGCTTTCCACGGCACCTTCTGTGCAGCAAAGGGCGCCTCAAGCTCCGGGACATGATAGTCTTGCTGAATTCACCAAGGTTGTGCTCAAACAGACAGAAGATCTCTGGCAACAGTTCTTTCGCGGTCTTGGCCGCAACTATGAGCCGCCACGACTTGTGCTTTACAGCGGCACCGCAGAAACGGCCTGCGGCTATGGTCAGGCGGCTATGGGGCCTTTTTATTGTCCGGCTGATCATAAGCTCTATATTGATCTCTCCTTCTACAACGATATGCAGAGTAAGCTTGGGGGGAGGCGGTGATTTTGCGCTGGGTTACGTTGTGGCGCATGAGGTGGGCCATCATGTCCAGAATCTCGTGGGTACG
>JAGADH010000155.1 GCA_017613715.1 Desulfovibrio sp. | reverse complement strand
TGCGGATGCGGAAAAGCCGTCGCTGGATACGGACAAAATCAGGCTTGTATTGACCGGTGAAGACATGTCTTCTTCATAAACTTTCGCGAGCATTTCCAGCTGGAAGTCTTCAGTTTGCAGGCGATACATGACGCTCTCCAATCCAATCCAATGCTAATGCCATTTGTTTTTTGGTCAGTAGAACAGCATTTTCGCTCTATCCTAAAAGTGAATCATTTCAGCCAGTTGGATCGCTATCCAACCCATCCAAAATCCGGGCAATTTCCTTCTGGGGAAAAGGCCTGCGTGGATTCCGTTTGGATCAATAAGTACTGATATTTCAATAGGTTACAGTAATTTTTCTTCGGGAATCCAACACCAGGCTGTTTTTCAAAAAACAAAAGGGGCAGCTAGATACTACATCTAACCGCCCCATTTTATTGGATTTTCTGGTGCGCCCGGCGAGATTCGAACTCACGGCCTTTGGCTCCGGAGGCCAACGCTCTATCCAACTGAGCTACGGACGCAGGATTCAAATCAAAACAATCTTTTTGCTAATAGACGACACTATAGGACATGACTTCCGGTCGATGAAAGAAAAACTCAACGCGCCGATTGGCGGCTTTGCTGGCTTCATCAAAGCCCGGCTTCAGAGGTCTTGTATCACCATAGGCCACACCGCGTAAACGGCTCGGTTTGACATGATGATCTGCCAGATAATGAAGTACAGTGGCAGCTCTCGCGCCTGACAGTTCCCATGCTGAGGGATAAGGTGGTGCCGCTTCATCGCTGTCAGCATGTCCGCGGACTACGAGGTAGAGATTATATTCGTTCAAAATGCCAAGTACGCCCTTAAAGACTTTTTCCGCCTCAGGCATGATCTTAATGGACCCCCTTTGAAAAAGGGCATCCGAATTCACACGCAATTGCACCCCAAGATCGTCGGCACTGATACCTGAGGAATTCTGCGGAACGGCATCAGCCATGATCATCTTCAGTTTCTGGGCTATAGCATAATGCGAGCGCTCTGTTTCATTGATCTTTATGTCTCGACTGTCAATTTTGTCGGTATTTTGAATGAACGGATTATTGGAAATAGGAGACGTGGAACTTGAATCAAAATTACGCTCACCACTGAAATAGGCCGCAAGACCGGCCTTGGTTTCAGGCGGAACCATATTCAAGATCCACATCAGAAGAAAAAACGCCATCATGGCTGTCACGAAGTCAGCATAGGCTACTTTCCATGCTCCTCCCATCATGGCCTCCTGTATCTATTGGGAAAACTAACCGCTCTTCAGCTTTTCTTCCATTTCTGAGAAAAGCGGTCGAAAAGGATAGGGAATTGCTCTGCGTCCGTATTCTACGGCGATTAACGGTGTAGCCCCACGAATGGCGGCCGCAACGGCCTCCTTGATGGAGTTGAGATAAAAATGCTCTTCATTCACATAGTTTTCAAGCTTGGAACCCATAGGACCAAAAAGGCCATAACAGCAAAGAATACCAAGAAAAGTTCCGACCATGGCCGCAGCAATGTGGTGACCGAGAACTTCAGGCGGCTCATTGATTTTTCCCATGGTGATGACGACGCCGATAACGCAGGCAACGATACCCATACCAGGCAACGATTCGGCCATATGGGAAATACCGTGGGCCGGCAGCATACCTTCTTCATCAATGGTATGCATATCAACCTTCATCAGGCTGTCGATATCCGCAGGGTCACCGGTGGTCAGATAAACACGCAGGGTGTCACTGATGAAATTGATGACCACACCATTCTTGGCAATATTGGGGTATTTCGTGAAAATCGGGCTGGATTCAGGCTTTTCGACGTCACTTTCGATGGAGATGACGCCGTCACGGTGCATTTTACTGAAGAGAGCGTAAAGCAGGGCCAAGGTGTCGAGATATTTGGATTTGCTTGAGCCGGGATCGGCAAAAAGATGTTTGAGACTCTTCACAATCAGACCAAAGGTGTATTTGGTCTGTCCGGCAAAAAAAGCCCCCATGCCGCTGCCCAAAATAATAATCACTTCTGCAGGCTGCAGGAGAACGCCCCAGTCACCGTGCGACATGGTGTAGCCACCAGCTACAGAAGCGATTACTATAATGAGTCCAATAAGTAGATACATTAGGGCTTCCGCATTGTTCGAGATACTCGGCCGCCAAAAGCTGCAGCGAGCTGTGCAAAAAAAGATCCCATGGCTTGCGAAGCAAGGGCGCTGTTCCAAAAACCATGGACTTAAGGTTCTGCAGCTCTCAACGACAAAAAAAAAGAAATCTTTAGGGCTCGGTCAAGCAGAGAAAGTCTTAAGTTTTATCATACATAGTTTCTTCTGACTTGACAACTGCCACAAAGCAAATAAATAGCTAGTGCAAGCTCACGTAAGGCCATTTGAAGCTCTCCTGACCCCCTTTTCCCTTCTCGCAGCGCACTGACATGCCCAAAGCCACTGCTTGTAAAGCCAAAGCCCTGATGATTCAGGGTACCTGCTCCAATGCCGGCAAAAGCCTTCTTGTCACGGCCTTTTGCCGTATGCTCAGCCGCACTGGTCTGCGCACTGTCCCCTTTAAAGCCCAGAACATGTCGCTCAACTCTTTCGTAACGCGCGGGGGAGAGGAAATGGGGCGAGCGCAGGCGCTGCAGGCCGAGGCCTGCTGGCTTGAGCCTGATGTGCGCATGAACCCTGTTTTGCTGAAGCCAGTGGCATCAAAGGGTTCGCAGATTCTTCTGCTGGGCAAACCCTACGGCACACTCACATCCCAAGACTTCCAATATTTTCAAAAGGATCTCTGGCAAACCGTCAAGAAAGCCTACCGAGAGCTCGTCGCCGACTACGATGTCGTCATCCTTGAAGGTGCCGGCAGCCCTGCAGAAATCAATTTACGCCGGCACGATATCGTGAATATGCGTATGGCTCGCTTTGCTAATGCTGATGTCCTGCTTGCAGCTGATATCGACCGCGGCGGAGCCTTTGCCGCCCTACTTGGCACCATGCAATTGCTGACACCAAGGGAAAGGACTCTGATTCGAGGCTTAATCCTCAATAAATTTCGCGGCGATCAGACACTTCTGCAGCCTGCTCTCAAACGCCTTGAAAAGATGACAAAACGTCCCTTTTTCGGGATAGTTCCCTGGATCCCCGACCTTGGCCTGCCGGACGAGGATTCGGTAAGTCTTAAGCAGGGAGAACGCTTTCCCAGCGCTAAGCCTGCCAAGGCAATACAGCAGCTCGATTTTGCCTTTATTGATTTACCGCATCTGAGCAATGCCACCGATGTTGACCCGCTCCTTCGGGAAAAAAATCTGCAACTGCGAATTGTGCGCTCCGCCAAAGATCTTGGCGAACCTGATTGTCTGCTTTTGCCGGGTTCGCGCAATACCGGCCAGGATCTTGCCTTTCTTGCCCAGACTGGCCTTGACCAGGCCATCCGCAACTATGCCAGGCAGGCACTTGAGCATGGACGGGGTATGCTCATCGGCATTTGCGGCGGTCTGCAAATGCTTGGCACAACTCTTGACGATCCCCTAGGTCTTGAAGGAAAACGACATTGCCAAGGCTTAGGTCTTTTTCCCATGAAGACCCGTCTTACGAACAAAAAAATCCTGTGCAGAAGCCAGGGCTTAACCACGGCAAGCTTTGGCCCTGCTGGACTTCCGGTCTTTGGCTATGAAATCCATCATGGCGAAAGCTCACTGGAAAACACAACTCTTCAGACGCTTTTCCGTGACAAACACGGCAAGCCTCTGGGCTACGGCCTCCTGGATCGTCAGGGGCAGCTGCGGCTTTGGGGGACTTATCTGCACGGCATTTTTGACAGTGACAGTTTTCGCAATGCCCTGTGCAATAGCCTGCGCCGTGACAGGGGCTTAACAGAGGAAGCAGTCAGCCCCTACGAACGCGAGACAGCGCTTGAACGACTTGCCGACTGCGTTGAACAGGCCATTCCTCTGCAAAAAATTCTTGCTCTGCTCGACCTTGACTGTCATTAAGGATAAACTGGTCTGAGCTTTCAGCCAGGATACCTGCCTTACTCTCAAGTTAATTTGCAAACTGCCGATAGAGGGATTGTTGCAGACAGCACTTTCTGCCTGTTTGGGAGGTTCTCATGAGCGACTACGACGAAGCACTCAATGCTTCGAAGCACGACGACGAAATTCAGCTTGTTACATTCCGTATCGGCGACGAAGAGTTTGGCGTTGATATCCTGTCAGTCCAGGAAATCAACCGTATGCTGCAGATTACCATGGTACCTCGTGCGCCATTTTTTATCGAGGGTGTCATCAATCTGCGCGGCAAGGTGATTCCTGTCGTCAATATGCGCACACGCTTCAATAAGCCACAGGTTGAACCCAACGCTGATACGCGCATTGTTGTCGTGGACCTGGGGCAAAAAGTCATCGGTATTCTCGTGGACGCCGTCAGTGAAGTGTTGCGCCTGCCCTCAAGCACCATTGAAGCCGCTCCGCCTGTGGTGGCCGGCATTGGCTCTGAATACATCAAGGGGGTGGGCAAGCTCAATGACCGACTGCTCATTCTCCTGGATCTTGCCAATCTTCTGCGTGAAGAGAATCCTCTCGATAATTAATCACACGGCCATAGCGACGAAAACGCCTTCTTGCCCGGCAAAGCAAGAAGGCGTATTTTTATTTGCGGCATTCACGAAAACTTGTTCGCCATTTTTCTGCAAGGAGGAGGCCCTGTCCTAGGCGTCAGGGCCAGTAAAAACTATGACAATGCGTCTTTCCCGTTCCATCGTCGGTCAGGAAGAAGCCAAAGCCGTCAGCCGAGTCCTGCTTGAAGACGGCTACCTCGGCATGGGTAAAGAAACCAGGCTCTTTGAAGAAGAGCTGGCCGCTTTTCTCGAAGTCGACAAAGAGCAGGTCATCACGACCAATTCCGGCACAGCTGCACTGCACCTGGCATGCGACGCCGTACGAGCCTGCTCACCCAAGACTTCTGGCACGCCTGAAATTCTTGTGCCCTCCCTGACCTTTGTGGCCTCGTTTCAGGCCATCAGCGCAGCGGGCTGTAAGCCTGTGGCCTGTGATGTGCTGCTCAAAACCGGTACCCTCGACTTACAAGACGCAGCTCAACGCATCACTGAAAACACCATAGCCGTGATGTTTGTCGATTATGCGAGCAATCCCTGGCATTTAGATGAGGTCTACACCTTTGCCAAGGAACACGGCCTGCGCGTTGTGGAAGACGCAGCCCACGCATTTGGTTGCCGTCACCACGGCAAACGCATAGGCAGCTTTGGCGACATTGTCTGTTTCAGCTTTGACGGTATCAAAAATATCACCTGCGGCGAGGGCGGCTGTCTCGTCTGCTTCGACCCGGAAAGCGCGCGACTTGCGGCGGACGCCCGCTTGCTCTCTGTGGAAGGTGACACGGCCAAACGCTTTTCCGGAGGCCGTTCCTGGGATGCTGATGTCAAACGTCAGGGCTGGCGCTATCATATGAGTAATATCATGGCAGCCATCGGTCGCAGCCAGCTCAAACGCTTTCCTAAAGAATTTCTCCCCAAGAGAACGCTAAGAGCTTCAGTCTATGCTCAGAGACTCGTCAAACAGGAAGGCATTGCGCTTTTGGAGACTGATCCCAAAGATTTCATTGTCCCGCACATACAAGTGGTACGCGTCCTTGACGGCAAAAAGCAGCAAGTCCGCCAGGCTCTGGAAGAACAGGGCATTGCTACAGGTCTGCATTACAAACCCAATCATTTGCACAGCTTTTTCGGCCATGGCTCTCCGTCCCTTCCGGCCACAGAGCAGCTTTTCTCCGAGATTTTGACCTTACCTCTGCATCCGGCGCTAAGCTGCCAGGACGTGGAAGAAGTCTGCGCTGTCATCAAAAAAGCGCTTGAAAAGTAAGGCTACCCAAGGAAAGCCTATGTCAGAAGATACTCAAGGCAGTATTCCCTGTGTTTCCGTTATCATGAACTGCCGCAATTGCAGCAAGGATCTTGCGCAAGCCCTCGACAGTCTCATGGCTCAGACCTTTACGGACTTTGAAGTGATTTTTTTTGACAATGGCTCATGCGACGCAAGCCCAGCCATTGCCCAGAGCTACGGTGAAAAAATCCGCTATGTGCGCGGAGAGATACCTGTGCCACTGGGAGCAGCTCGCAATCTGGCCATTCGAGAAGCTGCAGGTGAATTCATCGCATTTTTGGACTGCGATGATCTCTGGCGACCTGAAAAACTTGCCAAACAAGTGGCCTGCTTCAGGCAGGACAGTCGGATTGGTCTGGTCTGCACGGACACAGTCCTCTTTGATGGCAGGAGGGAACTTGGGCGGGTCTTTGCAGGCAGCACACCTGCCAGGGGCATGGTCTTTGCCGAGCTCATGCAGCGGCAGTGGATTTCCATGTCCTCGGCCATGATCAGGCGTGAAGCCCTCAAATCGCTAGGAGAGGAAGCCCGTGCCTGGACGGGCGGATGGTTTGACGAGACACTCAATGTCTGCGAAGAGGCCGATGTTTTCTATCGCATCGCCCATGACTGGAGGCTTGATTATGTGGATGAACCCCTGACACTCTGGCGCATCCATGGTGGTAATACCACCTTCAAACATTTCGGACAATTTGCCGAGGAAACACTCACGATCCTGCAAAAGCAGCGCACACTCTATCCTGGCTATGACCACGACTACGCGGATCTGGTTCAACTTTTGACCAGGCGTGCCAACTTTCAAAAAGCCATTGATCTCTGGCACCAGCAGAAGGGCAGCCAGGCAAGAGCGCTTTTGCGCAGCATCACAGATCCAAGCCTTAAACATCGTCTTTTTTACTTAGTCAGCTTTCTGCCGGGCAGCTTGTTCGACCTCATGGCCAAAATCTATTTTGCCCTGCCAGCCTCGCTGCGCCGCTAAAGCAGAGAAGCTCCCACAAGACGGACTTCGGGAAATGTTCCGTTCAGTACGGAAAGATACGAAGTCCAGCGTTCTCCTTCCTCCAAAGCCTCCCACGCTAAATCACGCAAAGCC
>JAGADH010000154.1 GCA_017613715.1 Desulfovibrio sp. | reverse complement strand
GCTCATGCAGCAGAAGGGCGACATCGAGGCCCGCCAGATCGAGAAGCAGAAACGCCAGCTCAGGCGCGATTTTGAGCAGGCGCAGGGCCACAACCGCTCCCTCCTGGCGGCGGGCAACGTGGACATGGGCAGCGGTTCCGCGCTGGACGTTGAGCTCGGCAACATCGACCGCTTCGCTTCGGAAATGCAGGGGAACGCCTATGACGTGGCCCTGAAGAAGTGGGAGACGGGCGAACAGGTCAAGATGGCCAACTACCAGGCCGACGCGTACGACGCCCAGGGCTCCTACCTCAAGAGCTCAGCGGGAAGCCTGGGCACGTCCCTGCTCAAGGGCGCCATCGCGGGCGGCATGGCCTTCGCCAACATGTACCGCTCAAGCGGCATGGGCGCTGCGGGTTTTACTTGCAATACGCCGTAGCCAGCTCATCCCACTCGGTCGTAAAACGTGGTGAAAGATTGTTCTGCTTCATCTTCCAAACCTGGCCTGTGAGCCCTTCCGCACCAAATTTTAGACTGCCGTGGCCGTGTTTGCCATTGATTTTGTCGAGTGCTGACATCAGCTCCATACGCCTCGGGTCAGCCTCCGGCATAGGGAGCAAAGAACATTGCTGCTGCTTCATTGGAATCAGGTCATAAAGCATCACGCCTGCCTTGGCATACGCAAAACCGGGCTTGTAAATGTCTGAAAGAATTTTTGCGGCCTCGCGCTGAAGCAAGCCGGTGTCGTTCGTGCCAAAACGGAAAGTATGCTGGCCGCTTTGCTCATACTGGCGCTGTTGGTCGAAAAAGGACGTGCGGATGTGCGCGGCAATGCCTCTGGCCAGCATGCCATCCCTGCGCATGCGCTCTGCCGCCCGTGCCGTGAAGGAGGCAATGGCTTCTGCCAGCAGGGCTTTGTCGCGCACCTTTTCACCAAAGGAGCGAGAGGACAGCACGGATTTTCTGGGCGTGGGCAATTCTCCTTCCCCTATGGCCGGAATGCCGCGCAGTTCAAGAGCTGTTTTCCAGCCCACAACGGTCAGATGCTTGCGCAACCAGCTGTCATCCGCTTGGGCAAGCTGCCAGGCGTTGCGAATGCCAACTCCGGCCAGCTTTAACGCCTGCCGCTTGCCGATGCCCCAGATATCCTCGACCGGCACCTTGCTCAATATCTGCTGAAACGGCGCATCAGGACGAAGAACGCACACGCCCGTGCTTTTCTTGGCGATATGGTTGGCGACCTTGGCCAGCGTTCTGGTTGGGCCAATACCCACAGAGACCGGAATGCACGTCCAGCGATAGACAGTTTCCTTCAGCGTGACGGCTATTTCCTCGGCATTGACGGCCAGAGCCTCCGGCATGGGGATAAAGGCCTCGTCTATGGAATACTGCTCAATCTCCGGGCAGATTTCCTCCATGGTCGCCATAACGCGTGCTGACAGGTCGCCGTACAGGGCAAAGTTTGAGGAGAATACGGCAACCTTCTTGGCCTTGAGGTAGCCCTGCACCTTAAAAAAAGCCTCGCCCATGGGGATGCCAAGTTTCTTTGCTTCGGCAGAACGGGCGATGATGCAGCCGTCGTTGTTTGAGAGCACCACAACGGGCTTACCCCGCAAATCCGGGCGAAAGACTTGCTCGCAGGAGGCGTAGAAGCTGTTGCAGTCTACCAGCCCCCAGAGTTGACCTTTAGAACTTGTGTATGACATAGGTGACAACGCCCCAGATGTGAACGTGCTCACGCTGGGTAATATCGAATTCTGGGTAGTCAGGATTTTCGGGCACAAGCAGCACTTTCTCGCCTCGGCGCACAAGCCGTTTCACCGTCAGTTCTCCATCCAGGGCGGCGATGACAATTTTGTTGTGCTCGGCAGGCACAGCGCGATCAACGACAAGCAAGTCACCATCGTGGATGCCCGCGTTTATCATGGACAGCCCGTGTGCGCGAAGGAAAAACGTGGCCGTTTCATGCTTGACGAGATGCGTATGCAGATTCAGCCGCTTGTCCAGATAGTCTTCGGCAGGAGAGGGGAAACCGGCCTCTACAGGGGCAAGATAGAGAGGAAGACCAGGTTGCAAAGCGTCCACTGGGGCAGCAACCCCTAGGAGTTCAAGCTTCATCCGTGGTTCTGATTTTTGAAACTCGTGTCGCATATCTTACAGCCTATTTCTCTTTATTGGCGATCCTTCCTGTATTTCTGTTTCCATGCGTGTCTGCTCGTCGGCACTCAGGTCTTCAGAACCGTGTGTGTGGAGCGTCTGGTTTCGCATATGGCAAGTTCCATATGCGCTTCTTCATATCAGCGTATCAGTGACCGTACCGCGTCATCTCAGAGCTCCTTAGTAAAAAGACATTACACTGGAGGAATCAAGCCGTCAAAGGCTGCAAGAAAACACAACAATTCTGAGCCAATCCATATCCATAATGGACAGTAGCATAACGCGGTTTATGCCACGTTCGAGCTGCGTCATGAACGCCATTGGTGACCTGGCACCGAGATGCTTACCCATCTCATCGGAAGAGGAAACGCCGAGGAGAAGGCACCTTATGAGGGCGTTGGACTGCCCAATGAAAAATCCATGACAGTTGCAGGATTTTTGGAAAACTGCCACAGGCGAAACGGGGTTGCCGTCGCAGAAGAGGCATTGGTTGAGGCGGCCTGATTGACTATTTCGCCGGCTATTCTGAGAATACCCATCACCTTATTACCCAGCGCCCCGGTTCTTGATAATAAGGTCATCTCCGTTTAAACACTATACAACTCACCGATGCCGGATATGGTGTTCAGTGGCCCGGCGATTTTTTCACGCAGCAGAAAATCGACGCATGGCGAGCCGATGCGCCCAAGGAAATCAGGGACAGGGCTGCCATTGAAGCTTGCGATGTCGTGGTAGCCCTCCTTATCAACCTCGTATCTTGTAAGTTCTCAGTCTTTCGAGGGAAGAGATGAACAAATTCAAAATTACCTCTCTTGCCAAATCCTTGCTGGCGATTGGTTTGTCATTGCTCATTATCAATATTTGCGTTGGTGCTTTGTTAATCAAGCAATCCAGTTCATCGCTTATTTCTCTTATTCAGAGTCGTATGTTGGATATCTCAAAAACAGCGGCTTCATGCTTGATGGTAATGCTCTTGAAAAATTAAAGGCTGAAGACGCAGAGACGAAAGATTACCAAACGGTAATGAAAACCCTGAAACATTTTCAAGATAATATTGACTTGAAATACATATATTGCATTAAAGATATTGGGAATAACAAATTTGTATTTTCTGTTGATCACACTGTTGAAGATCCCGGAGAATTTGGTTCTCCAATAGTTACAACGGATGCTTTGATTAAGGCTAGTAAAGGAGAATCTGCTGTAGACGAGTAACCTTATGAAGATAAGTGGGGTCGGTTTTATAGTTCTTATAGCCCTGTACTGAATTCTTCTGGCAAGGTAGCAGGCATCGTAGCCGTTGATTTCAGCGCCGAATGGTATGATAAACAAATTACTAATTCAGTACGCACTATAATTCTTGCAGCTGTAGTTTCTCTTTTAGTCGGTGGGATACTTTTTATATTGATTACTCATATGAGCAGAAAAAGATTTCGTTATTTTTTTAGTCAAATTAATGATCTCAGAAATACAATTGAAGAGCTATTGATTAGCATTGATAATATAAACTGTCTAAAATCAAACGATAATGATAATAAAACTAAAAATTCTAAAAATACGAACAAAAATGTTGATAATATTGACACGTTAAAAGACGAAATTGATAAAATGGAAACTGATTTGCGACATAAAATTGAAATAGTTCATAAACAAGCTTTTATTGATAGGCTGACTTCGTTAAAGAATAGAGCAGCATATATTGATACTATTAATTTAATTGATTCTCATATGAAGGAAGAAATTCCATTTTCCGTTGCCATTTTTGATATTTGCGGTCTAAAGAATATAAATGATGACCTAGGCCATGAAGCTGGTGATATGGCAATAACAGATGCAGCAAATATCCTGAAAACTGTTTTTGATAAAGACAATTTATATAGATTTGGCGGTGACGAGTTTATAGGCATATTTAACACGATATCAGAAATCGAAATGCTAGACTTATTCTCTAAATTAGATAAAGAAAT